>JAKSPY010000133.1 GCA_024404445.1 Clostridia bacterium
TCTGCGGCTCTTTTTTACTCTGGTGCATTTTTTCAGACGGATATCTGCCGACACCGCCGAGCGATTCCGCCATTTGCCATTCGCTGTCGTCATAGCCCGGCTCCTGCCAACCGTCGCATATAAGCGACATATCGACAGCCTCATAAGATGCGGACGACGCCATATACGCGCACGGCGCCTTTATCGAGTCATCGGCACGGCAGACCCATTCTGTCCGGACCTCATCATCACCGTCCTTTACCTCGCAAAGAATTCCGCACCGCTCTTTTTCCCCCGATTCGCAGGCATGGACGGCAATTACATTATCCCCATCCGTGACAGCCGATGAGACGTCATAAACCTCATACGCCTTATCGTATATATATGAGCGCAAAAACGAGCGCGAAACAAGCATACCGTTCAGATATATCACACAGTATTCCGCCGCACTGATCAGTAATAATACCCTGTTGCCCGCTTTTGTCGCAAAATGCGAACGGTACATCACCCACTGTTGACGCGCGGCGCCGGGCATCACCACCCACTGCGCTTTATCGGAATACCGAACATCGTCGGTCACTGTCATAAATCTGTCTGCCATATCAATTCTCCTTCCGGTTACGGTAAAATAATATCACACGCGGCGTACAAAGTCAATGTGGCTATTGACTTTGATCGGCAGAAAGCTATAATTATATCATCAGATACAGGAGAGGCTATATGAACGCATATTTTATCTGCAAGACCAATAAAGCACCGCTGGACTATAAATGCGGCGAAAGCATATACTTTTCCGCCGCGCTGACACGCGACGGAAAGGCCGTACCGTGCGCGAAATTCAGATACACGGTGACAGGCGACGACAAAAGCAGGTACTGCGGTGAGACAAACGGAGAAAGCGGCGCGTTTTCGCTGACACTCAGGTTGGACGTTCCCGGCTGTATCAGAATAAACGCGACCGCGCTTGACGAAAACGGCGATCCGTTACCGGAGTGCGACGAATTGTGTGCCGGTGTCGGTTGCGAGCTTGAAAACGCGTTGCCTTACGCGACGATGCCCGACGGTTTTTATGAATTCTGGGATAAATTCAAACGCGACGTTTACGCGGTTGAGCCGGAGGAGCTGTCACGCGTGCCGGTGGATTGCACGGAATATCCCGATTTCGATATTTACGACGTCACGGTGAAATGCGCCGGAAGTGCCGACGTCCGCGGCATATTGTCAATACCAAAGAATGCAAAGATAAACTCATTGGAAGCCTACGTCAGATATAAGGGGTACGGCGTCGTATCGGCACCGATCGATCCGATGCCGGGCAAGATCACGCTGTGGATAAACGCTCACGGCATCAAAAACCTGCAACCGCAAGAGTATTATGACGAGCTGGCGCAAGGCAGATTGAGCCGATACGGATTTGACAAAACGGAAAATTCAGATCCCGAAACGACGTATTTTCACGATATGATGATGCGTGCGACGCAAGCCACCAGATACGTCGCCACCCTTCCGGAGTCAAACGGAAACGTATCTGTCGCAGGCGGAAGTCAGGGCGCGTTTCAGGCGATGACGGCGATGGCGACGAATGACAACGTAAAATACGCCGACGTTTTCGTGCCATGGATATGCGACATCGACGCCGATACCCTCGGCAGAATGGCGGGAGATCCGCCGAAAGGCGAGGCGATGCGCTATTACGATCAGCTGATGACCGCAAAGCGCCTTGCCGGGCGTGACGTTTGCGTGCGCATAACCGCAGGACTCGGCGACGACATCTGTCCGCCGACCGGTGTATACAATATGTACCGCAATCTGCCGTGTAAAAAAAGCATTATGTTCTGTCAGAATAAATCGCACCTGTACGAGGCCCCCGAACACGACAGCATTGAATATACCGAAAATCAGAAAAGGGGCTGTAAATAAATAGCCCCGAAAGAAGCTAAGAAAAGAAGCTGTAAGAATACCGAAAAGGTAGACTTTCAGCTCTTTTTTCGGTATAATTGAATTGATGAAAAACAGGTT
>JAKSPY010000134.1 GCA_024404445.1 Clostridia bacterium
ATCGCCTCTTCGGCTTTCGTCTCTGCCACTTTTTCGGGACTTTTTAAACTGCTCCCTTCATTTTGAGTACTGCGACATGAATTCCGAAACGGCACGCGCCTCGTCCTTCGTCTTTGCGTCATACCATATGATACTGCGGTATGAGCCCAGCAGATCCTTAATGCTCATCAGCTCGTCGTACGTCGGCTCAACGATCACGACCTTATCCTTCAGCACGTCCTTGTACTTTCTCCATACGTCGACTGCCCTGTCGGAATTCGGATCGCTTGATATCTCCAGCACCGTAATGTTTTTCACCTCGGCAAACGTCGGCAATTGCACCGATCCGAGCGAGTGAGTGTGCATCATGACGTTATCGTATCCGGCGACGCTCTTATTCAGGGCATCGAAAAACAGTTCTCGATACATATCCGGCGACATCATACACGAGGCGTCCTCGGATATCTGACCTACGGAATTACCGGGCAGCCAGATATCAAAACCCGTCAGGTATCCGCCGTTCAGCTTTCCCGCCGCCTTCTGCTGAATGGAAAAATAATATTTCATCGCGTCGGCACAGAAATCAGCCAGCTCGCCGACGAGCTCCGGCTCATCGTAAACGTCATAGAACAAATCGTTGCCGCGTACGATATTGGCGATATCGGACGGTGCGTCTGCGCCGCGAAGCTTCACGTACAGCTTGTCGCCCCATTTTTCTTTCAGATACGCAATGCCGCCGCCCACACGCTCAAACCATACGTTTGTCGGATCGAGCGTCAGCGTATCCTTTTCGGAAATATCCGAGATCATCGGGTGATTATAACTTGTGTCGACCGAGAAATCGACCTTACCGCCCAACCACGCGGTATGCTCGGCAATGCCGTACCACGCCGTGACCGACGGTATCATAACGTCATCAATGCCGGCACGATCAATCCAATATCTGACTGCTCTTTCGGCGCGCGCATCGAGATAGTCATGAAGCTCCGTGTCAAAATTCCAGCTGTTAAGCGGTCGCGGCGGGGTTTTGTCACCGCAGTCTGCGATCGAGCGTATCTGCAACAGCGACGTACCGCCATGCCCCTCGTAAAAGCGCGTCAGTTTTTCGGTTATCGCGTTAATATCCTTACCGTACATAACACACTCCAATAGAAAAATTTAAATTTATTTATCTTTGATAAACGTATGTCTGATGTATGCAAATGTTTCCTTTTCACCCTTGTCGGCCAACATTTTCAACAGCATCTCCAATTCTGACGACGTTTTGTCGTGCATACACACTCTGTCCTGTCTTGCGATAAAGTAGTCCAGCGGGGCGCGATCGGTGTATTCCCCGCCCTTATATACCTTGCTGGCGGCTATGCGGTCACAGAACATCTCGGCAACGAACACGCGCGGCATCGGAACGGGCTCAATGCACTTTGTAACGGGATTATAATCGTTCCAATACTCCCAATGGTGTCTGTTTCTGCCCTTGTGATGAAGCCACGCCTTTGAATAGCCGTACAACTCCCGTTCCTTTTCGTTCGGACTGCGCTTGCCGTCCTGATAATATCTGGCGCCGCATATAAATTCGCGCGGCGAATATTTGGAAAGGTCATGTAGCAGCCCCCGCCATG
>JAKSPY010000014.1 GCA_024404445.1 Clostridia bacterium
AGCTGATCGACAGACTTTATGAGGAGGCCGACAGCCTCATCATGACGGAAACATATGAATTCGAGTATTATAACATGGTGCAAAGCGCGGCAATGATCATAAACGGCGCGATAGCCAGAAAGGCGAGCATCGGCGCACATTATGTGGTCGATGAGATGTGATATGTACGGCTTTTCCACAGCGGGACTTGACGATTTTCTGAAAAGAGCGATCGATGAGGATATCGGCACGGGTGACATAACCACGAATGCGACAATTCCGCAGAACAAACGGGTATTCGGCAGATATATAGCAAAGGATACGGGCGTGATATGCGGTATGGATATCGTCGCGCGTGTCTTTGATATCGTCGGAGGTGATGTCGTGCTGGAGGTGTTCATGCACGACGGCGACGAGGTAAAAAAGGGCGACGTCATAGCGGAGGTGCGCGGTAACGCACATTCCGTACTGACGGGCGAACGCGTCGGTCTGAATCTTTTACAGCATCTTTCCGGCATAGCCACGCGTACGAGGCTGGCTGTCGATGCCGTAAGCGGAACGTCGGCAAGGATAGCCGATACCCGTAAGGCCACGCCGGGACTCCGCGCCATGGAAAAATACGCGGTGCGCGTCGGCGGAGGATCAAATCACAGATTCAATTTGGCGGACGGCGTACTGATCAAGGATAATCATATTGTTGCGGCCGGCGGAATAACCGCGGCTGTTACGGCGGCGAGGGAAAATGCGCCGCACACACTGAAAATAGAGGTCGAAACGGAAACGATCGATCAGGTCAATGAGGCACTTTCCGCAGGTGCCGACATAATCATGCTGGACAATATGTCGGTCGAAATGATGGCACAGGCGGTGAAGGTCATAGACGGCCGCGCCGTCGTCGAGGCTTCCGGTAATATGGGCGACCGCGACGCCGCCTCGCTGAGGACTGTCGCCGATACGGGCGTCGACATTATTTCGATAGGAGCGCTGACAAATTACGTCAAGCCGCTTGATATCAGCTTAAAATTCTCATTTATCGACTGAATCGCAGGTGATCTGAATGTCTGACAGGATACAGCACATGCTGTCAGTAATATATGATAATCTGTCAGACACTGACAGACAGTCCTTTTCTGCCGCAGAAAAGCGTGTGTCTCATATACGCGATATGGCGTCGGTATGCGCAGAGGGCATCAGGCAGTCATCCGGGATGCGATCGGCACTCACCGCGATATTGAGGACAGATAACGCACATTCGGAATTTGCCGGGCTGATACCCGAAAGGACGATCGACGTCAAAACGGCACCGTGTAACAGCATGACAGAGAAAATGCAGTCGCGTGAGATCATGCGTGACGAAATGCTGATCTTCTGCCGTGAGCTGTGCCGGGGCGATATCGTGTCACTGCCGGAGCTGATGGAGTGTCTGGTGAGTGCCGGAAATGATAACGTCGTACCGGAACGCAAGATCGCCATACTGCGAAACGGACAGGCGGGAATGGCATTTGAAAAATTCGCACGCAATATTTTCGGCGTCAGCGCGGTTTACGGGGACAGCTTTCAGTCGCTTTGCGAGTCGGTTGCGCGTTCCGACGTCATGTATGCAGTGATCCCGGTTGAAAACTCGTCCGACGGCAGGCTGAACGGAATTCACAGGATCATGGAAAAATACGACCTTTTCACTGTTATGTCATGTGATATCACATCGGCTGACGACGTTTCCACGCGCTTTGCCCTCGTCGGGAAAAAATTTGAGTATATTGAGGCTGCGGACGGCATCAGAACATTTGAGTACAGGCTGACATTCGGTGATATCGACAGAATAGCCGATATGATCACGGCGGCGCGTTTCTACGGTGCCGGGGTGGTCGGTATGTCGTCGATTCCCGGGGATTATTCGGGCGGCAAGTACACCTATGCTGTCACACTTGACATCGGTAACGCAGACACGGCGGCATTGTTGGTCTATCTCAAACTGAATTATTCGCAGTTCATTCCCGTCGGGATATACGTGCATATCGGGGACGGTGACAGATCATGAGGATACTCGGTATAGATCCGGGGCTGGCCATTGTCGGCTACGGCGTCGTAGACTTTGTCGGCGGTAAATTCCGCGTCATCGCGATGGGATCCATCGAAACGCCTGCCGGCATCGACACAGAGGACCGGCTTGAGATGATATATAACGACCTGACGGAAATAGTCAGGGAATACCGGCCGGACGAAATGGCTGTAGAGGAGCTGTTTTTCAATACGAATCAGACGACCGGAATCGCGGTCGCCGAGGCGCGCGGGATCGTGCTTCTCGTCGGAAAGCAGAATGGGATCAAAATAGCAGAATATACGCCGCTGCAGGTAAAAAGCGCCGTTGTCGGTTACGGCAGAAGCGAAAAAAAGCAGGTAATGGAGCTGACAAGGATGTTGCTCGGACTAGATTCAAAGATAAAGCTCGACGATACGGCGGACGCTTTGGCTATCGCGGTTTGCCACGCGCATTGCGGCGGCTCCCGCATACAGGATTTTTACAATCAGAAAAAAACGAAAATGACTTAAGAGGTGCGTGACTATGTTTCATTATATCAAGGGTGAGCTGACGTATGCCGATCCTTCGTTCGCTGTAATCGAGGCGGGCGGGGTAGGATATAAGATGACCGTCAGCTACAATACGTTTGCAAAGATCGGATCGCGCATCGGCGAAAAGTTGACGCTTTACACATATATGTCGGTCAGAGAGGACGCGATAGAGCTTATGGGCTTTATGACCGTTGAGGAGCTGAACGTGTTCAAGATGCTGATAACCGTATCGGGCGTAGGTCCTAAGGCGGCAATGGCGATTTTGTCGGCAATGACACCGGAGAAGTTTGCGTATTCTGTCGGCATATCCGACTATAAGGCATTGGCAAAGGCCAACGGCGTCGGTACGAAAACTGCACAGCGCATCGTCCTTGAGCTTAAGGATAAGGTCGCGAAAGAACTGTCGCAAGAGCAGACCGATGCGCCGGAACAGGACGCGTACATACCGTCCGGCGGCAATACGGAGGAGGCTGTCAAGGCACTTATGGTGCTGGGCTACAATCGTTCCGAGGCCATGCAGGCACTCACCGGTGTGAATACGAACGACACACTTGAGAATATGATAACCGCCGCACTTAAAAAAATGGCTTCCCGCCTGTAAGGAGTATTGAATGATAAAAAGATTCGACACGCCGCAAAGCAATGACGATGAATTTGATATAGACGAGCGACTTTTGACCGCGCATGAAAACGACGAGGACAGAGATACCGAGGTCGGACTGCGCCCGCAAAAGCTGGAAGAGTATATCGGACAGGAAAAATCGAAAGAGAGTCTGCGCATAACGATCGAGGCCGCAAAGTTGCGCGGCGAACCGCTTGATCACATATTGCTCTACGGCCCGCCGGGACTCGGCAAAACTACGCTTTCAGGCATAATTGCCAACGAAATGGGCGTCAATTTCCGCGTTACGTCGGGCCCCGCGATAGAAAAGCAGGGTGACCTCGCGGCGCTTTTGACAAATCTCGGTGAAAACGACGTTCTGTTCATTGACGAGATACACCGCCTGTCGAGGAATATTGAGGAGATACTGTACCCGGCGATGGAGGATTTTTCGCTTGATATCATAATCGGCAAGGGACCCGCCGCACGCAGTATCAGACTGCCGCTTCCGCACTTCACGCTTATCGGTGCGACGACACGTGCGGGACAGCTTTCCACGCCTCTGCGTGACAGATTCGGGCTTCTGATGAGGCTTGAGCTGTATACCACCGAGGAATTGGCGCAGATCATCAACAGAAGCGCGTCGATACTCGGTATCATGATCGAGCCATTGGGCGCTGTTGAAATAGCACGCAGATCGCGCGGCACACCGCGAATCGCCAACCGACTGTTGAAGCGAGTCCGCGACTATGCACAGGTACGCGGAAACGGCGTCATCACAAAAGAAATAGCCGATGAGGCACTGACGCGGTTGGAAATCGACTATCTCGGCCTTGATAACACTGACCGCACAATGCTGAAAACGATCATCAGCGTTTACGACGGTGGACCGGTCGGGCTGGAAACACTTTCGGCTACGATAGGCGAGGAGCCCGTCACGATCGAGGATGTGTATGAGCCGTACCTCATGCAAATAGGCTTTTTGGCACGCACCCCGCGCGGCAGATGTGCCACGAGACGTGCGTATGAGCATCTCGGTCTGTCATATCACAGACCGCAGGTGAACGATACCGAGCAGATGTCGCTTGACATCGACAGCGCAACGGTCACGTCGGAGGAATGATATGTGGATCGCCGATAATTGGAAAGAGTATGAGCTGATAGACACCAACGACGGCGAAAGGCTTGAGCGTTGGGGTAAATATATTTTACGTCGCCCCGATCCGCAGGTGATATGGAAAAACGCCGCGTTGTCGGAAAAGTGGAATAACGCGGACGCTGTGTACACTCGTGAGGGCGGCGGCGGTCATTGGAGCGTTCTGAACGTGCCGGACACGTGGAATATCTCGTATCGTGACATGAGGTTCAAGGTCAAACCGATGGGCTTCAAGCATACGGGGCTGTTCCCGGAGCAGGCAGTCAATTGGGATTGGTTTTCCGGGCTTATCAAAAACGCCGGAAGGCCGGTGCGCGTACTGAATCTTTTTGCGTATACGGGCGGCGCGAGCGTTGCGGCGGCCGTGGCGGGCGCAGAGGTGTTTCACGTTGACGCGGCCAAAAACATGGTCGCACACGCCAAAGAAAATGCCGCATTGTGCGGTGTCGGCGACAAGATCAGATTTTTTGTCGATGACTGTACCAAATTTTTGAAATATGCCGAAAAAAAGGGCATAAAATACGACGCGATCATCATGGATCCGCCTTCATACGGCAGAGGCCCGTCGGGAGAAATATGGAAATTGGAGGATGAAATAGGCGATTTCGTTGCGCTCGCCGCCAATGTTCTCAGCGATAAACCGCTTTTCTTTCTGATAAATTCGTATTCCACAGGGCTTTCGGCATCGGCAATGTCGTATATCATGAATCTGACGATCGTCAGAAGATTCGGCGGCAAGGCAACAGCCGATGAGATAGGCATCCCCGTGACTGCAACGGGCTGTGCGCTTCCGTGTGGAGGCTCTGCAAGGTGGCAATCAAATAAATAAAGAGTAGGTTAAAATGTCAGAAACTGTTATCAAGGCTGAAAATCTCAGCTTTTCGTACAAAGAGGACGACGGTTCATCGACCGAGGTCCTCAACGGTGTCAATATTTCGATAGAGCGCGGCTCATTCGTGGCGGTGCTCGGTCATAACGGATCCGGTAAAAGCACATTTGCAAAGCTGTGCAATCTGATAATAATGCCGACAGACGGCACCTTGAGTCTGTTCGGCAAAAGGATCGACGAGAAAACTCTGACGGAGGACGAATTGTTTGAGATACGTCGCCGTGTCGGGATGGTGTTTCAGAATCCCGACAATCAGCTCGTCGCCACGATAGTCGAGGAGGATGTTGCGTTCGGCCCCGAAAATATCGGCGTCCCGTCGAATCAGATACGGAAAAGAGTTGATGACGCGTTGGCGCTCGTCGGAATGAGCGAATTCAAAAAGCACAGTCCGCATCAGCTGTCGGGCGGTCAGAAGCAAAGGGTTGCGATCGCGGGCATTCTCGCGCTGAATCCCGATATCATAATACTCGATGAGGCGACGGCTATGCTTGATCCGGCAGGCAGGCGTGAGGTTCTGGATACAGTCCACAGGCTGAATCGTGAGGGCAAGACGATCCTTCATATCACGCATTATATGGAGGAGGCCATCGATGCCGACAGGGTCATCGTCATAAACGACGGTAACGTGCTGATCGACGGCACGCCGAAAGAGGTATTTTCGCATACCGAGCTTCTGTCCGATGCCGGGCTTGACGTCCCGCAGACGACCGATCTTGCCCACAGGCTGATAAATGACGGTTATGCGATCGACGGCGACTTGCTTGATGTTGAGGAATGTGCCGCAGAAATTTCATCGATAATCAAAGGTAAAGCAAAATGAGTTCAATCAGATTTGACAATGTCTCATACATATACGCAAAGGGAACGCCTTTTGAAAAAGAGGCGTTGGACGGCGTGTCGATTGAGCTTGACGAGGGCATGACCATCGGCATCATCGGTCACACCGGCAGTGGTAAAAGCACCATGGCGCAGGTGATGAACGGCCTTATCAAGCCGGACAGCGGTGACGTGTATATCCACGGTGAGAATATTTGGGCCGACCCCAAAAACATCAAGAAATACAGGTTTATCGCGGGGCTCGTTTTCCAATATCCCGAGTATCAGCTGTTTGAGGAAACGGTATACAAGGATATCGCTTTCGGTCCGAAAAACATGGGACTTGATGACGCGGAAATCGACGCGCGCATCAAATGGGCCGCCGGAACGGTCGGCATAACGGCAGATTTACTGAATAAATCCCCGTTTGATCTGTCGGGCGGACAGAAACGACGCGTCGCGATAGCGGGCATAGTCGCCATGCGTCCCAGCATTATGATACTTGATGAGCCGGCGGCGGGACTCGATCCGCGCGGCAGGGATGAGATACTGTCCAATATCATCAGATATCAGCGCGAGTCATCCTCGACCGTAATAATGATCAGTCACAGTATGGAGGATATGGCGAGATACTGCGACAAGATACTTGTGATGAATCACGGAAAGGTATTCAGATACGGTACCCCGGCGGAGATATTCTCGGATTCGGATTCGCTGGAGAATATCGGTCTGGCCGTTCCGCAGATCACGCGCGTCATGCGCAGACTGAAACAGCTCGGCAATGACGTGAATACTGCCGTTTATACGGTAGATGAGGCACATCGCGAGATACTTCGGTTGATCGGGGGTGACGGCAAATGATGCGTGATATCACACTCGGTCAGTTTTTCCCCGGAAATTCGCCGTTGCACAGGCTTGATCCGCGTATGAAGATAATACTTACCGTTGCGTACATCGTTGCCGTATTTTTGGCTGACAGTGTCGGCGGATATGCTCTTCTTATACTGTTTACGGCTTTTCTCGTGTCGATATCGGGGATAAAGGTCTCTGTCGTCTTGCGCGGCGTCAGACCTCTTATCTACGTCATCGCCTTTACATCGATCGTGAATATTTTCTTCACTGTCGGCGATACGCCGTTGCATTTGTGGAAAATCACAATATACCTTGAGGGCATCGTGACGGCAGCGTTCAGGGTCGAGCGTATTTGGAAGTTGCTTATCGGCACGTCGGGACTGCTGACGCACACCACAACGCCCATCGCCCTGACGGATGCTATCGAAAGATTGCTGTCGCCGCTGAGGGTGATCCATGTGCCGGTACACGAGTTTGCGATGATGATGACCATAGCACTGAGATTCATTCCGACCCTGCTGAAGGAAACCGATAAGATAATGTCGGCGCAAAAGGCGCGCGGTGCCGATTTCTCGACGGGTAAGCTCATCGACAGGGCAAAAGCGCTCATCCCGATACTGATACCGCTTATCATATCGGCGTTCCGCAGTGCAGACGAATTGGCAACCGCGATGGAGTGCAGATGTTATCGCGGCGGCAACGGCAGGACTCGTATGACGTGTCTTAAGCTGTCGGCAATTGATTTCGTCGGGCTTTTTGTGATGGCCGCGTTTATTGTCGGAGTATTGGCGGTCAACGTGCATCTGCCCGTATACACGGTGTAACGGCATGAAATATCTTTTACGTTTATCGTACGTCGGGACAAGGCTTTGCGGCTTTCAGGTACAGCCAAACGGCAGAACGGTGCAGGGTGAAATGTGCCGCGCGGCCGATATGCTGTTCGGTGCGGGCTCACTCGTCAGCGGATGCAGCCGGACCGACAGCGGCGTACACGCGCTGGACTATGCCGCCACCTTACAGACCGATTCCGCAACGGTGATCCCGCCGGAAAAATTGCCGTCGGCACTTAATACTTTTTTGCCGGACGATATTTCCGTACACAGTGCCTGTGTGGTCGACGACGGCTATTCCGTCAGGCGTCACACGCTGGGCAAAGAGTATATGTACGTCATCAATACGGCAAAATATCCCGATCCGTTTTGCGTCGGCAGAATATGGCATTACGGTCATGGCCTTGATACGGATAAAATGAAAAGTGCGGCCGGGGCAATAATCGGCAGACACGATTTCTCCGCTGTTATGGCAAGCGGAAGCGATGTCACGGACACTGTGCGCACCGTCGACCGTTGCGACGTGATCCGACAGGACGACGTCATTCGCATATACGTGTCGGCTGACGGATTTTTATATAATATGGTAAGGATCATAGTCGGCACACTGACAGAGATCGGCTCCGGCAGACGCTGTCCGGATGAAATGGCCGCGATAATCGATTCCCGCGACCGTTCGTCCGCGGGCATAACCGCGCCGGCCGACGGATTATATCTGCATAAAGTCTTTTTGGATAATATAAAATAGAACACGGAGGGTTAAATGAACGTAAATATCATTGACATAATCCTTTTGGCTATCGTGGCAGGATTTGCGATCGCGGGCGTTGTGCGCGGCTTTGTCAAAAGTATAGCCAGCCTCGTAAAGTATATATTGGCTTTCGTCATTTCGATAAAGACGTATAAAAGCGTTTCGCCGGTGTTTATGAGGATACCGTTTATCGCTGACCTGCATACTGATATGGAAATGCCGGAGCTGGAGGGCACAAACGGACTGTTTGATAAAGTAAAGCAGGTATTCGCGTTTCTTTTTGAGTCTTTAAAAAAGGGCGAGGATATCGACGAGGTGTCACGGGCGGTATTCAATAACTACCTTGCCGACGTACTGTCCGAGGTGTTCGCATTTCTGGCGCTTTTCATTGTGTCGTTGCTTGTCATCAATCTGATCGTGTTCATAATCGACAAGCTTTGCTCACTGCCTGTCATCAGGACCGCCAACCGTGTGCTCGGCTTTATTCTCGGTGCGATCAGCGGCACTTTGTGGGCATATATAGTATCATCTGTCCTTGTCAATTTTATTTTGCCGATGCTCGTGTCAAAATATCCAGATACGTTCACACTCGCAATGGGCGAAACTCCCGTTGTGGATTTCTTTATGAATAATAATCCCGTAGCCCTCCTTTTGAAATCCGTGGAGCTGTTCGGTCGCGTGATACCGTCGGCCGAAACGACTGCGACTGAAGAGGCGCTTATCAGATTTATACGTTAATTTTATGTGCGGCGACGGCACTTAATCGGTCGCAGACAGGAAAAACTTATGCAAATGTGTTCAATGTGCCACAAAAGGGTGGCAGTAGTATTCGTAACAAAAATTGTCGATAATGAGGCCAAAAGCGAGGGCTTGTGCCTGTTCTGCGCGAAGAAGATCGGCATACCGCAGGTACAGGAGATACTCGACAGGATGAATATCACCGACGATATGCTGGAAAATATCGAAACGGATATGGATAACGGCAATGTCCTTCAGATGCTCGGCGTTGACGACGAGGCCGGCGATAACGCGATGAATGAGATCGTCGGTATGATGGGCAAACAGCAGGAGCCCGACGGCGGCGATGATGAAAATGCCGATGACGGCGATCTGCCGGAAAAAGCGGGAGACGGTGACAACGGCGCGGGAAATCAAAAGGGCGGATTCGATCTGTCAAAACTTTTTGCCGGGCTTCCGTTTGGTATGCAAAAGGCCGCAGATGATCCGGGTCAGAAGAAAAAGACAAAATCATCCGATAACGGAAAGAAATTTCTCAGTCAGTTCTGCCGCAATCTGACGGCGGATGCCGCAGAAGGTAAGCTGGATAACGTGATCGGACGTGAGCGCGAAACGGTCAGACTGATGCAGATACTGACACGCAGACAAAAGAACAATCCGTGTCTTATCGGTGAACCCGGTGTCGGAAAAACCGCGATCGCCGAGTCGCTGGCACAGAAGATCGCCGCAGGCACCGTGCCCTATAAGCTTCGTGATAAGGAGGTCTGGCTTGTCGATATGACCTCTATGGTCGCCGGTACGCAGTTCCGCGGTCAGTTTGAAAGCCGTATGAAGGGGCTGATAAATGAGGTAAAGGCACTCGGCAATATCATTCTCGTCATCGACGAGATTCATTCGATTGTCGGCGCAGGCGATGCCGAGGGCAGTATGAATGCCGCTAATATCCTTAAGCCGGCACTTTCGCGCGGTGAGATACAGGTCATAGGTGCTACGACGTTGACCGAGTACAGAAAATATATTGAAAAGGACGCGGCGCTTGAACGCCGTTTCCAACCGATAATCATCGAAGAGCCCTCAATAGAACAGACAAAACAGATACTCCGCGGTATCAAAAAGTATTACGAGGAATATCACAGGATTCATATCGGAGACGACGTCATAGACAGGGCTGTCGAGCTGTCGGAAAGATATATAACGGACAGATTTTTGCCGGATAAGGCGATCGATCTGCTTGATGAGGCGTCGGCGCATCTCGCTATGGAGTCCCCCGTCATCGAACGCTATGAAAAGGCGGAAAAAACACTGGCGGATATCCGAGCACGCGCACAGGCCGCAGAGGATCAAGCTCCGGCGCAGGACGCGACGGAGGAGCAGATAGGCGAGCATTACAGAAGGATCGCGGAGCTGAAGGCCAGCAGGTTACAAAGCGAGGAAGAGTACGAACGGCTGAAAAAAGAGCTGGCTACGGTGGAACTGACAGCAGATGCGCTTGCCGATATAATAGAGATTTGGACGGGTGTACCGGCCGGCTCGATAAACGCAAACGAATATGAGCTGCTTGACGGTCTGGCATCGCGTCTGAAAGCACGCATAATAGGGCAGGACACTGCCGTCGACTCTGTGGTGCGTGCGATAAAACGCAACCGTTCCGGCGTGTCGTATAAGAAAAAGCCCGCGTCGTTTATTTTTGCCGGTCCCACCGGCGTCGGTAAGACCGAGCTTGTAAAAGTGCTGGCAGAGGATCTGTTCAAGACACCGGATTCACTGATAAGGCTTGATATGTCGGAATTCATGGAGAAATTCTCCGTTTCGCGCATTATTGGTTCGCCACCGGGCTACGTCGGATATGACGACGCGGGTCAATTGACAGAAAAGATACGCCGTAAGCCATATTCCGTGGTTTTGTTCGATGAGATCGAAAAGGCTCATCCCGACGTTCTGAATATCCTTTTGCAGATACTTGATGACGGTAGAGTAACGGATAGCCACGGCAAGGTCGTTAATTTCAGCGACTGTATCATCGTAATGACCACGAATGCCGGATCGTCCACCGGTATGAATACCCCCGGATTCGGTCAGACGTCGACACAGATCGCGGAGGGACGTACCGAAAAGGCATTGCTTGAATTCCTGCGGCCGGAGTTCATCAACAGGGTCGACGAGGTGATAACTTTCCGTTCGCTTGACGAAAATGACTTCGTCCGGATCGCGGATATCATGCTCGGCGATCTGAAAAAGGCCCTCGCCGAAAAGGGCATCGCATTCAAATGGACGGAGGCGGCGTCAAAGTATATCGCCGCAAAGTCGTTTTCCAACAAATACGGTGCACGCAATATGCGCCGCTTTATCAGTCGCGAGGTCGAGGATGTGCTGGCAGAGAAGATCATCGCCTCATACAGCGATCGCGTTACTATGGCGGCTGTTGACAGTGACGGAGAATCTCTGACCATAATCGCAAAATAATCGATAATCGGTTGAAATGTCATCATGTATATGCTATAATATCTACGGTATTTTTTGGGCGTAAGCCCGATAATCAAATAATGGAGGTAAATGCTATGTATCCCGTAATCGGTATCAGACCAATCGTTGACGGCCGTCGTGGCCCGATGCAGCTGCGTGAAAGCCTGGAACCCCAGGTTTGGGCAATGGCCAATGCGGCAAAAAAACTATTTGAGGAGAATCTTTGCTATTCAGACGGCACGCCTGTTAAGGTTGTGCTCGCCGACACGACAATCGGCCGTGTCCCCGAATCGGCTGCGTGTGCCGATAAATTCAAAAAAGAGAATGTTGCCATAACGCTTTCCGTCACACCGTGCTGGTGTTACGGCAGTGAAACGATGGATATGGATCCCATGACGATCAAGGGCGTATGGGGCTTTAACGGTACGGAGCGTCCGGGCGCCGTATACCTTGCGTCGGTGCTTGCCACACACGCGCAGAAGGGACTGCCCGCATTCGGCATCTACGGTCATGAGGTACAGGATGTCAACGAGGTAACGAATATCCCCGACGACGTGAAAGAAAAGCTGCTTCGTTTCGGACGCGCCGCTGTCGCTGTCGCCGAAATGCGCGGCAAGAGCTATCTGCAGATCGGTTCGATGTGCATGGGTATCGGCGGTTCGATAATCGACCAGGATTTCATAGAGGAGTATCTCGGTATGCGCGTCGAGTCAGTCGATGAGGTCGAGATTCTTCGCCGCATGGAGGAGGGCATCTATAACGAGGAAACGTATCAGCGTGCGCTCAAATGGACAAAAGATCACTGCAAAGAGGGCAGAGATGACAACCCCGAATTCGTTGAGTTCCTCGGCGAAAAGAAGGCTATCAAGTTCTCGGATGAGCAGAAGCAGAAGCAGTGGGAGTTTACTGTCAAAATGTACTGCATAATCAAGGACCTTATCCGCGGCAACAAGGATCTTCCCGACGCTTTTGAAGAGGAAAAGGTCGGCCACAATGCCATCGCGGCAGGCTTCCAGGGACAAAGACAGTGGACAGACCATTGGCCGAACTGCGACTATCCTGAGGCATTCCTCAATTCATCCTTTGACTTTGAGGGCGCCCGCGAGCCCATGACGTTTGCTACCGAGAATGATGTTCTGAACGGCCTCGGAATGCTGTTTATGAGATTACTTACCAACCGTGCTCAAATATTCGCCGACGTACGTACATTCTGGTCGCCGGAGGCAACAAAGAGAGTTACGGGATACGAATTCACGGGTAAGGCAAAGGAAAACGGCGGTATCATCCACCTGCTCAACTCCGGTGCCGCCTGTCTTGACGCCTGCGGTGAATGCACTGACGAGAACGGCAATGCCGTTATGAAGAAGTGGTGGGAGGTCAACGACGAGGATATCAAGAAGATGACCGACGCGACGGTATGGTGCGAGGCCGGCTTTGATAACTTCCGCGGCGGCGGCTTCAGCTCTCATTTCACTACAAGAGCCGAAATGCCCGTCACAATGATCAGACTTAACCTCGTAAAGGGTCTCGGACCGATGCTTCAAATCGCCGAGGGCTGGACTGTCAAGCTTCCCGACGACGTATCAGACACACTTATGGAGCGCACAAACCCGACATGGCCGTGCACATGGTTCACACCTCGTTGCGACGGTAAGGAGGGCAGCCCGTTCAAGTCTGCTTACGACGTAATGAACAATTGGGGCGCTAACCACGGTGCCATCTCATACGGACATATCGGCGCCGACCTTATCACGCTGTGCTCCATGCTCCGTATCCCGGTAAGCATGCACAACGTACCCGCAGATAAGATATTCCGTCCCGCCGCATGGAATGCATTCGGCATGGATAAGGAAGGTCAGGACTACCGTGCTTGCGCGGCTTACGGTCCGATGTATAAGAATATCAGATAATATTCACATGGCAAGACGGCGGTACGCACTGCGAACTGCCGACGCGTGAATCAAAACCGACACATCTGCCGAAAGGGGATCAAACCTCCGATCGGCAGGTGTGTTTTTTGTCGCATATACGCCTGTCGGCATGACAATAATAAATAAAAACATATGTCGAGGGCGATATGACTGACAGAGAAAAATTCCACAACAACACTCGCGGGATCACGCTGGGATTACCTGCTTATCCTCATAAATATATCAGAAAAATCAGACGTATGATCAGGGAACTGCGCACCGCGTGCACGCGGACAAAAAACGCCATTGACAGCGAATGCAGAAGATATGTGTATGATAACGGGAAAAGCATTTGCGCCGCGGCAACGGCCGCAATTTCGGCCATATCGGGAAATAAATATCCGATGTCCGGCACTGATCCGACGTCGGTCGCGTATTTCCGTGTTATGTTCGGACTTTGCGACGGGAAATTGACTACAGAATACATCATTGACTGCCTTGACAGTGCGAAGAAGGAATACACGATAGCTGAAACGACGCATCTGTACGATTTTTATATCCTCGCGTTATTTGAAATGATATATGAGTCGTATATCTCCGACGATAACTGTATGTCCGGTCTCTTTTCACTGTATTTCATACGCGGTTCGATCGCGTTTGACGAGATTTACGTCAGGCTCGCGTCGGTCCACAAGGTGTATCTGAAAGAAAAAGCCGACGTATACCGCAATTGCTCGACCGACACCATCAGAATGTATGATGAATTGACGAGGCACTATGCCGCGGCACGCAAAATCACCGAAATTGAGGCGGCTGTACGCATTTTGACTGAGGCTGACGTCAAAAAGGCACATATCGGTGAGATTTTGCTGGTTGAGAATAATGATACGGCTGTCCAATTCGTGATATCTGCGGTATTGTTGTTCGTGGTATTACTGTGTTCCATGATCGCGCTTAACGCGGGAACACTCATCGTATTATTGTTATTATTGCCGTTATATCGCTATTCCCGCGATATAATATGCCGCGCCTTTTCCGACGAAAGAAAACGGTTGCCACGACTGAAGGAGTGCGACGTCGTCCGTCAAACGAAATGTATCGTTGCGGTTTCAGCCGTTTTGGACAGTGCAAAGACGGTTATCGCACTGACCGACAGACTTGAGGATATGTATATCACGAATCGTCATGCCAACGTCGTTTATCTGCTGTTGGCCGACCTGCCGGACTCTGACACCGCAAAAGCCGTGTTCGACGACGATGTAACGGACACTGCACGGCGCAGAATAAAGGCGCTGAACACGAAATACGGCGGCGGCTTCAGCGTTATGATACGTGAGCGCGTATATACAGAATGCGAGGGAAAATTCATCGGATACGAGCGCAAACGCGGCGCGATACTTGAGCTTTGCCGCGCGGTGAAAAATGACCGGAAAACGACGTTTTGCGATTGGACCGATTACGACTGTCTTTCGGGTGCCGAGTACATTCTGGCACTTGACAGCGACACCGATCTTTACAGCGGCGCCGTATACGATCTGTTACGTGTCGCGTGCCATCCCTGCAACAGGGCTAAGCTCGGTGATTGCGGCGTTTTGTCAGGATACGGGATAATCAGACCGATCCTTTCCGTATCAAACAGATCGGCGAATGCGACGGCTTTTTCCCGTCTTACGGCCGGTAAACCGTACAATCGCTATACGGCAAATGCCTTTGATCTTTATCATGACGTTTTCGGCAGAGGCTCATTCTGCGGCAAGGGAATAATAGATATAAACGCATATACTGCTGTGTGCGACGGCTTCTTTCCGGAGCAGAGAATACTCAGTCACGATATATTGGAGGGCGAGCTGATGAAAACGGCGGTCGACTCGTCGGTAGTGCTGACTGACAGCACGCCCGCCCGTTCGATGTCGTATTTTGCGCGGTTGTCGCGTTGGATCAGGGGCGACACACAGGCACTCATGTATTTGCGGCCAAAAGTAAAAAACAGCGTCGGTAAAGTAATAATGAATCCTCTTGACACGCTGTCAAAAATCAAATTGACGGACGGTATCACTGAAAGCCTGTCGCAGGCGCTCACACTGACAGTGTTCTTTATCGGCTTGTATACCGGGAATTTCGCCGCGACCATTATACCGATGATCATATCGTTAAAAAACGCCTTGTCGGAATTGCTGTCGGCGCAAGGGGAAAACGGCATATTCTCGTTAAACCGGCTGATAAAATGCTTGGTAAATGATATTTACTGTGTTCTGACGGGAACATATACCATCGTATTGTCGTTGACGACAATAGTAAATACTATTTACAGAATCGCAAGTGGCAACAGGCATATGCTGCAATGGAAAACGTCATCACAGGCAGACAGATTATTCGGCGACAGCAGATTTCCGCTGTATATCACGACATACTTTCCGTCATGTGTTTTGGGCGCTGTCGCCGCCGCTTCCGCAAATCCCGTCGGCATCGCGGTCGGAATATTATGGATCGCCTGCCCGCTGACGCTGTTTTGCCTGGATACTATGCGTGTATCAAAACGATATCCCGATAAAGAGGATAAATGTGTGCTGAAAAGCTATTCGCGCGATATGTGGATGTACTTTCGCGATAACGTATCGTCCGGCGGTTTGCCGCCCGATAACGTGGAGTTCTGCAACGGCAAAAGGACGGCGCATATGACTTCCCCGACGAATATCGGTATGTACATTCTTTCCATGCTCGGCGCAAGGGATATCGGTCTGATATCTGACAGTGAGCTGTTATTTCTGGCACAACGTACGCTGACATCAGTCGACGGTATGGATAAATGGCACGGCTGTCTTTACAATTGGTATGATACCGATAACGGTACGGTCGTCAGCCGTTTTGTATCCTCGGTCGACAACGGCAACCTTTTCGCCGCGTTGTCTGTATGTGCCGAGGGAGTTACCGACTACAATTCATCGGGTATGTTTGACGGTATTATTTCACAGGCCGTAAAATTGCGCGACAGGATGGATCTGCGATCTCTTTATGACGGCAGATCTGATCTGTTCTATATAGGCTTCAATGCCGACACCGGTGAATACACTTCTTCGCACTATGACATTCTGATGAGCGAGGCGCGGATACTCATATATTTTGCCGTCGCTTTCGGGCTTGTACCGGCAAAGTGCTATTCAAAATTGGCACGGAACGTGATCGCCGGATCGCACTGTAAGGGAATTTATTCGTGGAGCGGAACCGCATTCGAATATCTGATGCCGTCAATGATTTTGCCGATGTATGCCGGATCGGTCGAACGGAATGCCGTCGAATACGCGATAAAAAACAATATCACTGCAATGCGTGGACTGTCCGATAACGGTGTCAAGCTGTGCGGCGTATCGGAATCATGCTATTATCGGTTTGACAGCAAGATGACGTATCAATACCGTGCATTCGGACAAAAAGCATTGAGCCTCGATCCCGGCCAAAACGGTGATGATGTATATTCACCGTATTCTGTTTTTCTGATGATGAACGTGTCTGCAACAGGTAAATTAAATTTACTGCATCAATACAAAAAGATTGGCGCATACGGTAAATACGGCTTTTATGATGCTGTCGATGCGACGAGTGCCAGAACAGGGCGCGGGTACGCGGTAATAAAAACATTCATGACCCATCATATCGGCATGAGCTTTATCTCATGCGTTAACGCGATGCAGAACAATCGATTTGTTTCGCGCGCGGAACGAATCCCGGATATCCGTGCTTTTCTATATCTTTTGGATGAATCGATGCCGGACGGAATAAATCCGTATCCGGCGGAAAAACGAGATACCGACAGTTATAAACGATTGCTACTCAGCGACTCGGAAGATCAGATCACATCCGGCGTCAGAAAGCACATTGCCCCTGTCGGTGCCGTACTCACGAACGGTACGACGTGCTTCTACTCCGATAAATCAGGTCATATGCAAATCAATACCGGAAAAACCGAATGGTTTGACTGTCGGATGAGTTCGTGCGGATTTACGGATTCCATGACCGTCTTTGCCGACATTGACGGTATAAACATTCCGCTGTTTCCGTATCTGAACAGTGATGAAAACAGCACGTCTTCTTTTGAATTCATACCTCGGCGTAATTCGGTAAAATATGTCTCGCACAACCGCGTCGGCGGTAGAGAGATCACGGCGTCTGTGACGTTCAGCCTCGGCACCGACGACGAACTGCGTATAGAATGTGCCGCTCGCGGAAAATTCGGGTACTGTTCCTTCAGACTTTACTTCATTCCCGTTATTGATGACATACGTGCTTACCGTGCGCACAAAAGCTTTTCCGATCTGTTTATTATCGGTCGATACGACGCGGAAGATAATTCATTCATATTCTGCCGACGGAATACGGAGGGGAAAAATGTGCCGAATATTCTGCGCGTCAGATGCGATAAGACTGACGATCCCATGAGAATCTCATGCGATCTGAGCGAATCACTTCCGCTGAAATATACCGTAGACGATATTTTCGGTGCGCGTCTGTCAAAAGTCAACGGTGAACGTCCGTGCATATTGCCTTGCTGTATCTTACAAAGCAAAAAGCTGTCGTCTGACGAGCCCAATGTGACTTTCACGCTCGGCTGTGAGATAAACGGTCGCGATCCCGAACGGAATACAGCCGTATCGCATATGACCGATCACCTTGCGTACGATTGCGGCCTTGACGCTTCGTCTCACGGTATCGCGTCGTTGATGATATACGGGAAGCTGAACGGCGCGCATTTTTCGGCATTTGAACCGTTGAGCAAACCTACCGATATATGCAATTTGTGGCAGTACGGGATTTCCGGCGATGACCCGATCATGGCGTGCGTATATGACGGCGGGACACATCAGCCGCAAAGGCTGTTTAACCTTTTGCGCGTGTTTTCCTTCTTGACTTTGTCCGGCTTTCGTATCGATTTTGTCATTTTAGTAAGGGAGAACGACGTATATAATTCTCCGTTAAGGCACGAAATAAGCGATCTGATTGAATACGCGGGCCTGTCCGCGTTCGTCAAAACGGAAAAGGGCATTCATCAGATACCCGACAGCGATATGAACAGGGAAATGATCTCGACCATAGGGACGGTATTTGTCGATCTGAATATCTCACTGAAAAAAGCCGTATTCGGATTCAA
Organism: Clostridia bacterium; assembly: GCA_024404445.1. GTDB lineage: Bacteria > Bacillota > Clostridia > Oscillospirales > CAG-272 > RGIG6816. The sequence continues at coordinate 18,700 of JAKSPY010000014.1, forward strand.
CAGGGACATCCCGACGAAAAGTTATCCGACACCGTTCATAAGACGTTTGCCCGGCAACGGGGAATATAAGGCGGGAAACGGGATCGTCAGCTTCGAAAAGGGACACAAAAATCCGTGGGCACACGTTATTGCGCATAATTCATTCGGAACGGTGCTGACTGAAAATTCTCTCGGATTTACTTACGCACAAAACGCTTCGTTGTGTAAGCTGACGCCGCATGACGCGGACGGTTACCGTGAGGATGACGGCGAGCTTCTGTTGATGAGAATATTCGGTGACGGCAGATACGCCGACTTTGATATGATCGCATCGGCGTCAAGCGTGACGTACGGAGATATGTTTGCCGAATATAAGGGGAAAATTGACGGTAAATCGTATACCGTGACCGTCGATCTGTGCGGATTGTTACCGGTTAAAAGAGTACGCGTAAGGCTTGACGAAAACTACGTCAATGTAAAAACAATTTACCTTATCAGACCGTGCCCCGGAGATAGTCATTCGGATGAATTCATAGTTAATAAATATAAAAATGCGGCGTATGCGACTCCGGCAATATATCACGGCCGGATGCCGGGCACAGCCTTGATATGTGATCGATCGGCAGACGTCATAACCGACAGACGGTGCTTACTGTCAAACGGTGAATATGACGGGCGCCGTCATGATATCGTTGCCTTGTCGACAACCCAATGCGAAAAAGATTGTTCGTTTTATCTTGCCGCTGTCAGGACAAATGTGTTTTTGTCATATCTGCTTCATGCGGACGGACTATGTGATATCGGCAGACGGACGGCATATTCCGACAGTCGGATATTGCTGTTTGATTGTGATAAAAAGCTCAGTGACGCTGTTAATCATTGGTATTATTATCAAACGAAAGTCAGCAGAATTTACGCACGATCCGGTTACTATCAGGTCAGCGGAGCGTATGGCTTCCGCGATCAGTTACAGGATGTTTTGTCGCTGACATTCGAGGATGCCGATATTGCCCGCACTCACATTTTACGTGCCGCGTCACATCAGTATACCGACGGTACCGTCGCGCATTGGTGGCACACCGATGGCCGTAAGGTAATGGCACTGCATTCACGCTTTGCAGATGATCCGTTCTGGCTTGTTTTCGTTACGTGCAAATATATTGAGATCACTGACGATGTTAATATTCTGAAGGTCAGGCTGCCGTATCTTTCATCTGAGCCGTTGACAAACTGTGAGGTCGACAGATACGAAACCGTCGGATTTTCGTCGGAACGCGACAGTTTACTTGATCATCTGAAGCTCGCAATGCGTTCGACGGATAAAACAGGGCAATACGGTCTTATGCTGTTCGGCGGCGGTGATTGGAACGATGGTATGAACCGTGCAGGCATCAACGGAAAAGGTCAGAGCGTCTGGCTTACGTTTTTTGCCGCCGTTACCGCCTCGTTAATGGCTCGCCTTGCCGATCGTTTGGGTGACGTCGGATACGGTCGGCACCTGCGTTCACGCTGTGAACGGCTATTAAACAGTGCGGAACGGTGTGCGTTTGCCGGTGATCGCTGGTTACGAGGCTTTACTGATGACGGCACACAGTTCTGCCCGTCCGAATCTGACGGCGGAATGGATATAATGGCGCAGGCTTTTTCTGTTTTTGCGTATCACGAGTGTGGAATTCTGTCATCGGATAAGGTCAGGGCGGCGCTTGATTCGGCATATCGTGAGCTTGTCGACGTAAACTATGGGATCGTACGTCTGCTGTACCCGCCTTTTGCCGCTGACAGGACCGATATCGGATATATCGCATCGTATCCCGACGGTGTGCGCGAAAACGGAGGTCAGTATAATCATGCCGCTGTCTTTGCAGCTATCGCCTACTTTATCGACGGCGGGCATGAGCGCGGTGCCGAGATACTGAAATGGTTGAATCCGGCGATCAGACACGACGGAGACACGTACAGAATAGAACCGTACGTTATTGCGGGTGATGTTTACACTGCCGACGGTATATACGGCCGCGGCGGTTGGAGCTGGTATACGGGCGCGGCAGGGTGGTACAGGATAGCTGTCATCAACATACTTTGCGGTATCACCTTCGAAGGAAACAAAATGTTCGTTGCGCCGCGACTTTCGGACGCATTTCCGTCGTTTTCCGTGATCATAAAACGCGGTCTGACAGAATACTCGGTCACCTGCCGTCTTGGCTCAGTCGATTCGTGCGTTCTGGACGGAAAGTCATGCAGTTCCGACTGCTTTATGCTTGACGGATGTCATCATTCGCTCGATATCTGTATTTCACGATTGACACCGACGGCGAATTATGATAAAATAACGTCGGGTGATTGAATGGAAATTATCAGATTTGACGTAGGCGATAAGCTTCAGATGAAAAAGCCTCATCCGTGCGGAGGCAGAATAATGTCGGTGTTGCGTACAGGGTCCGACGTCCGCGTAAAATGCGATACGTGCGGACACGATATGACGCTTGAGCGTATCAAGCTGGAAAAAGGCATCAAGAGCGTCATAAAGGCAGATAATAGCTAATATAACTAAAATACAGCATGGTTTGTTGTCGAAAACATATAAAATGAATTTGACGCAACATTTCATGCAAAAATGCTTGAAAATATCGGATGATTGGTGTATTATAGTATTTGAATAGTCGTATGCCGTCGGCGGAACGGCATACATACATATAAATTTCATTTCCGTCGGGAAAGCAGGTATTACTATGGTTAAACTCATTGTCGGCCTTAAGGGCACAGGAAAGACAAAGACACTCATCGACATGGTCAATGAGGCGGCAGCGTCCAGCGCAGGTTCCGTCATTTGTCTTGAGCAGGGTGACAAGCTTCGTTATGACATCAACTATCAGGTTCGTCTCGTTGACACTTCTGCGTACGGGATTTCCGGCGCGGATGCTCTCGGCGGTTTCGTCTGCGGTATGTATGCATCCAACCACGATATCACACATATTTTCATTGATTCTGCTATCAAAATGTGCGGTAAAGACATCGATCAGTTCGCCTCTTTCTTTCGTTCTGCCGCTGATTTTGCAGAGAAAAACGGCATAGACCTCGTCGTTACGTCTTCTATCACCACAGATGACGTTGCCGAGGACCTCAAAAAATATCTCTGATAAATATGCTTTTGATTGACCGCCTTGAATAAAGCGGTCAATTTTATCAATAATACTATTTTATCAATAATGCTGTTCAGGAGGCAAATATGAAAAAAACAATTAAGCTTGCGGTGCTTGTATTGGCGGTGTTCGTGCTTTGCGCGGCCATCACTTCATGCGCTCAGACGCTCAGCGGTACGTATTCAAACGGGGCTGATGTTAAGCTGGTAAGCGGCAGTGTTTCGTATACGTTTACCGGCAAAAAGGTTACGATCAAGGCAACGGTAGGCATCATCGGATTTGAGAAGGAAATGACGTATGAGGGCAAGTATGAAATCGGCACGTTTGACGACGGCTCCGGTAAGATCACGTTCACCTTTGAAACGAACAGTGATGACGGAGTATCGGAATACAGCGGAGAGCATAGGTTCTCCCAGAACAAGGATGCCGGTACGATCACGATCGACGGTTTAACGTACAAAAAAGAATGAACGTCATAATTGAAGGAGCTGTAAATAAATAGCCAAAAAATCCGAAGCAACCGGTAAAGTTCGCTTCGGATTTCTTTTTTTGAATGAAGTATTCAAAAATCAAGGAAAACAAGAACATGACTCAAAACTTCACCGAATGTGTATACCGGATCGGAAATTTCTATTATTTTTTCAATTTCCACTGCTGATTTTAATTGATATGGTGTATAATGCACCTCGGTGTTATTGGTTTTCATCAATTCAATTATACCAAAAAAGCTGCAAGTCTACCTTTTCGGTATTCTTACAACTTCTTTTTTTCGCTTTTTTCGGGGCTATTTATTTACAGCCCCTTTTTGTCACAAACTGCCTCCGACGCATACACTGTAGCAGGAGAGATAATCTCCTGAAGTTATAATCGGAGGAAATAATAATGAATGATATGAAAGGTCAGACAATGGGCATTTGCCCCGGACGCGACAACGTGTACATCGACACGAACAGAATCCTTGACAGCTGTCGCGACAAGGATTGCTATGAAAATGTTCCCGTATTCCTGACGGATGCGGCATGCGAGCTTTTTGAACACGGAAGCGTGATCAGGCCGAAAAGTGCCAATGTCATTGCTTCAATTATCACGATAGATTCCGTACCGTTCAATCGCGGATTTTATCAGGTGAATGCCCGTATTTTCGTCAGAATAGTCTGTGAAACGTGCATCAGCGTCGGACGTCCGCAGGAAATCGAGGGCGTTTGCTATGTGGATAAAAAGGCTATATTATACGGCAGTGAGGGAAATGTCAATATATTCAGAAGCAATCCCGGCGTTCGTGACTTCTGCACAGGCTCTGATTTTCAGCTTGCCGGATCAAACCTTCCCACGGCGGTTTTGGAGGTCGTTGATCCCGTGATCCTCGGCGTAAAAACCGATGAGATCTGTCGCACATCCGGTCAGTGTCAGATGCTTGAGGTACCGCAGTCGATCAGCGGCCTGACGTCAGATAAGCTTCTGAGCGGCAGAAACGGCTTCTTACTTACCGTTTCACTCGGATTCTTCTCGATCATCAGAATTGAGCGTCCCGCACAGTACCTTGTAAACGGTGCGGAATACACAGTACCCGAAAAAGAGTGCCCAACGCCCACAGAGGACGATCCGTGCGGTATGTTCAGAAGGATGGCATTCCCGATTTCTGATTTTTACCCACCGTCACTCCCCGGTCGTCAGCGTGACGACACACCCGGGCCGTGCGGTTGCTCAAAGCACACATAAAAACAATAAAGGAGCTGTAAATAAATAGCCCAAAAAATCCGAAGCAACCGGTAAAGTTCGCTTCGGATTTCTTTTTTTTGAATGAAGTATTCAAAAATCAAGGAAAGTAAATTTATTTTACCCTAATGTACTCTATGATCGGGTAGTACTGCTCCTGCAAAAAGCCCATGTAACCGCCGTAATATGAATCGGGGTAATACATTGACAGCTTGATATCCTTAACAAGTGCGTCGATGATCTCCATGCCGGAAACGACGTTGCCGAAGCCGGCATAATCGCCGTCAAGAGATGACGCGGTCGAATCGTCGAGACAGATAAAGAAAGCATCTGTCGCGCTGTTTTTATCATTGGAACGAGCCATTGAGATCGTTCCGCGCTTGTGCTTGAGATTATTGTCGACGTTATTGGATCTGAATTCGCCCTTCAACGGTTTTACGCCCGTACCGCTGTTAGATTGGATCACGAATCCGACCTGTGCGCGGACTATCGCCATACCGTCATAATGACCTTCTTTTACAAGGTTGATGAAATTTTCGACAGTCAGCGGAGCTTCGTCCGCGTCGAGTTCTATCGTTACCACGCCATCGTAACCGCGTAACGCCATCTCAACCGTGTATTTTCCGCTGACGGATGCATTTCCACATGATGTTGCCGAGCAAACGGCGAACAAAAGAACAGCGGATAACAGTAATGCTGATATTCTTTTCATTTTTCACTCTCCAAATTGATTTTTCTACATTCTATCATAACGTATCGTCAATATCAATCCCAAAATGTGTATTTATTATTAACATTTTCGATTTTTGTTGCATTTTTACTTGTGTAATGGTACAATCATCATGTAGTGAAACTCTCGGCTTTCTTGAGGTGAATATGAAAAGGATAATTTGTGCGATTCTGATATTGGCAGTGCTTTTGATCGTTTCGTGCGGCTCAGGCGCATCTGTAACGCTCAAATCGATAAGGAGCAGTAATATTCCCGCGGCCGTTCTTTCCGGCGACATCGTGTCATATACCGAACAAATCGTCTATTACACAGACGGCGCACCGGATGAATACACGATCACCTATGAGCTGTCCGATAAGGCCGGGGCCGGATACAATATATCGGAACACGTCGGCTCGTATATCATGTGTGCCATTGACGGCGAGGTATATATTTTTGACGGATCGGATTGGTTTACCGTGATATTTACCAATAACTCCACGTCGTATTATAAATTCATTTCCGATTATCTTACGTCCGAGTGTCAGCTTGACGCCGCGGGCTTCTATCAGGTCTATGCAAATATATCCGATGAAGTAACCACGGTGGAATACAGGGCTGAGATAACGCCGCAGCTTTCGTCGTCGGTATACGCGTTTTCGATAAATGAACAAGATTTGCTGTGCGCCACGTATAATCTGAAAAGAGATAACAAGATCATTGACGTTCTGTACGAGGCTCTTTCGCCAACCGGTGAGCGCACAAAACTCATGAAAAGGGAATACACATATAACACCGATAAGGCGACGATCGGCGATGATCTGCCGATAAATACGGATGTGACACGAACCGTTACCGTCATAAACGGCGAAAAAGAACTGAAATTCACGGTGCCGCAGGGGGTTCGTGTCAGCCCCGATCCGGGTACGGTCGACGAGCAGTATTATGTGCAGTCCGAAAACGTACCGTATGATCCGTACGCGTACGCGGATCTTATGGGCGACCTGACATTGTATGCCGTGCAGGGAAACAGTGACTGACAAATAATGGGGCGGACAGCATTGATCCGGCTGTCCGCTCTTTAATTTATGATTGTAGGCGATACATAAAAAAATCGACAGTTTTTTTGCAAAAAACTATTGACAAACAGACATAACGGTGATATAATCACATCCGTTGAGTGAGCGCGGACTGCCGCGTTGACGCGTATGCTGGTGTGGCTCAATGGCAGAGCAGCTGATTTGTAATCAGCAGGTTGATGGTTCGACTCCGTTCACCAGCTCCAGCCGCGGAGCCGATAAGTTCCGCGGAAAATATGGGGGATTTCCCGAGCGGCCAAAGGGGACAGACTGTAAATCTGCTGCTATTCAGCTTCGGTGGTCCGAATCCACCATCCCCCACCAACAAAAAACACACTTTTGTCTACCAAAAGTGTGTTTTTTGTTTATCCAAGCCGCAGGCTTGGCATATCATCACGGCGTAGCCGTGTATATC
>JAKSPY010000015.1 GCA_024404445.1 Clostridia bacterium
ATACGATATCACTCCGCCGTCGTAAACCTCCGAAATGCCCGGAACGTCAGTCAGAGTTTTGCCTATCAGCCCGCCCGTGCACGACTCGGCAGTGGCCAGACGCAGTCCGCGCGATGATAAAATGCCGTACAAAGTCTGTGCCGCTTTTTCGGCCTTTATTGATAGATCGGATATTTTTTGCATATTTCGGCAACCTCACGGCGGATTTGATCGGCCTTGTTTTCATAATCGAAAACGGTCATTGAGATCAGCTCACCGATTTTGGTAAAATCAGCCGTTCCGAGGCCGCGGGACGTTGCGGCGGGAGTGCCGACCCTCAGGCCGCTGGTGATGAACGGACTTTCGGGATCGTTGGGAATGGCGTTCTTGTTGGCCGTCATGTGAACATCGTCGAGGCGATGTTCCAGCTCCTTGCCCGTTACGCCCGTGCCGCGCAGGTCTATCAGCATCAGATGGTTGTCTGTGCCGCCGGAAACGAGCTTCAATCCGTGGGATGTAAGCGATGCGGCAAGCGCCTGTGCGTTGTCAACGACAGCCTGCTGATAAGCCTTGAAGCCCGGTGTCAGAGCCTCACCGAAGCATACCGCCTTCGCAGCTATGATATGCATAAGGGGGCCGCCCTGCGTACCGGGAAAAATTGCCTTGTCTATCTGCTTTGCGTACTCCTCACGGCACATGATCAGGCCTCCGCGAGGACCGCGAAGCGTCTTATGCGTTGTCGTCGTGACGACATCAGCATACGGAACCGGCGACGGGTGAAGTCCCGCGGCAACAAGTCCCGCGATATGCGCCATATCGACCATGAGCATTGCGCCGCATTTCTTTGCTATATCGGATATGCGTGCAAAGTCGATGATCCTCGGATAAGCGGAAGCACCGGCGACGATAAGCTTCGGTTTTACCGTCATTGCCTGAGCCTCAAGCGCGTCATAATCTATATATCCGTCATTGTTTACGCCGTAGGAAACGAAATTATAATATTTTCCGGACAGATTGACGGGACTGCCGTGCGTAAGGTGGCCTCCGTCAGCCAAGCTCATGCCGAGAACGGTATCGCCCGGCTGTAAAAGTGCGAAATAGACCGCAAGATTTGCCTGAGCACCGCTGTGCGGCTGAACATTGACATGATCGCACCCAAAAAGCTTTTTCGCCCTCTCACGCGCGATATCCTCAGTTACGTCGACACACGAGCAACCGCCGTAATAGCGCTTTCCGGGGTATCCCTCGGCATACTTATTTGTCATGATAGAGCCCATAGCCGCCAAAACAGCCTCGGAAACAACATTCTCCGATGCGATAAGCTCTATACCGTCACGCTGACGCGCCAGCTCGGCACGTATGCTGTCGGCGACCTCTTTATCATATTGTGCCAAAAAATCAAGACTTTCGTTTACCATATCCGTTTCCTTTCAATGTCAAAAGAAATAACTACCCATATTGTTATAATGATATCACTTTTATTATTATTAGTCAATAGAAAAGAAAAAAGCGTTCCGTGCGGAACGCTCATTTTTCATTCTTTTTTCAGTTTTGCATATGTAGCCATAAGCTTTTTCGTTCCGGCGTCGTCAAATGCGATCTCATACATAACGTCTGCGCCGAGTTCAAGCGCGGACATGACCGTGCCGGCACCGAATGTTATGTGGCGCACCCTGTCACCCGCCGAGAAAAACTCCACAGTATGCGTCATGCCGACGCTCGATCCCACGGAAGACCGGGTCAAAAGCTCATCGGATATCGCGACGCGGCGCGTCTTTTCGCCGAATTCCGCGCGGAATTTCTGTTTTTGCTTCAGAGATTCGTCAGAAATGTATTCTTTTCCGATCTCGCCGATAAACCTCGACCTTTCGTTATACAGCGTGTGACCGTAAAGCAGACGCTCACGCGCGTTGAGCAGATACAGCCTGTCCCGTGCGCGCGTTATCGCGACGTACGCGAGACGGCGCTCCTCTTCAAGCTCATCGGGCACCATTACCGCCTGCGATCCGGGGAAGATCGACTCCTCCATGCCCGGAATGAACACGACCGGGAATTCAAGTCCCTTTGCGCTGTGGATCGTCATCAATGTGACGGCATCGCTGGTTTCGTCATAGTTATCTATATCCGCAACGAGCGATATCTCCTCAAGGAAGCCGGCCAGCGTCGGCTGTTCGTGATTCTTTTCATATTCGACTGCCGTCGATATCAGCTCGTCCACGTTCTCACGGCGTTCCGGTGACTCACCGTTTTCCTCATCGGCAATAAGCATCGCACGGTATCCCGTCATCTCTATCGTCATTTCCACAAGCCTGTGAAGCGGCGACGAGTCTTTGATGTTGCGCAGAGAGTTGATGACGTCGACGAACTGCAATAATTTTGATGCTGAGCGCAAAATAGCGACGTGATCGGTAGCGTGCTGCATGATATCGAACATATCCGTACCGCGGCTGTCGGCCAAAAGCTCGACCGCGGAAATCGTAGCCTCACCGATCTTACGCTTCGGCTCGTTGATTATGCGTTTCAGTCTCAGATTGTCGCTGGGATTGCTGATCACCGAAAGGTAAGCCAGAACGTCCTTGATCTCTTTCCTGTCGAAGAACCTTTGACCGCCGAGCACCCTGTGCGGCACACCGCTACGGGTAAATACCGATTCAAGCACATTTGATTGCGCGTTGATTCTGTACAGGACGGCAAAATCACTGTACGGGCGATGCTCTCTCAATTTCAGTTCAAGTATCTTATTGACAATGAATTTACATTCCTCTATCTGATTTTCGGTCTGCTTGACTAAAATCTTTTCGCCGCCGTCACGTGAGGTCCACAGTTCCTTGCCGCGTCTGCCGAAATTATGTCTGATAACATCATTGGCGGCACCCAAGATCGTCGACGTGGAACGGTAATTCTGTTCAAGCTTGATTATTTTCGTGTCCGGGATCTTCTCGTCGAAGCGCAGGATATTCTCTATCGTGGCACCGCGGAATTTATATATGCTCTGATCATCATCGCCCACGACCATGATATTGCCGTAGCCGCCGCTGAGCAGTGACGTCAGCTCAAACTGCGAATAGTTGGTATCCTGAAATTCATCGACAAGCACATATCTGAATTTGCGCTGATAATAGTCGAGAACGTCGGGGTGCGAGCGCAGACTCAGCACGGTTTTCATGATGATATCGTCAAAATCGAGAGCGTTCGCCTCCTCCAGCCGAGCCTGATACAGCGTGTAAAGCGACGAAATCTGCTGCAATTTATAATCCGAGCCGATTTCAGAGTCAAAATCGGCAGGTGTCATCAGTTTATCCTTTGCGCGCGAGATTTGAGCCAAAACGAGCTTCGGCGGCAAGGTTTTGTCGTCGATATTCATCTGCTTCATACACTCGGTCATGACCTTTTTTGAATCCGACTCATCATAAATGGTAAAACCGGGTGTCATGTCGAATGCCTCGGCGTTGCGCCTGAGGATGCGAAGGCACATAGCGTGGAACGTACCGCTCCAGATACCGTCGGCCTTATCGCCGACAATTTTTTTAAGGCGCGCGCGCATTTCGTTCGCCGCCTTATTCGTAAACGTGATAGACAGTATCTGCCACGGATCGCACGTTGGCATCTTAACGGAATCGAGCAACATATCGAGGTCGTCATCGACAGCCTCATCGACGGCCCTTTCCAGCTCGGAAACATATTCATCGGTCAGCGAAACAGGCGTGACAGGCGTCATATATGCATCGCCGTAACTGAGAATGTAGGCAATACGGTTGACGAGCAACGTCGTTTTGCCCGTTCCGGCGCCGGCCAAAACGAGTAAAGGCCCGTTGATCGTATATACTGCCTCCCTCTGCTTTTCATTCAGGTGGGCATATTTCTTGTCGAGTAACGACCTTTTGGCCGAGATATATCTCGACTGTAATTCGTTTATTTCCGGCATACCTTGTCCTCCCGATCCATTATTATTCTATTTTATTATACTATATTTTCGCAACAAATGTCAATAAAATTCGACAAAAAAGAACACCAAGGAAGCAAAATGCTTACCGATACGGGCAAACCCGTTTCGGTAAGCATTTCAAATCACGTTATTATGTTAAATCAGAAATTGAATCTGTTGCTTCTTCTGCGTGAATTTTTCTTGCCGGACAAAGCAACGACCGCGATACCGACGCCTGCCGCAACGACAAGCACTGCGACAATGATGACCGGGATCAGCGCGGATGAACTGTCATCGGACGGATCCTTACCGGGATCTTTGGGATCCACAGGAGTTCCGGGCTGTGTATCTACCCTTTCGCCCTCAACAGCCAATATGATTATATCGTTTGCCGACACTCCGAGTGACGCTCCGGGGAACGTGACGTTCAACTTCTTTCTCGTGGCTGTTGCCATCTCCTGAATGCTGAGCTGTCCGCCGATCTCCGTATAGAAGATGACAGCGGTTTTCGACTTTTTCAATGCATCGCCGAGCGTGATGGACACGGTGGTGTCGGAGCCGATCGGCATTTCCTCGCCGTTGATGATCAGATGGAATTCGTACAGATCCTGTATCGAATAATTCGTTCCCTTGATCGCATTGTACTGCGCCAGGTTTTTGCCGTGGTCCGTATATCTCTCATCCGCGTGGTCAAGCGCTACCCACGAAAAATCAATGGTGGAAATATCCATCGCGGCATAGATCGGGTTTTTGATAACCGCGACAAACGTGCCGTCGGTGATCTTCAGATATTTCGTGCCGTTTTCGGTAACGACGTTCACTGTATAGTCGCAGGTCGTGCATTTATACGATACCGACTTGCCGTCTGTGATGCCGTACCCGAATATATGACCCGATGCCTCAATGGTTTCATCATATGTATCACCGCAGTGTGAGCAAACGTATCTGATGATACCGTCGTCACTGCAAGTGCGTTTTTGTACGATAGTGCTGGTATAATTGTGATCGCCGAAGCCGCCTGTTCTCGTTTCGGAGTGACCGCACACAGTGCAATGACGCTCCTGTGATGACTGCTTAACGCAGGTGCCGATCGCGATATCGGCCCATTCCGTGAACTGATGCTCACCCGTTGCCGGGATCACAGCCGTTGTGGATTCACCGCATCTGGTGCACACCGATGTCGAAAGTCCGTCAGCGATACAGGTCGGTGCAACGGTGACGAATGCCGTACCGTATGCATGACCGAGCGCCGCTATCACGGATTCCTCAACGTGTCCGCAAACCGAGCAGACCTTAGTCTGTGTTCCCTCTTCCGTGCAGGTCGCGGCCCTTGTCGTAACGGCGGAGCCGAATGAATGACCCTTCGGTGCGATCTCGGTCGTATAGCTGTCCTGGCAGATCGTGCACGTATGCTTTGTTATGCCCTTTTCGGTACAGGTAGGATTGACGACGATCTCGTCCTTATATGTATGAGTGTGCTCTTCTACCGATCCCTCCTGGATCCTGCACTCAACGTACTGCTTACAACCGTTGCAATAATAGCAGTACACACCGTTTATCATGATCTTTTTCGACGTGTCCAGGTTGGTGTGATACTCCAGATCATCCACCGCAACCAAATCGTTGTATTTACCGTCAGAGTCTTTTACCTGACGGCACAGACGACACCGGACCTCCGTCCATACCTTGACGCCGGGACCCGGAGCCGTGCACGTCGAGGGACGCGGATTATCAGTCGAAAAATAGTATCTGGTGATATCGTCGTAGTCGTAAACGTGATTACCTAACGCCTTATTATCCGAAATCTTCTCGGAAAGCGCCTTGCCGCACACAGCGCAAACCGTCTGAGTGTATTTACACTCCTGACAATCGGCCTCATGAACATATACCTTTGTCGTCTGGTGTGAGCAAAGTGAAGCTGTAAAGCTCTTTTCAAAAACCGCGGGACTGTTTTTATACAGCGTACTGTAAAGCGACAGCTCCGCCGGGAAAGTGAAGTCATACCTTGTCAGCTTGTTCGGATCGTAATTCAGAACGACGACAACGTCGCCGCTGATGGTAAGCAGCTCATTACCGACGCCGGCCAGCGAAATAAGCAGACCGTCGTCGGGATTCCTCATCTCAAAAAACGACGATCCCATGAATGAGCCGCTTGCGCTTGCAAATGTAAATACCGACGTATCGTATTTCAGGTGGAGCGACGCGCTGGTACAGTGAGCAGACTCGGAAACAAAATCTCCGGGTGCCGCCACACCCTTAATATAGAATGAAAACGTGACCGTATGTTTGACCATGTCGACCGTCGCCGTCGTAGTGGAATTATCGGAATTCATTTTCAGACAGAAAGTGACTGTCGGCTTTGTGATCCTCGCATCCGCCGCGTACACGGTGCAATCATCGAAAAGCACAAATGATACGACGCCGGAAAAGACGAGTACAAGCGCCATAACTAACGAAACTATTTTTCTTTTCATATTCCCTCCGTAAACAACAAACGGTCAAATACCATGCAGACAAAAAAATGGTGCCGGCGGCGGGGGTCGAACCCGCACGGTATCGCTACCACCGGATTTTGAGTCCGGCAAGTCTGCCAATTCCATCACGCCGGCGAACTTTCTATAACAATATATCATATTGGGTAGAAAAAATCAAGTGGAAATTTCAACAATACGATTTTATTTTGCCGAAAGCACTGTCATCGGGCGGCGATCTGTGCAGATACAGCCGTCGCGCCGTGATAAAACCGCCGTACGAGGCGTCGGCAGATCGCAATGGTTCATGACCCCGGAAAACTGCGGAAATCCGACGTCGGTTTTTTCTTGAGTAAATTATATTTACTCGTAATTTCCATATTTTTCCAATAAAAATGCAGTCGGACTATTTGGGAAAGCAGGAGTTATTGACCTGCTTCGCCAACATTTCATCATTGAATAATATGGGCGCCGTATGGTACAATTCAATCGGAGGTGATAGACATGAAAAGAAAATTCGCGGCTGTCGTCATGGCAGTCATATTATTGGTATTCTGCGTACCGTCCGGCATTTCAGCCGCATCATCACGGACAGATGTCAACGTGTACATAAACGGCCGCAGGCTGACCGGAGCTGTCGAACCGGTATTGATAAACGGCAGAACTTACGTGCCGATACGGTCTTTTTGCGATATGATGGGGGCCTCCTCCGTATCATGGAACGATAAAACGAAAACCGCGACAGTCGATTGCCGCGGGATATCCGTCAACGCGCGCATAGGCGATATATATATTGTGGCAAACGGACGGTATCTGGCCTGTGCCGAAACGCTGCTTATCGGCGGATCAACATACGTTCCGATCCGTTCTTTGGCCGCGGCATTCATGTGCGACGTAGAATGGGACAGCGACAGATTTGCGGCATATGTAAATGACACTTACCGTGGCGTCATCGCACCGGGCTCACGGTATTACAACAGCGGTGATGTGTATTGGCTGTCACGGATCATAAGTGCCGAGGCTCAGGGCGAGCCCATCGCCGGTAAGATCGCAGTCGGCAACGTGATACTGAACCGCGTGAACGACGGGTCGTATCCGAACAGCGTTTACGGCGTCATATTCGATAAGAAATACGGCACACAATTCACGCCCGCGGCGTCCGGAACCGTATACAATACCCCGACGGAGGAAAGCATCATCGCCGCTAAAATCTGCCTTGAGGGCTTCAGTTATTCTGAGGAAATACTGTATTTCATGAACCCGGAAATCGCGGTCAGCACATGGATAGCGCGCAATCGGAAATACGCCTTTACAATCGGAAATCACGCATTTTACTACTGAAGCAAATAATGAAAGAATTTATTTAACTGATTAACGATTTGATGTTGACAATCATTGCCGGCGGTGCTATTATGTTATCGACAAAAATGATATTATTGTAGGTGGGCAGTATTTTGTTTGAAACAGATAAGCTTCCGCCGGTGATCCTCAATGTCTTTCACGATGCCGGAATAGACACCGACAGCATCAGAATGACATTGCACTGCGACCGCGACGATGATATGAGGCCACTCGACGTTTATATCGCCGTGACCGATGAATCGATCGAGGTCTTCGGCGGCTTGATAGGGTTGGGCTCAAAGGATAAAGACGGACATTCCATGCAAATCTGGACCGGGACTTATCGCAGGTCGTTCGCGATGGCGGACATAGTGGCGGTAAAAGTCGAGGAAATGGTCAGCTCCGCCCGTCTTACCGCCGTTAAGGCAGACGGATATGAGCTGATAGCCTCAATGACGGATTTCTGTATAGGGTCCGCGTATATCTTCGTTAAATATTTTGCGAGATTGAAGGCCGACGGCGACATCGGCGAGATCGACGCAGAGGACAGGCCGGAGTCCGCGTGCTGTCCGAAATGCGGTGCGCGTTACCCCGACAGACGTCATCCTGTATGCCCGTACTGCATGGAAAAAACGAAGCTTTTCCAAAGGATGCTGAAATTTTTCCTGTCGTACAAAAAGTATATTTTCATCACGCTTCTGTCGCTCGTTTTTCTGACGGCGTTCAGCCTTTTCGCCCCGTATCTGAGCACGGGATTTTTCTATGATGAGGTATTGAACGAAGGCGGCGAATTCTACGGTCAGATTTTCGTCGTGCTGGGCATGATACTCGGCGTGAAATTATTGAACGTCTTTACGTCGACGGTCAATGACTACATAACCTCAATAGTGTCGGCAAAGGTCGTTTTCGACTTCAAAAAGGTCATATTCCATTCAATTGAACGTCTGTCGCTCAGCTTTTTCACGTCGCGTCAGACGGGCGGCCTCATGACACAGGTCAACAGCGACGCGAATACGATCTATGACTTTTTCTGCAACGATACGGCGGCACTTCTTGTGAACGTCACGAAGTGCGTCGTCATCATAATAATAATGTTTGCGATCAACCCATTGCTTGCCGCGTGCGCGCTCGTCACGATCCCGTTGTTTTTTGTGATCGTCAAGTGGCAATTCTCGATCAGCGGTAAGCTGCAGGCGCGCAGATATACCGATTCCAGCTCAATGAATTCCCTTTTGTCCGACGTACTCACGGGTATGCGTGTCGTAAAAGCCTTTTCAAAAGAGCGTGTGGAAACGAAACGATTTGACGACAAGAACAAACGCGTAGGCGTCAGCACGCTCGCGTATTCGCGTTTCTCGTCGTTCGTAAGCCCGATAGCAGGCTTTATTTTGCATATAAACAGCATAATCGTATGGTTCGTCGGCGGCCTTTTGGTAATGAAGCACGACGGATCGCTGACGTACGGCGACCTGCTGACCTTCATAGCGTATGTAAATATGCTTATGAACCCGATGTACTTTTTCAGCGGTATGTCCGGGCGCGCCACGGACTGCTCCAACGCGATGCAAAGACTGTTTGAGATAGCCGATGCCGAGCCGGATATTGTCGAGGCGCCCGATGCGGTTCACATGGAATTTGCCGGCAAAATTCAGTTTGACGACGTTTCATTCTCATACGTCAAAAACAGACGCGCGCTGAGCAATATCTCATTTACCGTCGATGCCGGAAAGACACTCGGCGTCGTCGGGCACACCGGAGCGGGAAAATCCACGCTGGCCAACCTTATCATGCGATTGTACGACTGCGAAAGCGGACGTATACTGATAGATGACGTAGACGTGCGGAAAATCGCATTTGAGGATCTGTACCGCAATATAGCGATCGTATCACAGGAAACGTATCTTTTTATGGGCACGATATACGACAATATCGCATACGCGGCACCGAACGCCACGCGCGCCGAGGTCATACACGCCGCAAAATGTGCCGGTGCGCACGATTTCATCATGCGGTTGCCCGATGCCTATCAGACGCAGATCGGCTTCGGACACAAGGAATTATCCGGAGGAGAGCGTCAGCGCATTTCAATAGCGAGGGCGATCCTGCGCGATCCGAAAATACTGATACTTGATGAGGCGACCGCCGCAATGGACACGCAGACCGAGCGACAGATACAGCAGGCGATCACAGAACTGACGAAAAACAAGACCACCATAATGATCGCGCATCGTCTTTCCACCCTGCGCGACGCCGACAGCCTGATCGTGATCGAACGCGGACAGCTGGCGGAATCCGGCACGCACGCCGAACTGCTGGCAAAGGAAAACGGCGCATATAAAAAACTCTATGACCTTCAGCTGGAGGCATTGAAAAATGCCGGAATAGCGGAATAGGAGATGACAATGGACAGAATAATGAGAGGCCCCGGCGGTCCGGGCGGTTTCGGCGGTATGCGCAGGACCATGCGCCGCAGCGGCACAAGCACGTCAATAGAGATAGTCAAGCTCACCCGCGATAATGCCGTATTTTCGGCTCAGAACGGATTCGTGTACCTCAGTCTGAACGGAGAAAAAGCGGTGCGCGTTTCGCTCAACCGCGCATTTCCATTCGATATGCCGTGGCAATACATTTCGGCAACAAACGACGACGGCGACGAAATGGGTATGATCGACGACATAGCCGATTTTGACGACGATACCGCGGCGATACTGCGTGCAGAGCTGGAACGCGTCTATTACTCACTGAACATAATAAAAATATACTCGATAGTATCAAAGCCCGGATATACAAAATGGTCCGTGCTGACGGATGCCGGCAAACTGATGTTCACGACGAGAGATACATTCAAAAATATACTGCACATCGGTGAGATCAAGGCGATCATCACCGATATAGACGGCAACAGATACGTCATAGAGGACAAGAACAAGCTGGACAAGACCAGCCGTCACAAGATCGATCTGTACATATAGGTGATAAAGTGAAGAATGACAAAATAGATTTTTCGGTCAAGCTTTCTCGCTGTGGTATAGAAAGTGATTCATATTTTGCGGTGGCACTGTTCGACCTCGACACCGATGACGCGATAAAGCAGACTGACGGCGTGATAGTTTTCGATGCAAAAAACGTATCGGTCTACATTGATAACAAGCTGTACCGACAAATACCGATAGACGATATCGAATCGGCGGCAGTTCGGTCAGGCGTAGGATGCATCATGAGCGAATACGTTTCGGTCAATGACGGTCAGCCGCACATTTTGTGCCGTGCCCGTTCGAAATTCACGTCACAGCTTGCGTCCTTTTCTAAAAAGCTCACAAAATACGTGCAAAACAGGACGCACGACAGGCTGTCGCTGGAGGAAATCAGATTTTGTCCGAGATGCGGCAAACAATTGCGCCCCGGCAGTGACAAATGCCCCGATCCTGCCTGCGGCATGAAGCTCAGCCACGCGCTTTGGCGTGCCATAGCCGAAGCAAAGCCGTTTTTGCCGTTGGTGATCGTATCGGTCATACTGTTCATCGCGGTTTCCTGCCTTGACCTGGTTTCACCGTATGTAAACAAAATAATGGTCGACGACTATATCACCAAAGAGGGCGTCATAGTCGAAAGCGTATGGACGGGCTTTTTGCTTGTTGTTCTGGCAATTCTCGCGGTGCAGATATTGCGCCGCGGCACGAGTGCCCTGCGCGGCTTCATTCTGTCGTTTGTCGGCACAAAATACGTCGTAAGACTGCGTTCGCTCGTATTTGAAAAAATACAACAGCTGTCCATCTCAAGAATTTCGGAACGCACAGCAGGTGAGCTGATCCAGCGCGTGACCTCCGATACGAGACGAATACAGAATTTCATCATAAACAACATTACGAATATTTTTGAACAGCTTCTCATGATCGTGACTGTCGGAACAGTCCTGTTCATTTATGATTGGAAGCTTGCCCTGTTGGTCATATGCCCCGTACCGTTCGTCGTGATGTCGTTCAGATTATTCAGGGAATTCATGCGCGCCATGTTCAGCAAGCGTTGGACAGTCGCCTCAGAAGCGAGCTCGGTGCTGCACGATATTTTTTCGGGAATAAGAGTGGTAAAGTCATACGGCACTGAAAAGCGCGAGGCAAAGAGATTTGAGGATATCACCCGTGAGGAAATGGAAGCACAGATCAGGCAGGAGAAATTTTGGGCGCTGATCATGCCGTTGCTTCGTTTTATGCTCGGTCTGGGCGAATACGTAATACTTTACTATGCCGGGTCACGCGTTCTCGACCGTACGATGACGCTCGGTGAGATGCAGATGTTCTCAGCTTACGCATCGATGATGTATTCCCCTCTCGGTGAGATCGCGCACCTGCCCAATCAGATCATCATGATGATGACCTCACTCGGCAAAGTATTCGAGATAATCGACGAGGATCCCGATGTCTGCGACAGAAAGAACGCGACTGACCTCAACATCGTCGGAAATATCGAAATTCAGAACGTATCGTTCGGATACGACGACGCGCAAGAAGTATTGAGAGATATAAATCTGTCTATACACAAAGGAGACTTTATCGGCCTTGTCGGGCGATCGGGAGTAGGCAAGTCGACGCTGATCAATCTGCTGATGCGACTGTACGACGTGGATGACGGTCAAATTCTGATCGACGGCATCGATATACGCGATATTTCGCAGGAATCGTTGCGATCACAGATAGGCGTGGTATTACAGGAAACATTTCTTTTCTCTGATTCCGTCATGAAAAATCTGTCATACGCGAAGCCGGACGCGACGAGATCCGAAATTATCGCCGCCGCAAAGCTGGCGGGTGCGCATGATTTCATAATGCGTCTGCCCGACGGGTACGACACAAAGATCGGAGAGCGCGGAAACACGATCTCCGGAGGCGAAAAACAGCGCATAGCGATCGCGCGGGCACTGTTGCACAATCCGAAAATACTGATACTCGATGAGGCGACGTCAGCACTCGATACCGAAACGGAAAAGCAAATTCAGGACGCATTGGCGCGACTGTCAAAGGACAGAACGACTATCGCCATCGCGCACCGCCTTTCCACACTGCGCAACGCGACAAAGCTCGTGGTCCTCGATCGCGGCAGGATAGCCGAGGTCGGAACGCACGACGAGCTGATGGAAAAGGGCGGGATATATTACGGGCTTGTCAATGCCCAACGTGAAATGTCCCAAATGTAGATCAAACGCAAAAACGGCTCTGATTTTCAGAGTCGTTTTTTTATGATCGTTCGTCGCCATACGGCGGATCATCTTTGCAAATTCACGAATATCAGTTGAGTATCGTTGAATATGCGCGGTATAAAGCCCTCGGAATGCATACCTCGGCTTACGATCAGGCGCCCGTCATACATCCCCGACGTGTATTTGGGAAATATGAACTGCCCGGGTGCGTATATGCCCTGCCCGAACACACGCCATTGACCGCCGTGAGCGTGCCCCGATAAGATCAGCTCGGCGACGTTTTGCAGATATTTTTTGTAATACTCCGGGTGATGATTCAATAAAATCCGGTACCCGCTTTCGCCGGAAAACGACGCGATATACTCTGTGTCAGGCGGAGGTGTCCTTTTATACCACCCCTGCACCGAACGGCCGAATCCGGACGTAAGCCCGCCTATCGTCAGTTCACCCACGTGCAATGTTTGATCGTCAAGCACTGTCGCGCCGCACTCGCGGTATTTCGCCGCCGCGTCAAAGCCGACCTTGAATTCGTGATTGCCTATCGACGTGACGAAAGGACATATCCGTACCGCCTCACGAATGAAAGCGAGCGCATTATCGAAATGCCAACCGTCGTGCAAAATATCGCCGGAAGACAATATCATATCGACGTTTTTCGATTTGATGATATCCAAGTATTTCGCGTAATCGCGGTCGTCGTGCAGATCGGCAACGAATGCGAGCCTCATATCTATTTCGTGTCCCGTCGATATACGGTATTCGGTCAGCTCCATTATTTCAGCTCTGCCTTTACCGTACGACCGGCACCGATACACATGGGTTCTTCGCCGTTAGTCACCCAGACATCAATATCTGTCGGATTATAGAATATCGTGCCATCGGCACTGCGTCGAAGCTGTTTTACCGCCTTCAGATAATCCATGACCTCACAGTTCGTGGCAAACCATATGCTGTCTGCGTGATCGGCGAGCATCTTCACGCGACGTTCCATTTCGTCCCAACCGACTGGGGCGTTCTCCTGATTGAATTCATAACTGTGTCCCCAGATATACAGCAGACCGCCCGCACGCCACGGTGCCTTTTCGATATTATAAATAAACTGCTTTATCGGGCGTTCACTGTCATTATGATGACACGTCGGATGCCACGTCATGAAGTTTTCGGGGATATTGAAGTTATTGGTGGAATTCACCGTGCGCGAATATTCAAGACCGGCAGTGCGCATTGCCGTCAGCGTGTCCTCGTTCCACGTTCCGAACGGAAACGCCATGCCGCGCACGATATACCCGCACGCCGCCTCTATCGTTTCACGGTCGCTGATAAGCTCATCATACTGATCCTTGACTGTCATGCGCTCAAGGTGCGGATGATGATATGCGTGGCACGCGACCTCGTGACCCGCGTACAACGTGGGTATTTCCTCGGCGCGCACGTTATTTCCTCCCTTGATGCAGGAGGAATACAGATTGAACGTGCATTTCACACCGTATTTATTAAAAATCTCTACCAATCGGCGATCGGCATTGGTACCGTCGTCATAGCTGAATGTAACGGCATAATTTTTGCCGCCGGGATATCTGTCAAATTTAATCACGTTGATCACCTCAACGATTATTTTATCACAATCGGCGTCAAATGCAATAGCCACGGCAAATTTTTGATTTTTTTCTCAGTATGTATTCATTTTTGCTATTTTTGTGCTATAATTGATTTGTGCAATTATTGAGTAGCATAATAAATACCATGACCGGAGGGTGAAATGAAAGTATTGTTGACAGGCGGCGCGGGCTATATCGGCTCTCATACCGCGATAGAATTTATCAAGGCCGGCTATGACATAGTCGTAGCAGACAATT
This sequence comes from Clostridia bacterium, assembly GCA_024404445.1. GTDB lineage: Bacteria > Bacillota > Clostridia > Oscillospirales > CAG-272 > RGIG6816. The sequence continues at coordinate 14,767 of JAKSPY010000015.1, forward strand.
TTTCAAACAGTAAACCGGAGGCAGTCAGGCGCACGCGTGAGCTGGCCGGCGTAGACTTTCCGTTTTATAACATAGACGTCTGCGACAAAGAAAAGTTAGACGCTCTTTTCTCTGCCGAGGGCATAGACGCGGTCGTGCATTTCGCCGGACTCAAGGCGGTCGGCGAATCGTGTCAAAAACCGCTTGAATATTATAAGAACAATATCGACTCCACACTCGTATTGCTTGAGGTGATGAAGGCGCACGGCACGAAGCGCATCATTTTCTCATCCTCCGCAACAGTTTACGGCGCGCCCGATACCGTGCCGATCAAGGAAACCGCCCCCGTCGGCAGATGCACAAACCCCTACGGCAGAACGAAATATTTCATTGAGCAGATCCTCGGTGATGCGGCTGTCGCAGACGGCGATATGTCGGTCGTTCTTTTGCGGTATTTCAACCCGGTCGGCGCACACGAAAGCGGCCGAATCGGCGAGGATCCCGCCGGAATACCGAATAACCTTATGCCGTTCATTTCACAGACGGCAGTCGGGAAACGCAAGGAGCTGTCCGTATTCGGCAACGATTATCCGACGCCCGACGGTACCGGTGTGCGTGATTACATCCATGTTGTCGATCTGGCGCGAGGTCACGTTGCCGCCATGGGATACGCCGCCGCACACACCGGAGTTGAGGTATTCAACCTCGGCACGGGAGTTGGTTACAGCGTTCTGGATATGGTCAAGGCATTCATAAAGTCCACCGATGTGAACGTGCCGTATAAATTTGCGCCGCGCCGTTCGGGCGACATCGCCGAATGCTATGCCGACGCGACAAAGGCAAAGGAAATTCTGGGGTGGCAGGCGGAAAAAACATTGGAGGATATGTGCCGTGACACGTGGAAGTGGCAAAGCGCAAATCCCAACGGATACAACTGACAGTAAAAGACGACTGCCGCACGGTTTACGTGCGGCAGTGTTTTTATCAGACATTGAGGATGCGAACGATCTTGCCTCTGAAGATAATGCTGATGAGGTCGAGAACATAAATGATGTTCCAACCGAGCACGAGGCGAAGGATAGCTGCAATCAATTTGCCCTCCTTGAATCTCGTGACAACCCCGAGAACGTACGATGTAACGGGAATGATCGCAAGGATGAGGCTGACAAGCCAACCGGCGCCGAAGTAATCTTTCTGTGATGCCATGGTGATGATCTCCTTAGTAATTCTGATTTTGGTTTATTTGCAATTAATATTGCTTTTTTGATGTTATGATGCAGGTACCGAGAAGCGTTACGATCGCAACCGCCATAGCGCCAATGCCCATAGTTGAGCCGCAACCGCCGGGCGCAGTACCCTCCGCGGTCGTCGCTTCGGTCGTGGCCTCCGTAGTTGCGACTGTTGTTGCCTCCGTCGTCACCTCTGTCCATTTGGCATAGATGTCGACATTTCCCCGCTGTGTAGACGGTACGCTGAAATCGAACGGTATCGTCAGCCCCTCATCGGCAAACCAACCGTCGAACACCATTCCGTCCCTCGGATTCGGCGCAGGCGCCGAATAAACCTCACCGACATTGATCTCAGGTATCAGCTCACTGACCTCGGCATTATGGACTACGAGCTGTGTCTTGTCGTATTTCGCGGTCAGAGAGTTAGCGGTCTTACTGTAAATGATGCCGCTTTCGGTCTTATAATATGACTTATAATAATAGCGCTTGTTTTTAAGCAGTCCGTTTGCGGTAACGGTGAATTCCTTATCGTTCGTTTCACTGACCACTGTGATACTGTCGTCATCGGGAATCGATGATTTAGTCGAGCAGATAACGCCGCATTCGAGTATCTCCTCATCAATATCCTCGGTAAAGGTCGATCTGAACGTCATGGAATCCGTGGTCGTACCGATCGACTCGCAAACCGGGAGCTCAATGACCTTACCGCGGGATTCGGTCGTTATTTTTACCGTCATATCGTCACCGGCCTCCGAAAGGACCTCAACATGCACGTTAAAGTACTTTTCTCCTATCCAACCGTCGGGATACGAGTTAAGCCCGTGAGAGCCGGACTGCGCGCCGCCGAAATCCATCGTGTCGCACGACTGATAGATGCTGGAGCCGTCAGCGTGATAGAAGCAATCCTTATTATTGAAGCTATCCTTGATGACCCTGCAGTAATCGGATGCCTTTGTATAGCAGTTTTCCTTGACTGCCAGCGCGACGATACCGGGGTCGTGACGGACTCCGTCAACGGGGTTTGACGTGCAGGCACTCGCATCAACAAAATATTTTCTGTTTATCGTTTCATCGATGTGCCATACCATTATACCGCCGTTTGTCTTGGCTGAAGTGATATTTGACTCAAATCCCTTTTTCAGTCGTACCTCGATCAGGAAATACTCATCCGGGTCGGGAGTATTGACGCGCAGTACGGCATATTTACCGGACGTTGTCGAATGGATGGTGTACGTGCCCTCGCCTACGGTCACGCTTTCGGCCCAACCGAGATAGATCCTCTGATACGGATCGAGGTATGTCGGCGTTTGTCCGCCGCCGCTGTAGTTACCGCTACACTGCAACGACAGCCAGCCGGAAAGCGGCCAATCCGCGACTGTGTTACTGCCGCCTCTGTTATATATGTCCTCTGCGCCGAGATTGTGTGCCAGCTCGTGGCACGTCGTGCCGACCTTCTGCAATGTGCCGACTGTGGTATACTCGCCCTCATTGAAGACTCTGCCTCCGCCCGTGGTCGACGTGATCTTAACGCCGTCAAGCGTCGTCGTCAACCCCTGTGACGTACTCCACACGCTGAAGTAGCTCTGCGGGTGAGCCGCGTCGCAGGGCTTTGAGCCGTTGGTCTCCTGCGACGATCCGGGGTTGATGACCAGCAGAAGAAGCTCATCCTGCCCGATGATGCCGTCACCGTTTCGGTCGTATTTCGAATAGTCGATATACGGATCTGTGGCATCGACTGCCGCCTTTATGGTCGATGAGCAGAACGCGCTCGCGTTGTTACCGACCTTCTGCTGATATGCCGTCGGGTGCATCTGATTTATTGTTACCTCTATGACACCCTCGTGCAACGTCCATGAGGGAACGTAGTTATCAAACTTTACCGGCACGATGCCGATATGATTGAGCGTCATCTCTTTATAGTACGTATTGACCGAGTTTTCCGTATCGCTGAACAAATATTTATAATGCTGATTCGGATTGGTGAGCGCCCACTGCTCGCCGTAATACGGTGCATTCACGTCGGAATACAGTTTATCCTTCTGGTTGGGATCCCAATCGTCAAAACCGTCGCCGTCGGCATCGAAATTGACGAGGATGGCAAGAAGCGGAGTATCGTTTCTCTCCTCGGCAAGGGATCCGACAACGTCGATCACGCCGTCGTCGCCGGTTATAGTTTCAGCCGCCGCAACGGATAAGCCCGTACACATCATCGCGACGATGAGTGCCGCGGAAATAAGCTTTACGATTGTTTTCATATTTTCCTCCTCAAATGGGTATAATTATTTCTTTTTTTCGATCAGCGCGCACATAACAAGCATTGCGACGGCAAGCACGGCACAGGTACTTATGCCGACGGTCGCTATACATCCGTTGCCCGCCGGTATCGACGTTGTTGCATCGGTGGAGCTCGCGGCCTCGGCCGTTGCCTCGGTCGTTGTCAATGTTTCCGCGGTCGTGATCTCGGCAGACGGCGTAGTAATAGTCGTCGCCTCTGTCGTAGCGTCGGCCGTTACGACGGTCAATTCTGCGGTCGTTTCGGCAGATGACGTAGTGACGTCGGTATACGTGGTCGCCTCTGTATACGATACGTCAACGGATATGAACGTCCTGTCGTGTTTTTTCGCATAATCCTCGGCAGTGGAATCCGAATGACCGTAAATCGTCGCACCGGAAGTGATCGTATCGTCGCTGTCATCAATCTCAGTATATGCCGATTCAAATCTGATCGATGTAAGACTTGTGCAACCGGCGAAAGCACCGTATGCCATTCCCTTTACGCCCGATGGTATCGTGACCGATTTAAGGCTTGAGCAATCGCAAAAGGCATATCTGCCGATATATGAAACGCTGTCGGATATCGTGACCGATATCAGGCTGGTGCAATAACTGAAGGCGTCGCCGTAGATGGTTTCGACCCCGTCCGGAATACCGACCGACACAAGGCCCGTGCAATAGGAGAACGTGCCCTCGGCGATGGTGTGAACATTTTTCGGTATCACAAAATACGAAAGACCCGTACAACCGAGGAACGCGGCATTACCGATGCTCGTCACGCCGTCCGGCAATGTTACCGTCATAAGATCGGCACAACAGTAAAATGCCCAATTGCCGATCTGCGTCACGCTGTCCGGTATCGTGACTGATTTGAGTGACGGACAATTATAGAACGCGTATTTGCCGATGCCCGTCACGCCGGCACCTATCTCGACCGATCTGATGACATCGCGCCTTGCGTCCCACGGAACACCGGCGGGATCATCCCAATTCGTCATCGCACCGGTACCGGAGATCGTCAGCTTGCCGGCGTCGTCCAGCTCCCAATTCAGATTATTGCCGCACGTACCGGATGCGGAGATCACAGCATTCGGATCATCGATCGACATAAATTTCTTTTTCTGCTTTGTAGCATACGCCTCGGCTGTCGAACCGAGATAGCCGTATATGGTGGCGTTTGACGGGATAGTGTAGCTGCTGTCAAAGATCGAGGTGGTCTTTGACTCAAACCATATCAATTCCAATCCCGTACAATTGTCAAAAGCATAATTGCCGACGCTCAGGACATTGTTCGGTATTGTGACGGAAGTCAGATGCGTGCAACCGTCGAACGCATTTTCACCGATACTCGTAACGCCGCTGCCGATCTTCACCGATCTGATACTGTTGCGATAGGAGAACCACTGCGTGGTATAGCCGCTCATCGGTCCGGTGCCGGAGATCGTCAGCTTACCCGCGTCGTCCAGCGTCCACGTGAGGCCGATGCCGCACATGCCGGTGGCAACGATCTTTACGTCCGTTTCATCTATGATTATGAATTTTCTGCTGTATTTTTCGGCATATACCTCAGCGGTCGATCCCACATATCCGTATATCGTCAGCTCTTCGTCGATCGAATAACGGCTGTCGTAGATCACTGTCGTTTTGGATTCGATACGCACACCGCTGAGGTGATCACAATTATTAAATGCGTAATTTCCGATGTGCTTGACCCCCGACGCGACCTCAAACATTTCTTCCGTTTTTCCTGCGGGATAGCAGATGAGCTCTGTTTGATTCTTATTGAAAAGCACACCGTCAACTGAGCAATAGTATTTATTTACGCTGTCGACCGTAATATCGACAAGGCGGGCGCAATCACCGAATGCATGACCGCCGATGACTGTCACGCTTGACGGCACGGTGATCGACCTGAGGACCGAGCAACCGAAAAAAGCTTCGTAACCGATTTCCGTCACGCTTGACGGCACGTTGACTGAAACAAGGCTTGTGCATCCGCAGAACGCACGGTCGCCGATGGACGTCACGCTGTCTGATATGGCGACCGCCGCGAGATTTGTGCAACCGCAGAATGATTCATTGCCGATATGCGTCACTCCCGACGGAATCGAAACGGTCGCAAGACCCGTGCAACCGCCGAAAGCGTTCTCACCGATGCTCGTTACGGTATCGGATATCACTATCGACGTCAAATGCCCACAGTTACAGAACGAATTCGCACCGATGCCTGTAACGCCGCTTCCGATCTCAACGGATATGATGCCGTCGCGCCGTGAATTCCACGGGGCATCGTCGACCTCCTTCCAATCAGTCATGGCGCCCTTGCCGGAGACTGTCAGCTTACCCGTGTCATCCAGCTCCCAGCCGACATTTTCGCCGCACGTGCCGGACTCTGTGATCTTGACGATCAGAGCAAATTCTCTTTCATATTTGTCGGCGTATATTCCTGCCGTCGATCCGGCGTATCCGTATATGGTCGCCGTCGGCGGGATGGTATCACCGCTGTCGTAGATCGCTGTCGTTTTGGACTCAAACTTGACAGACGTGAGACTTGAACAGTTATAAAAGGCATAATTGCCGATGTACCTGACGCTGTCGGGTATCGTGACGGACGCAAGTCCCGTGCATCCGAAAAAGGTGCTGGTACCTATACGCTGTACGCCCCACGGTATCGTGACAGACCGCAGTGACGTGCAGGCGCCGAAAGTCATATCGCCGATTTCCGTAACGCTGTCGGGTATCGTGACCGATCCGAGGTTGCGGCAATTATTGAAAAGATTATCGCCGAGAACCGTTATGCTGTCCGGTATCGTGATCGATGTAAGCCCCGTACAACCGGCAAACGCGTCGTTGCCGATTTCCGTAACGCTGTCGGGTATCGTAACCGATGTCAGATCCATGCACCCATCAAAAGCGTGACAGCCGATGCTCGTTACGCTTGACGGGACGTCATAGACGATCGCCGCTTTACCTGCGGGATAACAGATAAGCTCGGTCTTATCCCTGCTGAACAGCACCCCGTCAACAGAACAGAAGTATCTGTTACTGCCGCTGACGATAATGCCTGTAAGACTTGAACTGCAAAACGCCATGTCGCCGATGCTCTCAACATTGTCCTGCACCGTGACAGACGTCAGATGCGAGCAATCACGAAATGCCTCGGCGCCGATATCCGTTACGCTGTTAGGCATGGTGATCGTCGTGATACCGCAATTCATGAAGCCACGTTCGCCGATGACCGTCACGCCGTCCGGTATCGTGACCGAGGTCAGCTGTCTGCAACCGGCAAAGGCATTGGCGCCTATTGTCGTGATATTCCCGCCGATCTCAACTGATCTGATGTCGTCGCGATGAGAATACCACGGCACCCTGTCGGGGCTGCTCCAATCAATCATCGCGCCGGTGCCGGAGATGGTAAGCTTGCCGGCATCGTCAAGTGACCACGTGAGATTATCACCGCACATACCTGAGGCAACACCGGCCGCCGCGGATATTCCCGTACACACCATCATAATGATGAGTGCCGCAGAGATAAGCTTTACGATCGTTTTCATGTTTTCCTCCGGTGCTGAACAAATTTATTTTCTTTTTCCGATCAGTGCGCACATACCGAGCATCGCCACGGCGAGTACGGCACATGAGCCTATGCCGACAGTCGCGGAACAACCTCCGCCCGTCGGTGCCGACGTCGTTGCCTCGGCAGAAGAAGCGGCCTCTGTAACAGCGACTGTCGTCGCGACCGTGACGGAATTCCATTTGGCGTATATCATAACGTCGCCCTTTACAGTAGCCGCCGCGTCAAAGTCAAACGGCACTGTCATATCCTCGTCGGCGTACCAACCCGCGAACTCCATTCCCTCGCGTGCAAGCGGTACGGGGACAGTGTATTTTTCGCCGAGTCTGATCTCTGTCGGCTCGGTCTCTGTTTCCGCGCCCACAACGACGAGGCGCGTCAACGGCACCGCCGCTGTCCTCACGGTGATGACACTGCTGTACACGGTGCCCTGCTCCGTAGCATAATATGAGCGCACATAATATCTGGTTTCCGGCTGTAAGCCCGTGACCGTGATCTGCTCACCGATATCGGCAGACTGACCGACAGCCCTCAGCTGTTCGCCGTCAAACTCGCCGGTCGCCGAGCACTCGACACCGCATTCAATGACGGAAGTATCCAACCCCTTGACCGTCTGTGTGACAGTGACTGAGTCGTATGATAAGGTAGCCGTTGCCGTCGGAGCCGGCAATACACTGCCGTGCGATTCTGTCGTGATCCTTACCGTCATGTCGTCTCCTGCAGGTGACAAGACCTCTACGTGCAGGTTAAAATACTTTTCGCCTACCCAGCCCGACGGATATGAATTCAGACCGTGAGAGCCGGTCGCCGCCGCGCCTATCTCATACGTATCGCACGAGGCGTGCGAGGCCGTACCGCCCGCATAATAGAAATAATCTGTGTATCTGAAGGCATCCTTGACAATGCGGGTAAAATCGGATGATTTCGTATAGCAGGCGCCCTTAGGTCCCATAGCGTATATGCCCGGATCGTGGCGGACGCCGGATGACGGCAACGAAACGCATGAATACCCCTGATAATAATACTTGTCGTTGATGTCCTCGTCGATGTGATATATCACTATGCCGCCGTCCGTTTTGGCATCAGTTATGTACTTTTCAAATCCGGCCTTCAATCTGATCTCTATCAGAAAATACTCTGCCGGATCAGGTGTGTTTACACGCAACACCGCGTATTTGCCGGACAGTGTGGAGTGAATGGTATACGTGCCGTCGCCGACGGTAACGGAGTCCGCCCATCCCATCCTGATACGCTGATACGGATCAAGGTAAGTCGGGGATGCGCCGCCACCGCTGTAACCGCCGTTGCACTGCAATGACAGATATGCCAACAGAGGCCAATCTCCCATGACGTCGCCGTCCTTATCGTAAACGTCGAGCGCGCCGAAATTGTGCGCTAACTCATGGCACAGGGTGCCGAGCGTCGGCAGCTTATCGATCGACGAATATTCCGTCATATTTACTATGCGACCTGCGCGGTTATTCGCTCCCGATACTATCGATACACCGTCAACGACGGCGTTCGTCGTCTGCGACGAGCTGTGCACGCCGAAATAACTGCGCGGTGCGTTCAGATTCGTGTATGTATTTGTCATCTCATGGGCTGTGCCGGGGTGAAAGATCACGATAAGAAGCTCATCCTGCGTCAGCTTTTTATTTCCGTCGGTATCAAAAGAAGAGAAATCCACATACTCATCCGCCGCTTCAATAGCCATACGGTTTGCGTTGTACTCACTGCCACTGGCCGTCGGATGCTGTCCGTGAACGGTCACCTCGACGATGCCCTCACGCAAAGACACGTTAGAACGCGGGGATGTTATCTTTGCGGGCACGATATTTATCGCGCCCATTGTCAACTCATTAAAGAACGTCGTGACGGAATTTGCCGTCCGGCTGAAAAAGACCGAATAAAACTGTGACGGATCGGTCAATGCCCATTGTTCACCGTAATACGGTGCCGACGGATCACTGAAAAGCTTCGTCGGGTCAGAGGAATCCCAATCGTCCATTCCGTCGCCGTCGGCATCGTAATTGACCAGAATAGCCAACAACGGCAGGTCTTTCGTTTCTCTCGGCAAAGCGGATATATCTGTCACGTCGCCGTCCTCCGTCTGCACGACTGCGGCAACCGCCGATACGCCGGTGAACGTCAGTGAAAGCACGATAAGCACCGCGACGAGCTTAACAAAAAACTTGAACATTTCTTCATCCTCTCACAGCAATAATACTACTGATATCATTGTACTACAAGGCCGCATCCAATTCAATTGACGAACGAATAAAATGTGCGCGCATCTTTTTGTGTAATATGGACAAATATATATATTCTTGTAGAAAATGCGTGTGCGCGCGAAGGGAGACAACGTAATGCACGCCGTTGCGTCAGGCGCTTTTTCTTTACCGGATCGCTTTGCCTTTACCGATACAACGGACCTCGGCGGAGTCGTTTCGATTTACTTGATCATTTACGAACAGTCGGAGATTCCCGTTGAAAATACCGGCTTTCCGGATACACTGATATGAGAAATTTCTACTGTAAGGCCGTTTTTCCGCATGGCGATAATCTTACTTCACCGCGGGGCGGTCAGACCGTTTTTTATAACAGAAATCCGAACGCGCCACACGAAATGACGAGGTTCGGATTATTCACTGTATGTGTAAAACTGCCCCAAAAATGCATTCTGACAAACGGAAATTTGTCGTTTTGTCATATTATTTTTCGGGCATCAAATAGGTATGGCCATCAATAATCACGCGGTCGTCGTACCATTCGACAGTATAATCATCATAAAACCATTCAACGTGCTGTCCGTCCTCGTTATTCAGTCTGCGAATGAATAACGGATTCACACGATAATACACTTCACCGCCGCTCGCGACCAAAAACTGATAACTGCTGACGATTATTTCGTTTTCACCGTCAGGAGAACTTTCATGGTAAAACTTTCTTTCCACAGTGTCATTAAAAAGCAAAGAAGTCAGACCTGCAAATACAGCGAGAACGATAACGGCGACAGACAAAACCGAGAAGATCAATTTTGCGTTCCTCTTTTTCAGGACTGTCAGGACGACGCAAGCATCGCCGAATACGCCCAAACACACAATGAATTTGGGAGATACGCGGTAGACTGAAAACACTTCGTTGATAAAAAACGTATTATTCGTTGCTATTTCCACCGCTATCACAGTCAGTGCCAAAAGGATAACGAGCGTAAAAACGCATAGCAATACGGATAATATCGTTTTCAATGCTTTTGACAACTCTTTCACCCCGCAAATTC
>JAKSPY010000016.1 GCA_024404445.1 Clostridia bacterium
CAAGAAGGTTATATTTTCTTTGGGTCGCCATTTCACGGTATTTCCATAAAACATCAGTCAAACCAACCGTCCAGCGGATTCTTTGTCTTCTCAGGTCATATTCATTCCACGGAAATTCTGTAAAGCATATTGCTTTTTTCGTGTATCTTATCTCAAGTGGTTCATCACTTTCGGCGGCGAACTGACGAATCCGCATCACCAGTTCCATATCTTCGCCAACGGTATCAAGTGCATATCCACCAAGTTGCACATTGATCATCAAAAGTCTCAATTAGACAAAGCCCAAAACGATCAAACAAATGTTTTCCGGTATTATCATCAGAACCGTCATCAACAACAATGATTTCAAAATGAGAGCAATCTTGGCGCATGAGTGAATCGACAGTTTTGCAGATTGTTTTTTCTTCATTATGTGCCGGAATGACAACAGAAAGAATTGGTTTATTCAGCGGTTGTTCCTATTATCCTTCATTCGCCAATTGTCGTCGTACGCTTTTTGTATGTACTCCATCATCTTCGGATATGGAGTAGGTGTTGCCAACCACACCTTCTTTTCAAATGGTGTCAAGTCTTTTACCGTAAACATACCCGATCCTCTCACTATTTATATGGCAATTCCTCTGTACTGCTTTTCGGATTGTGTACCGGCGTTCTGTTTTGGCTTATCCGTATCAAATCCGATCTTATTCAGCATACTGAGTCTTTTGTCATCGACTTTTCCGCGACGGACGTTATTCTTTACATTCGACAGCCATACCGACAGCTTATATCCGTCCGGGGATATGTATTCACGCGGGACGTTCAAATGCCCGTTTGCGCGAAAGAAGCTCTCGGCATGGTCATACCCTGCCTGCCACCGTTCGTCGTTTGTATTCCAAATGACGCCGACCTCTTCCAAAGCGCGTATGCGTTCCGATGACAAATTGCCTTTTTTGTACTGTGTTTTCTTATTTGCAAGCCACGCGCCGAGCTTGTATCCGTCATCATCAATGTAAAACAGCGGGACCTGCGTGTTTCCGTGGGATCTGACATACTGTCTGATCCTTTCATATCCCTCCTGCCACATCGACTCGTTCGGATCCCAGCAGATACCGAGTCCGTTGAGCTTTGCGATCCTCGCATCGGATATTTTGCCTTGCTTCAGGCGCGTGCGCTGAGTCGACAGCCAACGGCCGAGCTCAAAGCCGTCCGGGGTAACGAAATTAGCTACCACATTCAGATTTCCGTGCAGTGCAAAATACCTTTCGGCATATTCAAATCCGACATTCCAACGGGTGTCGTCACGTTGCCATGACAGCCCTATCAATTCCAGCATCGCAACCTGCTCTGCGGTGAGCTTTCCGTTGTTTTTGGCGCGGCGCTGGCCGCATATCCAGATACCGAGTCTGAGACCGTCATCGGTAACGTGATCTGACGGTATGTCTGCGTTTCCGTTTTCATTGCGGTAACGCTTGGCCGCATTGTAGTATCGCATCCATGTTCTCGTTTTGACTGACATCCAATCGATCCCGATAGCCTCCAGCATTCCGATGCGTTCATCGGAAAGCGTGCCGTCCCGATACTGATTCCGCACACTGCGATACCAAAATCCGAGCGTGATCCCGGACTCGGTCACATAATCCGAGGGTATATCCAGATTGCCGAATTTTCTGTAATATTCACGTGCGGCCTCATATTTCGTCTGCCATGTGTCCTCGCGCTCCCACACCATACCGACGTCATTCAAAAGCCTGATACGTTCATCGGTCAGCGCATCGCTGCGGTACTTCTGCCGTTGACAAACAAGCCACGAATACGCTTTGGGAGAATAAGTTAAAATTCCATCCAATGTTCGGTTGCGTTCGTAATAATCCTTGACGACCGCGTATGTTTCGTCCCAAAAACGCTCATTCTGCGTTTTCCACGACATACCGATGGACTCCAGCAATCCAATCCGTTCCTGAGTCAGGGACGGATCTTTTTTTATGTAATTCGTTCTTTGGGTAATGACCCATTGACCGAGCCGATAACCCTCGTCTGTGGTGTATGTCGCCGACGGCAGAAGGTTGCCGTTATCCGAATAATACTGCCTCGCCATATCATACATCTGTTCCCACGACGCGGACATGACGTGATCCAGCTCATCAAACAGTGCCCGACATTCGCGCACCTCGTCATAGACCTTGAACTGCTCATTGACGATCAGACCTTCACCGTCGATATAGCGATAGCACTCGACGGCCGCATCCATCTCTTCCCTGACGGAATCGATGCTGGAAAGCCCGTATACATTATCGACGATGTCAAATATCACGGCGTCGGAAGACTTTCCTGCCGACATGGCGCGGCCGATCTGCTGTTTATATACAATCGGGGAAATCGTCGGCCTCAGCAGGATAACCCCACTGACGTCCGAAACGTGGATGCCCTCATTGAGCGCGTCTATACAAAACAGCAGGCGCAAATGTGAGTCATCATCGTCCGACCGGAAATCGGCAAAAGCCTTATTTGACGTCGGATCGTATGAATATACCGAATAAACGTGCGGATGTGCATCAATTTTTCCAAACCACTCCGGCACATAGGAGATCATCGACATCATGTGATCGTAATTGGCGCAGAAAACGATATATTTTCCCGTCCGATCGGTCATGTGTTTATCGAAAATCGCATCCAGACCGTCGGCCTTTTCAAGCGTGCGCTTCAGCGCCTCCAGATATTGCTCTGCTTTATCTCTCACCCACGGGCTTTGGATCTTTTCGGCACGGCGGCGGTATCGATCGTACTCATTTTTATAGGAGAAAACCGATAAAACGTATTTCGGCGGATTCAGTATGCCTCTGACGATCGCCTCACCAAGCGTTATTTCCGACGCAATATTGCCGTCAAACAGCTCGTCGGCCATGTTGCGTTGATTATCCAGATATCTGATCGCCGTAGCCGAAAGGCCGAGAATCGGCACATCGGGATAAGCGCGCAACAGCATTTGTATGCCTGCGCCCCACATCTCCGCCCCGCAACGATGAAACTCATCCAGCACGATATAATCAGGCCGGATCAGCGCGATCTCATCATCGGTAAGGTTCATCAGTCGTGAATACGTGAAGAAAACGACATTGCTCAGATCGTCGCCGCCGGCGCATGACCAATTTTCGATCTGAGTTGTAAAAATATATTCAGATGGTGACAACCAGCAAACGCGCGCGCCCGGAAAATCGTTGCATAGCCTGAACCCGATAAATGATTTTCCCGTACCTGTCGGATGGATTATGGCGGCCTTACCTGTCTTATTCAGCATGGAAAGAGCCGACTCATAGGCACGCTGATTGTGCGGAAACAATGATAATCCCACCGCCGACTCCCTCCGATCAAAGCGATTTTCGTTCAAAAAAAGCCGATGTCAATTTTCGGTAAGTGCGTATAATGAAGTATTTTACTTCACGCAAAAAAACACGGAATTCCTTGTGAAACAAGGAATTCCGTGTAAATCTGACCATGTATTTGACTTAAATTGATTGCGCAAACAATTGCTCCAATAACTTACGTTTCTGTTCAATACTGGGATGCACGTAGATCGACATGGTGGTCGATATGCTTGCGTGACCCAAAAGCTCGGACAGCGACTTTGAGTCGACCCCCGCCTCTATACACTTCGTCGCAAAGGTGTGACGAAGCGCATGAAATGTGTTATCGGCGATATTGTATATTTTGATGAATCGCTTGTAATGCAAATAGACCCAATGCGGTTCTTTACAACTTCTCCCACCACCTATCACAAATGAATCGTCGTCGGCATTTCCGCGCATTTTTTCGAGTCGCTCAGACAAAAACGACGTCAGCGGTATATCCCGCAGCGATGACTTCGTTTTCGGCTCGTCCATTACGATCTTCGTCTTTTTGCCCGACTGCGGATTCAGATCCGAGATCCTTTCCACCGTTCTTCTGATGTGGATTATTCTGTTTTTCAGATCAACGTCCTCCCATTTCAATCCGCATAATTCGCCTATCCGTATTCCCGTATAAAGCGCAAGCAAAAAGCCGATTTCGGTATTGTCATTTGTGGAGAACAATTGCTTTTCCACGACCTTGAGATCACTGTCCGTCATCACCTTGATCACATTCTTTTTCACCGACGGATACTTGACGGAATTGATGCCGACGCATGGGTATTGATTATTCTCACCATACTTCATTATGGACTTTAATACGCTGAGAATATCAGAGACGGTTTTGGCCGACAAAGCCCTCCCTTTCAGTCCTCCGGATCTCAGCCAATCATTTACCGCCGCATTGACAAGCGGAACGTCGATTCTGTCGATCGCATAACCCGAAAACCTTGAAACGAGGTATCGGTATACTATCCTGTGATACCTCGTATACGTGGATTCTTTGACGGAATTCTTGATTGAAGACAACCATTCCTCCGAAAGAGTCTGAAAATTGTTGCTTTTGCGGCTTTGAAAATACCGCCTGTCCCCGAAATGCGCCATTTCGGCGGCTCTCTTTGCTTTTGCTTCGCTGTATGTTTTGCCGTAAATATAACGGTAAGAGGCACGTCCGTTTTCATAATGGTGAATGTATCTTGCCTCCCATCGGCCGTCGCTGCGCTTAAAAATGTTTTCTCCTCTTCTTGGCATGTTCTTTCTCCTTGACTAATATTTTGACTATAAATAGCCGACCACTATTGTAGCAGAATACTATAACTCGCGGTAATTTCCGTGTAAACAATACTCTTTATTCACCCAATCACTTGACAAAATGACCTAAATTGCGCTATAATACTACACGAGGCAGTGTGTCAAACGGTATCTGCGGCTGTCATACACTATTATTGAAGTAAAATACTTCATTACAAATCGGGGGTGGGATCGTCCCCGGTTTTTTGTATTTTTCATACCCGCGACAAACGGAGAAAACCGGCAAAAACAAAAAAACGGCGAATGAAGGGAGGCAGAGTTATCTCTGCGTTGTCCCGACACTCGTCGTTGTTTTTTCATCCGTTATGATAAGACCGTTTTATCCTCCGGATCAGTACCGAAATCCACGGAGCTCAGACAGTCTTCCGGCAAGGAAAAAATTTGATGGATCACAAGAAATCATAGTGTGATATTTTCGCATTCCTCCGTTTTTGTTTCCGATCGGGCTCACCGTCATCATACCTGTGTCTCTCACGAAAAACCGCGCAAAACACGGCGGGAGCGGCAGCAGTACGGATGCATATAAACCGTATCGTAGACATTTGACGGAATGTCAATGCGGTTTTTCCATGATGATCGTAGAAAGACATTTTTTCTGATTTTCGGTAGGCGGCTTCAGCTTTCCGTTATCGAGCAGGGCACGTATGCAGTGCAGTAAAAACCACCCGGCCGAATGAAAAACATACTGCAACTCATATTCTCTTATTTTTTTGAGATGATCCGGCACGGCGTCAAGCGATGCTTTGACATACGGTGCTTTGATATGATTGAATTCATCCTCGTATTTCTTCTTGATCCGATAACCGATATCAATCAGCTTGTTGTGTATTTCCTTGTTTTGAAGCCAAACGATCTGCCAATGGGCTTTGAAATGCCCGTCGGGCGAACCGCAGGTCTTGACGTATCCGCGTTCCGCAAGCCAAAGCCAGTCATCCTCGTTTCCCTCATCAGCAAACAGGGAGAGTATGCGTCGGACATCACTGACATTTTGCATATCAGGTGTTCCACGGCTGCACCACTCGCTGTTGACCTGCCATATCCGCAGGTCATTTTTTTCGTTCCACATCGGGCCGCACCAATTCTTCATTTCAACGTAATCGGGCGGCAATTGCAGATGACTGCCCCTGACAGACGCGCTGAAAATATTATTTGCACCATCCGGTCGGACAGTTGAAACTTCGCGGAACGTGATTCTTTCGTCAAGCAGTTCATCTCCCGAACAAGCCGCAAGATAAGGGATCAGTGCCCACAAAAGGAAATTATGATCTCTCGGACTTTCCGTGGTATCGGTCATTGTGATCGGCTGATCCGTGTATCCGCAATAGATATCCGGATCGTCAAGGATTCCGCTCTTTGTCAGTTCGTCAAAAAGCTCGTTAGCAAAAATTGCGGCGGCCTGTTTATACATCTGATCCTGCATCGTCAGAAGCTCGGACGTCGGTTCGTCGATGATGAAGTTACAGATATATTTGTTCTTTGCGGATTTCAGATAGCCGTATTCGTCGAGATGTTCGGTCTCGCTTTCGATGAAGACGGGCGACACGCCGAGATCGTCGGCAATCTCGTTCACGGTTTTATAGGTGTCGCGCACGCAGTAACAGATATTCTGCACCAGCACGGAACGGAAGAATTCATCGGGGGATTTTGTGCCGATGCTTCCGTTGATTCCGTACGAGTCGAATTTGATCGGATTGAATTTCAGTTCGCTTGTTTTTCTCACGGTGTTTATACCTCGTTTCAGTTCTTTTTTTGCCTCAAACAAATGCCATTTGACTGTTCCGAGGGGAATACCGAGTTCATCCGCGATTTCCGTCTGCTTTTTGTTTTCAAAATAATAGGCGATCACGATCCTGCGCTGTAATTTTGACAGATAGGCAATCTCTTTTAGCAATCCGGCGATGTTCTCACAGTCTGTTTCTTCCGTGGTATCATCAACAGCCGCAAGCGTTTCGGCAATATCGTCAAGAGGAATACCGACCGCCTCACGGGAAATGTCACGGTAATAATTGGCAAGCATATTGTGCGCGATCGTCCAAATAAATTTACCGACGTCGTCAATGTCGTCGCGAATACTCATCGCGCGGTATGCCCGCAGAATGATCTCCTGTGACAGATCCTCAGCGTCCTGTATGCTTTTACAGCGTTTCAAAGCAAATCCGAAAACAGGTCTGATATATGCGGAAAGTTCCTTTTCGGCAGTTTCTTTGTTCATTTGTCAGAGCCTCCTTGAAAGCTTTCGTACATACAGACACCGATGATCAAAAAGGTTGGTATATTTTTGCGATATGCGTTTTTTCGTCATTCCGGGCGTAGCGCGGAATCTGCCCGGGATCTGATCGCATGACCCGCCTGTGATCGTATATCGTATTAAAAACCGTGCGCCTGCGCCGTGCGGGTTTTCACAGGTACTTTACCATTTACCGTTCAACCGATGATTTCATTCATTCCGTTATCTGTTGTGTGTTCGCATGGCCGTAACGGATGATCTTTGCGCCGAGACTGAAAATGTTCGCCCAATCCTCACGCAGTGCGTCGTTTTCATCATAGCCGCCGAGGAATTCGCGCGGCTCAAGATCACCGACGAATGCATTACCGTCGTCAAGTATCAGTGCCGCGCCGTCCGGAGAGTGACTTTTCGTCGTTATTATCTCTCCCCCGATGCCGATATTCGAAAGGAACGTACGACTTTCGGCAACGGAAATAACGGTCGCCGCGCACTCATCGATCGGCACGAATGACGTCCGCCTGTCGCGTGCAAAGATCGCATCCATCGAATGCACGAAATCCCTCTGATGCTCAAGCAGGATCAGCCTCACGCCGTTTTGCATAAGCTCGCCTATCAGCCCCATGTGGTCGGGGTGATAGTGCGTCGCGAGGACGTATCTGATCGCATCCGGCGCTATTCCCTGCCTTTTTATCTCACGCCGCAGTGCCGGCATCGTCCCCGCCATATCGGTATCTATGAGAAGCCCGCTGACGAGGTACGTATTCGTATTTCCGTATTTCAGATTTGTGACAGTCATTCGTCCTCCGCGTTATTTTCTCGCCGAGGTCAGTGAGACCGATTCGACTTTGCCGTCAGAGCAAAGCTCGTAATCGCCGAAAAAGCCTCGGAACGATATTGTCCCGTCATCCCCGACCGTCGCGTCGCCCTCGGTGTGCCACTTTTCGCAAAGCAGATATTTCAATCGGCGGAACGCCGGCTTTTCACTCATGTCAAAATGCAAAAGCCCGCCATAGTAATAATTCTCTCCGCAGCTCATATCGCCCGGCTCCGCGTTATAGGCGTATCCGTCAACCAGATTCCAATATATGATCTGACTGACAGACGGATGCGAAAACCAAAGTGAATAAAGCTGTTCGAGGATGTCCGCCTGTGCCTGTTCATCCTCTGCGTCGTCGGAGAACGCGGGTATAGTCACCTCGGTTATCTCGATCGGCTTGCCGAATGCGGCATAGCTGTCCAAAGCATCGATCAGCGCCGCCTTGTCATAGAACGGGCGCGCCCGTTCGACATATTCATCGCGCTTAAAAAACATATGATATTGCAGACCGATCGCATCGATACGCGCACCCGTCCCGATCGCGGAGCGGATATAGCCCTGATACGCATCGCGCCCGGTATTCCACGCCGTGACCCACTCATTTATGCACAGTTCATTATGCGGCAGGTATTTTTCGGCAAGGCGGAAACATTCAGCCACGTAGTCGGGGTCTTTATATATGGGGGTCATCCACTCGCGCCAGAACATTTCGTTGGTTATCTCCATCGTCGGGATCCTGTCTGCATATCGCGCGGCGATCTCGGCTATCCTGCGTTCGAGGGCCGCATATATCTCATCCGGCGAACGCCCCGTAAGCCATGCCGGAAATTGATGCTCATAGCACAGCGCGTGCTCACGCGGCTCTATACCGTTTTCCTCACAGAATTTCAGACAGCGATCGATAGGCGGGCGGCGGTACAGCGGGGGTGCGTCGACGGCATAGCGCGTATGCCCCTCCTCCGGCTCGGTCGCGCTCCAATAAAACGGAAGCGTCGCCATATTGAAAAGCGAGCGGAATTTTTCTTCATATATCGCGTTTTTTTCCGGCTTGTCGCCGATTTCGCCCAGCATGAACAGATTTGCTCCGAAACGGAACGCGTGATTTTTCTGACGGAAATGCACGACGGTTCCCGGGGCAAAATCGGTCTTTACACTGAAATCGCCCTTACGGTTTTGCTCAATGCCGTCGGAGATGCGGCGTTCGGTCTCTGCGCTTGTCGTCATCAGTTCGTTTGCTGTCATGATCGTTTCCTCCTGAAATTTTTGTCTGTTATGAACACCGCCCCATCGTGCGGCGTATCGCGGTGTGATCGCATAGCCGAATTGCCTGTAATTCACCATTCCCGATCCGTATCAATAATACCACATTTATTATGCCTGTTGCAATACGGGCCGATAAAATTTGCACCGGATATTTACACCGCGCGCACAGATGTGATATAATCATAAAAAACTGCCGACAGGGAAGGAGCAGTATATGTATACCGAACTGTTTTTCGATGATTACCGTCTTTTCGGGCGCGAGGGGACAAAACGCAAGTACGGCCGCCCGAAGCTGATCGCCACCTACACCGACGCGAATTTCAGTTCGGATTACCCGTCGCCGTTCGTGCTGGAACGTGACGGCAAATACATCATGCTGTATATAGGCAAGCACCGGGAAAGCAAGGCCGGAGCCCTGTTGGCGGCAATATCCGACGACGGTGTGGATTTTACCCCGTTGAACATCGGCGATATCGGCATCGACGGCAGACTTGCCGAAAATGAAGTGATGCCGCTGAAAAACGGTCAGGAGCCGCTGGCGATCATCGAGTACCCGGAGGGCGGCGACGACGAACGGTACATAATGATAATGACCGAGGCGGAATACCGCACGAGATACGTCGTCTTTTCATACGTCATGACCTCGCCCGATCTCGTGCATTGGCACAGGCGCGACGGTGAACTGCCGGGCTTTACGTGTGAGCCGATCGGTGGGGCGTTCCATAACGCAAGCAAGAACTGCTACACCGTGATCCACCGTTCGACATGGGGCACACGCGACGTCGGGTACGCGGATACAAAGGATTTCCGCACATTCACCGATCATGAGGTCTGCCTGCATCAGGACGCGCTGGACGCGCCATTGGATGAGCTGTACGGTATGCCGACGTTCGCCTACGGCGGAATGTATATCGGGCTTCTGTCAGTATACGCGGATAACGCGCCGTCGCGCTGTGTGAAATACGATTCCGGCAATATCTATCCTCAGCTGGCATATTCGTCAGACGGGCATCATTTCACAAGGTCGTTGCGCACGTCGTTTTTGCCGGAATATAAGGGTCAGCCGTCTGTTTTCTGGCTTTACTCAATGAAAGAGCGCGCAAATGACATACTGCTGTACGCGGCACATTCCGATGAGCCGCACGGTCGGTGCTTCTCGGAAAACAAAACGGGTCGCATCAGCATATATTCGTTGCGGCGCGACGGATTTATCTGTCTGTCGGCAGACGAAAAAACCGCGACGGTCACCACGCGTGAATATATCTACGGCGGCGGTGAGATAAATATCAATATCTCGGCAAAGCACGCTACGGCGGCGATCATCGACACCACGTCCGACGAAAACGACAACATCCTCGCAAAGGGGCACGTCGTGCCCGGCTTCGATCATTGTGACTGCGACGGATTTTCCGGCGACAGCACGTGCTGGCACCCGAAATTCGCGGGCGGACCGATCGACGTTTTTACCGGAAAGACAGTGCTGGTAGAGGTGCGTTACAGCGGCGGTGAGCTTTATTCCGTCAGCGGTGATCTGACCCCGATCGGCAACACAGACGCCGCGCGTTACAGACTGCGAAGGGCCGGCAAAATAAAATAAACCGGCCGCCGATGCAATCGGCGTCGCAAAAACAGTCCGGCTTTTATTAAAACACTTGATATTATCGGAAAAATATTGTATAATGGCTTCAAAGCAAAAAAAAATTATTAGTGAGGTATCATCATGAAAAGAATATCGGCATTTTTGATCTGCGTTCTTCTGCTCGTCTGCTGTTTTGCGGGATGCGGAAATAACGAGGACACGACCACAACGACCGGCATCGACCCTATCTCATCCATCACACCGATCCCGTTGTCCAGCACCTACGACGGTCCGGGCATAACGGTTGTCGGAGGATACAGCATAAATGAGGCGATCGCCGGAACGATGCCGCAACAGGCACGCCTCGTATTTGAGGATGCAGTCAACGGCTATGACGGCGTTGGGTATACTCCCCTTGCCTGCATCGGACAGCAGGATGTCGCCGGCGAGAAGTATCTGATCATAGCAAAGGCAGTAGGAACATTTCCGGGTGCGGAGGCACATCTCAACGTGCTTACGGTCTATAAGCCCGCAGACGGAAAGGCCCGGATATTATCATCAACGGAATTCGTTCTGTCCGATTATCTGACAAGCACGATAGACACGACAATTCCCGAAACGGGATACGGTGCAATATACGCCCCCGATGAGGGAGGTATGATGGCGATGCCGGAAAGACTCGCGTCTGCTTACAGTGCATCATTCACAAAATTCACATCGCTGAATCTTGCCCCGCTTGCCTGCATCGGTCAACAGCCGACTGACGGCACAAATTACGCGCTGATATGCAGAGGCTCCGCGAGCGAAGACGGTCCGGTCGGCATTTTCGTCGTTGAGGTCTATGACAGCATCAGAAACGGTGCCGAGATAACGTCGGTATGCCCGGTCGACCTTTCGAAATTCTGACAGACTCTGACAAAGAATAACCGTATCGATACACCGGTGAAAAACGCCGGTGTATTGTCGTAATATGTCGTAATATATAGTATCGAATCGGGAGAAAACAAAATGGCCGATATTACAGCACGCTATCATCTGCCCGGACTGTTTGAATTTTTCGGGTTTTACAGCGCGTTTCTGCCGCTGTACGGATCGCACCGCGAATACTTTTACGATTGGTGCGAGATCGGCTCGGTTTACGGTGCGCCCGCGGACTGTCTGTGGGGCGGAGGACGTGTGGGCTTCGGAAATGACGATCCCGCCCGTGTGCTGTCGCTGATGAACGAATACGGCATTTCCGCACGTCTGACGTTCAGCAATTCTCTGATAGAGGAAAAGCACCTGTCGGACGGAAAATGCAATGCGCTGTGTGAAATGTGTGAAAAAACCGCAGTGCAAAGCGGCGTCGTCATCCACTCCGATCTGCTGTTGGACTATCTGAAGGCTCGTTACCCCGGACTGTATTTCGTTTCATCGACGACGAAGGTGCTGACCGATTTCGACGATTTCAAAGCGGAAACGGATCGCGACGATTTTCGTTTCGTCGTGCCCGATTTCAGGTTGAACAAATCGTTTGATAAGCTGAAAACGCTGACAGCTGCGCAAAAGAAAAAGGTGGAATTTCTGTGCAATGAGTGTTGCGATTTCGCCTGCACGGAAAGGAAAGCGTGCTATGAGAACGTCAGCCGTAAAAATCTGGGCGAGCCATGCCCGGACCACGTATGCGCGTCGCCCGATGCGAGCCGCGGCTACAGGTTTTCGTCTGCGATGAAAAACGCCGGATTCATCGGCACCGACGATATACTGAACGTCTACCTGCCTATGGGATTTCGTGAATTCAAGCTTGAGGGTCGCAGTCTGGGCAGTGCGGTACTGCTGGAATTTCTGCTGTACTACATGACGCGACCGGAATACAGGTTGAACGTGCGCGAGGAGCTGTATCTCGACAGCTCATTGGATCTGTTCTGAAATATCCGATAACGTAAAAGAGGCGAAAACCGCTTGGTTTTCGCCTCTTGCTTTTTGATCGTTGATCATCGCTGGTAATAATTCTTTCTGGGGTAGATATACGCGCCGTCCTGCCTGCCGATCTTTATCGTGACGTCGGCATCGACGGGCGAGAACGCAGTCGAAAATACGGTAAAGCAGTCTGACGGCAGATCGTACGAGCCGCGCATATTTTCGGCGTACAGATGCTCACACGTCAGTCCGCCGACCGTCACCACGGTCATGTCGGGACCGCGGAGCGTCACGTCGGAGCCGCGCGAGAAGATATGACTGCCGGCTTTTGTGTACATCGTCGCATCGCCGCATTCGCATATCATGCCGGCATTTGTGAAAATTTCAAGCTTGAACGGTACGTGATCGTATCCGTCGACCTTTATTTTCAGATCCACGCCGTCGTCATTCAGCTTTATTTCAGCCGTCATATACAGGTCAAGCTGACACGCGGGCTTTCGTGCGGAGTAATCTATCGACCAATAATTGCGGCACGATTCATCGGGATTCTCAAGTGGGAGCTTATACTCACCGTGAGCGCGCATTTTCAGTATATATCTGCCGTTTTCATACGTCATTTCGTCGGATACGAACTGCGCGACCGCAAAGAACGATGAGCACATACGCGCACGCAGATGGACCTCGTGTGCGTCTATGACGAGGAAATACGGGCTCATTCCCATCACGGTATACGAAATGCCGCCGCATTTTTTGCGCACTATGCGCGACTTCGGCTGATACAGCTCATACTCGCGCGGGCGCAGTGTGACGCCATCCGGCTTCATATCCAGAATATCGGGACAGCCTAAGAACAGGTGTGATCTGAGCTGCGGGAAACGGCCGCTCTTCATACACCAACGGAAGATTTCGACCGCCGTATTCAGATATATCTGATTGCCGGTGTAATACGCCGCCTCCAGATAATCCCCGCAATAGTAATCGGCGTAATACGTCATCGCCTTACTGAACATGGAGCACGCGCCCGTTTCTCCTTTGTCCTTACGGCGCGAATTCAGTGAGAACATCGACATATCGTCGTTTATATAATACAACATCAGATCGAGATTTCTGCACGCGGCGTCAAGGTATTCACGTCTGCCGGTATAGCGGTACATCGTCAGAAACGCCATATCGCAGTGATGATTATACATACCGGCGGAGCGCTCCGACCATTCGCCGTATTCGTCACAGTCGATACCCTCAGCCAGATATGCCTCAGCCTTTTTCATCCAACGCGGATCTGCCTCATCACCCATAACTGCCGTCGCGCTGATGAGCGCCTCTGCCTCTATCCAGCGATGGTTGGGCGTATGGAAACCGCTGTGCATACATCCGTTTGCCAGCCCCGCGACAACTGCCTTAAGCTTTTTCAGCGCGACAGCCTCGTGCTCTCTGCCGGAAAGACAGCCCAGCATATCGTGAACGGCATCCGCGATGCCCACCAACGCAAACTGATCGGCGGTGTGCAGATTCGTCGTCAACATATTTGTCGTGCCGTCGGCATTCATCTTTTTCAGCGCGGCATCGCATATATCACAGATATGATTCAATGCCTCATCGCTGTGATAGTATTTGCTGATCGGCGTGCAGTATGACGAAACGACATACGACGCAAACGCCGACTCACTGAATTCATCCAGCATATTGCGGTCGACATACTGACCGTACAGCGGATTATTCCTGTCACGGACGAGCACGTCGTGCAAATACCCGTCCAGACACTCATCGTGTCTGGCCGTAATAAACCCGTACATCTCACGCACTGCATTGCTATCCATTATCATTCGCTCTTTTCTGTTTTTATTTCACTAATTTTATAGCACCGAAAGCACGAAATGTCAACATCGAATCCACATTTTTTCTTGACAGTAGGGGCTTGCGGTGTTACAATTTCAGGATCAAGCAAAAAGAGGACCGATCATGAAAATATTGACTGTCACGCTCAACCCGGCATTCGACGTGCATTGCCACGCGGACGTGTTTGAAGCACGCAGGGAAAACCTCGCCCATATCACCGACTGCGACGCGGGCGGAAAGGGCGTCAATGTTTCACGCGCTTTGGCGTCGTGCGGC
This sequence comes from Clostridia bacterium, assembly GCA_024404445.1. Taxonomy (GTDB): domain Bacteria; phylum Bacillota; class Clostridia; order Oscillospirales; family CAG-272; genus RGIG6816. Next base: position 14,574 of record JAKSPY010000016.1, read on the forward strand.
ATCGGATCGACGGCGCTTGTCGTCGTCGGTGAGGAAAACGGCGACGCATACCTCCGCGCGATAAAAACAGACGGCGTGAAGTGTATTTCCCTGACCGTTCCGGGCAGAATACGTGAAAACATCACGATACACACCGACGGCACGACCGAAACCCGGCTCAGCTTTGACGGCTTTGAGGCGCCGGACGGACTGATCGGCCGGGTCGCGCAGATCGTATCCCGTGAATTATCATCCGGCGACGTGATGACCTTATGCGGCAGATTGCCGCGCGGGATGGATATCGCGCCCGTCAAGGATTTTTTGAGATCGGTCGCGTCACGCGGCATCATGACGGTGATAGATTCGGGCTCCTTCACACTCGCCGATCTGTGCGAAGTCAGACCGTATCTGATAAAGCCGAATGAGCAGGAAACAGCGGCATTCACGGGACACGTGCCGGACGACGTCGGCGACGCGCTTTCGTGCGCGCGCGGAATACACGAACGCGGAATAGAAAACGTGATGATCTCACTCGGCGCGCGCGGCGCCGTGCTGTGCAATTCGGACGGTGAGTTTTCCGCAGACGCGCCGCACGTCCGGGCTGTGTCTACGATAGGCGCCGGCGACAGCGCGATAGCGGGATTTTTGGCGGCGCTGGCATCCGGCAAAATCGGACGAGAGCTGTTACGCGGCGCCGTCGCATACGGCTCTGCCGCGTGCATGACGACCGGCACAAAGTCGCCGCGACGCGACGATATATTGAAATTACTGAACGAAATCAAATGATACGGGGGATAAAAAAATGAAAATCGGTATCGGTAACGACCACTCTGCCGTGGAAATGAAAAATCAGATCAGGAAACACCTTGAGTCAAAGGGGTATGAGGTCGTCAACTACGGCACGGACTCAACCGAAAGCTCAAATTATCCTGTATACGGTGAGGCTGTCGCCAATGCCGTCGTCAGCGGCGAGGTCGATCTCGGCGTGCTCATCTGCGGTACGGGCGTGGGCATATCGCTCGCTGCCAACAAGGTGAACGGAATCCGCGCCTGCGTATGCTCCGAGCCGTATTCGGCAAGGCTTTCGCGTGAGCACAACAACAGCAACATAATCGCGTTCGGCGCACGCGTCATAGGCATAGAAATGGCAAAAATGATAGTAGATGAGTGGCTGTCCGCCGAATATCAGGGCGGGCGTCATCAGGCACGCGTCGATATGATAACCGAGATCGAAAACAGACAGAAAAACAAGTGACCGTCGCGGTCACCGTAACGATCAGACAGAAACGGGAGGCAGGATATCATGTTGGAAACCAGAATAGTATCGTCGATGGAAAAGTGCTTCATAGATCAGAGGCCGTCCGATTTTCCCGCGCTGACAAGGTTGAATATGTATAAAAACGAGCGCGCCACGGTGCAGTTCGCGACGTACGATCCCGATGAGTCGGATAACTGTTGCCGGCTCGTTGAGGTAAGGGTCTTCGGCGGGCTGGCAAAATACGCGAAAATGCACACGGTGGAGAGCATCCCGAATTACGCGCCGTCATTTGCGACGCCGAAACGTACAAAGGAGCTGGACCCCACGTTTTTGCGCACCGAGCCCGGACTCTATCCGGACGTGCTGGCCGAGCCCATGCGCGGCAACTGTATGCCGCTGATAAACCAGCAACTGCACACGGCGTATTTTGATTTTGAGGGTGCCGACATCGCCGCCGGAACATATACGACCGAGATCGCAGTCATGAACGGCGATGAAAAGGTCGCGTCGTCATCGGTCGAGATTACCGTGCTCGACGCCGAGCTGCCGGAGCAGGATACCCGCGTGACGGTGTGGTTCTATGCCGATTGCCTCGCCGATTATTATAACGTGGAGGCCTGGTCGGACAGGCATTTTGAGATATGTGAGAACTATATCCGCCGCGCTGTGAAAAACGGTATAAACATGATACTGATGCCCGTTTTCACCGTCGCGCTCGATACGCGCGTCGGCGGAGAAAGGACTACGACTCAGCTCGTGCGCGTTTATAAAAACTGCGGCAGGTATTCATTTGATTTCGACCTGTGCGACAGGTGGATATCAATGTGCGAGCGTTGCGGCGTGAAATATTATGAGATTTCGCATCTGTTCTCGCAGTGGGGTGCCGAGCACGCGCCTAAGGTCATGGCAACGGTCGACGGCGAATACCGCCGGATATTCGGCTGGGAAACGGACGCGTCCGGTGATGAATACGTCGGGTTCCTGCACGCGTTCCTGTCGGAATTCACCTCGTACCTCGTCAAAAAGGGACTGAAGGACAGGACGTATTTCCATATATCCGACGAGCCGAACGAAAAGCACCTCGCGCAGTACAGAAAAAACCGCGACACCGTCGATAAATACCTTTCGGGATGGAAGCTGTTGGACGCACTGTCCCGCGTGGAATACTTCCGTCAGGGTCTGTGTGAGATACCCGTTCCGTCGTCCGACGTCATTGAGGACTTTATGAAAGAGGATATAGCCGAACGGTGGGTATACTACTGTTGCGGTCCGTGGATTGGCGCGTCAAACAAATTCGTCGCGATGCATCTGTGCCGCACGCGTTCGCTGGGAATGCAGATGTTCAAATACGGTATAGAGGGCTTCCTCAATTGGGGATACAATTTCTATAACAACCGTTGGTCTGTCGACCACGTGAATCCGTTTTTGAATCCGTGCGCGGGATATTGGGGTATAACGGGCGACGCGCACTTCGTATATCCGTCGCAGGACGGTATGCCTATGGACTCACTCCGTCTGCGTGCGTTCAGTCAGGGCATGGACGATATCCGCGTGATGAGCCTTGCCGCCTCGTATTACGGTCACGACGCCGTCGTTGCCGAGGTGGAAAAGCTCACAGGCAATATAGATTTCATGCATTGTGTGAACGACGCGGCCGTCATGCAGAGCGTGCGCGACCGTCTGGATGAAATGATCGCCGCAAAAATACAGTGACGGGGGATGAAATGTCCGGCAACGATAATATAGTTTTTGAGGGATTTATGGGCGTGGGCAAAACCACCGTGGCAAAAAAAGTCGCGGAATTGCTCGGCTATCGTTATATCGACACCGACGACGAGGTCTGCCGAAAGGCGGGAAGACCGATCTGCGATATGCTGTCAGACGGTCAGTGCGCGACGGTACGCGCGCTGGAAAAGGACGTCTGCCTCGCACTTTCCGACCTGCGCGATTCGGTGATCGCCACGGGTGGCGGGGTATTCACCTCAGATGAAAACGCGCGCTCATTGAGGCGGCACTCATTCATCGTCTGCCTTGAACGCCCGTTTGATGAGGTATACCCTCTGATCTCATCCGATCCCGTGCGAGTGCTGGCATACGGTAAGCCATACGATGAGCTGAAGCGCCTGTTGGACAGCCGTACGCCGAAGTATCATAAATACGCCGACGTCATCATCAGCTGTGGCGACGCCGACACCGTCGCCCGTGCCGCCGTCGACGCATATCTGAAAAGGACGCCCTGCGCCGACTGAAATATGCCCGAATAACGAACAGAAACGAATGCCGTGCGCTTTCGTTTCTTCTTTTGTCGGCACGTTTTGTCATATTCCGTTCTCTCTGTCATAAAATTACGTGACGGAGGTGCGATATGAGCGTACGTGAGATATTGACGGCGGTGCTTTTCGGCATCGTCGAGGGCATAACCGAGTGGTTGCCGATAAGCAGTACCGGGCATATGCTTCTGCTGGATGAATTTTTTGGGCTCGGCGGCTCTGCCGGTTACCGTGAGCTGTACCTGATAACGGTACAGCTGGGGGCGGTCATGTCGGTGGTAACGCTGTATTATGACAGGCTGAAGCCTTTTGAACTGAACGGCCCGCGTATGAGGCTGTGCCGTGAAAACGTATCGTTGTGGCACAGGATCGCCCTGTCGTGCGTGCCGGGTGCCGTCGTCGCAGTGTTTTTCGACGATTATGTTACGGTGCACCTGTCGTCACCGTCGGTGATCGCCGCCGCGCTTATCGCATACGGAGTGATATTCATCGCCGTGGAAAGGGTGCGCAAGGGTAAAACGCCGCGGGTCACAGGCTCACACGGTATTTCGTATATCGACGCTCTGGGCATAGGCTTGTTTCAGACCGCGTCGGTCATACCGGGCACCTCGCGCTCCGGCGCGACGATCGTCGGCGCGCTTGCCATGGGGATCGAGCGCAAGACCGCCGCCGAATACACTTTTTTTCTCGCCGTTCCGACAATGATCGGAATGAGCGCAATAAAACTGCTTGACTGCGGTGCCTCGCTTTTGCCGCACGAATGGATATACGTGGCGATCGGCGCCGTGACCGCGTATGCCGTGTCGCTGACGGTGATCAGATTCATGACATCATATGTCGGGCGTCACGGATTCACCGCGTTTGCCGTATACCGTATCGCGCTCGGTCTACTCATCCTTATTCTCTGCCGCGTCGGATTTATTGCGTGACAGTCTGCCGATGACGGCAACGGAAACCATTATTATGCCCATAACAGCAAAAATGCCGAGCATACCTATACCCATATATTCAAAAGAAGACAAAAACCTTTCGATATTCATACAGACACCTCCTTACGAAAACAGACCGAGGATGATGCCGCCCGCGACGACCGATGCGATCTGCCCGGATACATTTGCGCCAACCGCGTGCATGAGCAGGAAATTCTGACTGTCCTCGGCCAGCCCCATTTTATTTATCACGCGCGCCGACATCGGAAAGGCTGAAATCCCCGCCGCGCCGATCATCGGATTGACCTTCTTTTTTGCGAACAAATTGATCAATTTCCCGACTATGACGCCTCCTGCCGTGTCAAATACGAACGCAAACAGGCCCAACCCCAATATAAGCAATGTGTCGGTACTCAAAAACTGCTCCGCGCGCATCGTCGCGGAAACGGAAATGCCGAGCAGGATCGTGATGAGATTGGCAAGAACGCTCTGCGCCGTTTCGCTGAGTGAATCCAGCACCCCGCACTCGCGTATCAGATTGCCGAACATCAGCATACCGACGAGTGAGATCGCCTTCGGCGCAAAAAGCCCGACGATCACTGTCGTCGCTATCGGAAAGATGATCCGTGCCGACTTTGATACGGCCGCGCCGGTATACTCCATTCTGATACGGCGTTCCTTTTTTGTCGTCAGCAGGCGGATGACAGGCGGTTGGATGATCGGAACGAGCGCCATATATGAGTACGCCGCGACGATTATAGCACCGACGTAGCCGGATTTCAGCGTATTGGCGACAAAGATCGACGTCGGGCCGTCGGCGGCGCCCACGATCGCTATCGATGCCGCGTCGTTCATATCAAAAAACAGTGACGAAAGCGACAGCGTGGCAAAAATTCCGAACTGTGCCGCCGCGCCGAAGATCATCAGCTTCGGGTTTTCGAGTACGGGGCCGAAATCTATCATCGCGCCGATGCCTATGAACAGAAGCAGCGGAAACAGCTCATTCGCTATTCCCTTTTCATACAGAATATCAATGATACCGTCGATACCGACGGCACCGGAGTTCGGCAGATTCACGAGTATCGTGCCGAAGCCCATCGGCAGTAAAAGCGCCGGCTCCATGTTCTTTTTAATGCCGAGCAGGATCATGATGCCGCCGATCAGCCACATCACGACCGACTGCCATTCGATCGCCGACAGGTTCTCATAGATCGTTTCCATTTTTACCTCCAAAAAAAATAACAAGACCTCGCCCACAGGCGAAAAGTCTTGTTCTGAAATACATTCATACAGGTCCGGGCATCCACTGCCGTACTGACGGAACTGTCACGCATGGCGCGAACTACTCCCTTTTCTTTTATCATTATACACCGACTGACGGATTTTGTCAATACAGAACCTTGACACGCCACGGAAATCAATTTTCAAATTTCAAGGTGATTTGGTTCAACGATCTTGATTATTTTTTGTCGATAAAAGATAAAAATCAGTAAAAAACAAATCTAAAACATTAAAAAAACAGAGTAATTTTGTCTATGCAAATAACCCAAATAACAAAAATTGATTTCCGTGTTTTGCATATAAGTTTTTTCTCAGTTAATTTCAGTGAAAATTTTATCAAAAATCATTGGTTTGGCAGTTAAAATATGTTATAATTATTTTGTAAGTTTGTGAATATAGAAAACTATCCACGTTTTGAAAAGATGGGAGGTCTTTATTTATGATAAAGATTAAAATACTTATCAGTTTGGCACTTTGTGTACTTATGCTTTGCACCATCACCGTACCTGCTTTTGCAGAAGAAGAACCCGGCGTAAGTAGGGAAGACATAATGTTTGCTGAATATGCCGAAGTCGGTAAAGGTACATATTTTGATACCGGTTATACTAAAGATAAGTTCACCACTGTTCTTATGGATGTTAATGTGAAAAGTAGCTATGAAAACTATTTTGGAGTAAAAAAAGAGTATCACTATACTTTTTGGGATGAAGATGAAGGAATGCATGGTGTGGACTTTGATTATTGTCAATTAAGATTGATAAGAGACCCATTCGATATAGGAGCAGGTTACCAAAAAGAATTCAAAACGATTGATGCCGAGAGCTTACCTAACGGAAGGCATACTGTCGAACTCGGACCGGATGGATTTTATATTGATGGGACGGAAAAATTAAAATTCTCAGGCAACAAAGTTGATGTATTTATCCCCCCTGTTTCATTGTATCTGTTCGGAACACACGTATCAAATTTAAAAACACGCACATCAGATTATAGATTTTATGCTGATCTACATCAGATTTATGATAACATGAACGAATATGTTACCGATGCCGTCGGAGTTACATTTTATTCTTGCCAAATTTATGAGGAAAACGAGCTTGTACATGACTATGTTCCGGCAGTCATCAAATCAAGTAATAAATCAGTAATATACGACATTGTAACGGATACGGTACATCAATACAGTGGTGCTGCTGACAATGTTGTATCTTGTAATCTTTCAAATACATTATATGAAAAACCTGCCACAAACAAATTACACACTACTACAGGTTTTACGATTTCTGAGGGAAGTATCGTAATCATTATAGTCTTTGCGACACTTGCACTGGGTTTTGTCGGTGGTTACTTTGTTGGAAAGAAGAAAAAAAGAAACTCACACTTGCCAATGGTGAAGCAACAGAGAGAAAATGAACATTTTTGACAAAATTTCTTGCTTTTTTGAAAATTGATTTCCGTGTTGACACGCGTGCGTTTATGCGGTACAATCAAGCCGAGGTGATGATATGACAGACCTGTTCAAGAATTATCCGGAATTGCTCCCGTCAGCGTCGGAAATTGAAAAGGCGGTATGCGCCGTGACAGAGTGTGCGCTCCGCGGCGGTAAAATACTGATATGCGGCAACGGCGGAAGTTCCGCCGACGCGGAGCATATCAGCGGCGAGCTGACAAAGGGCTTTTTATCCCTGCGTCCGATGAGCGGCGAGGTCGCCGATAAATTTGCCGGTCTGCCGGACGGCGACAGGCTGATAAAATCACTGCAATGCGGCATTCAGGCAATACCTTTGCCGTCGCTTACCGCACTGTCGACGGCATACGCAAACGACGCGGAGCCGACGGTGACGTTCGCACAAGGGGTCTTTACGTTCGGGAAGCCGGGCGACGTACTCATCGGCATATCGACCTCCGGCAACAGCGAAAACGTCATGCTCGCGCTGGAAACGGCAAGGGCGATCGGGGTTATGTCGATAGCACTCGTCGGCGGTAAAAGGTGCCGCGCCGACGACATCGCCGACATCGTGATCAAGGCACCGTCAGATCAGACATACAGAATACAGGAGTACCACCTGCCGATATATCATTATATCTGCGCAGAGGTCGAAAAACGCGTATTCGGTTGATACGTAAACGATGCCCCGACGCTTTGGCGTCGGGGCGTTTTCGCATATATCGGCAAGAATGCCGTTCACGCGATGTGAACGGCATTCCTTATCTGAAAAATTAATCCTCTTCGTTCTTCTTTGCCTCTGCGATGATCTTATCGGCTACCATCTGAGGTACGTCCTCATATCTCTCAAAGTGCATCGTGTATCTGCCGCGACCCTGTGTAATGGCGCGGAGCTGAATGGCAAAGTCTGACATCTCGGCGATGGGAGCCTCAGCCTCCAGCACCTGCTCGCCCTTTCTTTCTGTCGGTGTCATACCGAGAACGCGGCCGCGGCGCTTTGTGAACGCACTCATGATATCGCCTATCATATCCGACGGAGCATAAACGTCGACCTTTGCGATCGGCTCAAGCAGAACGGGACGCGCCTTTGTCATACCCTCTTTATAAGCGAGGGAAGCGGCGATCTTGAACGCCATCTCGGATGAGTCAACGGGGTGATATGAGCCGTCATACAGATCGGCCTTGAGGTTGACGACCGGGAATCCGGCAAGGACACCCTTCTGCATAGCCTCAAGAAGTCCCTTTTCTACCGCGGGGTTGAAGTTCTTCGGTACCGTACCTCCGACAACGGATACGACGAACGTCAGTCCGGGCTCCTCACCGGGTGAGAAGCGGATATGAACGTCACCGTACTGACCGTGACCGCCGGACTGCTTCTTATGCTTGCCCTGAACGTCTGACGTGCCGCGTATGGTCTCTCTGTACGCTACTTTCGGCTGGTCAAGATCGACGGAAACGCCGAAACGTGATTTCAGTCTGGAAACGATGACATCGACGTGGATATCGCCCTGACCGGAAACGAGCATCTGCTTCGTTTCGGGGTTGTTCTCATATTTGATGGTCGGGTCTTC
>JAKSPY010000017.1 GCA_024404445.1 Clostridia bacterium
ATGATTCATAGGATTCAAGAAGCATTTTCAATAACACTATTTATCCGACGTTCAGTCGGATAAATTTTTCCGTAGCGGACTTTTCGCTATGCTCGGAAGGACAGGCGAAAAACGGCTGTGCGATCACAGACGGATCATGCGGACGGCGAACGATGTGTTTCGCTACGTAAAACGACGATTGACACAAACAACGATTTCGGAAAGGCAGAGGCATGGCTCTTTTTGACGGAATAATAATCGCGACCGATATAGACAACACGTTTCTGTATCAGGGCAAATACTATGCAAACGTACCTGCCATCAGATATTTCACCGCGAATGGCGGCAGGTTTATATTTGCATCGGGCAGAAATCATAAGGACATCTATAACATAATTCCCGATTTGGCGGAGCTGACGAATGCACCGAACGTCCTGTGCAACGGCGGCTTATGCTACGACGCGCAGACAAAAGAGATACTTAACCCGAAATACCTCGATAACTCACAGCTGCCGCGTCTGTGCGACAGGTTGGAGGAGCTGGCTCACGGCAGGATCGACGATCGCGTCTATACCGGCAGGCTCGTGTATGAGCGATTTGATAAGGAATTTGCCGAATATCTGAAAGAAAATGACCTGCAGGAGTACGCCGTCGGGCTCGATATGTCGGATCACGATGAAAACGGAAGATTCAAACTCGTCATTTACAGCGGGAAAAATACCGTGAAATACCTGCGGCCGATCATCGAAAACGAATTTCCGATGTTTGAGTACACCAGATCGGCGGAGTATTGCTTTGAGCTGTCGGCACTCGGTGTGTCAAAGTGGACTCAGCTCGATTACGTGCGCTCGCTGGTGCGGCGCGAATGTCCGACCGCCGAGGTGTACGCCGTCGGCGATTTTGATAACGATATGGATATGCTGATACACGCGGATCGTGCGTTTTGCCCCGAAAACGCGGCGCAGTGCGTAAAGGACGTATGTGAGCGCGTGCTGTGCCATGCGGAAAAGGGCGTGATCGCCGATCTGATAAAATTTATTGAAAACGAAAGGCGGAATTGATATGGATATCGGGATCACACTCGGATATGTGATGAAGCAGTCAAACGCGAAGACCTCGATCGATTTTCAGACGGCTGTCGGGCTTTGCCGCGATGCCGGCTTTGAATATATCGACTACACGGGCGATTTCAGGCGCGAGGATTGGGAGGCGGAGGCGTTACGTCAGCGTGAGATACTTGATTCGGCGGGCGTGACAGTGGAGCAGACGCATCTGCCGTTCAACAGATATTGCAGCTATACCGACGATGAATTTGCGGTTTATACGCGGCGCGCGCTGGAGCTGTCGCGCATTTTCGGCGCGAGGTACGTTGTCGTCCATGCCGATGAATACCGCACGGCGGGTCGGTATGACGTCGATGAGATACTTGCCTTTACGCGTGAATATCTTTCCCCGTCGGTCGATTTCTGCGAAAGGAACGGTATGACGCTCGCGGTCGAAAACGTATTTGAGGACGGCTCGCGACGTTGGCCGCAGGTCGATGGAAAGTCGCGCTTTACCAGCCGGATCGAGGAGCTGATCGCAGTCGCTGATATGTTTGACACGCCGAACGTCAGATGCTGTTGGGATTTCGGTCACGGCCGCTGTCAGTACGGCGACGACGCGCCGAAGGCACTTGCCGCGCTCGGCGATCGCGTCGTATGCACGCACACGCACGATAATTATTATGAGAAGGACCTGCATCTGATCCCGTTTTTCGGCGCTTCCGATTGGCAGGAGAATATGCGCGTGCTGCGCGAATGCGGTTATCACGGAAAGCTGACGCTGGAGCTGGTCTACGGCGCTTTGCCGAAGGCTTTATTGCCCGATATGCTGCGGACCGCCTATCATTCCGCACAGATACTGACCGAAATGTTCGATAATTGACGATTATTCGTGCCCCTGCGAAAGCGGGGGCCTTTTACTGTTATAAAACTATTGAATTCGCGTCTATAATATGATATTATTACTATGTATATCTATACGTATGCCCTGAACGGGTCATGCATCGGAGGAGAAATGAAAGAATCGACCGGAAAATCTGCGTTCAAAAAGGTCAGCGCCTGCATTCCGCTTTGGACTGCGGTCGTTTTTGCCGTGCTGATCGTGTCACTCGTGCTGTTGCCGTTCATTCATTCCGATGTCGAATTTGCGGAATCCGTCAATTCGACCTGCGGCACGGCGATACGCTTCGTGTTGACGAAGATTTTTGATATTTTCCCGTTTTCGTTCGTCGAAATACTGCTGATCTATTCGCCGATACTCGTTTATTTCCTCGTGCGGCTGATTTGTGCGCGGGCAAAAAAGGGAGCCGTGTATATGTGGCGTACGCTCGTATCGTTTCTGGCGATAGGCGCCGTGATCATGATATCGTTTGTCTTCGGATATGAGGCGTCGTATTACGGACACAGCGTAGAGCAAAAAATCGGATTTGAGCGCAGGACGGTGACGACCGAGGAGCTGGAACAGGCGGCATATATCCTGCTTGCACGCACCGAGGCGGAAATACCGGACGTGAAATATCCGGAGGGCACGTATTCGTCAATGGATTGCACATTTGCCGAGCTGAACGATAAGCTGAACGTCGCGTACGCGAGGCTCGTTGACGGGCATCCGGCACTTGACGGCATGACATCGCGCGCTAAGCCGGTCATACTGAGTGAGCCGTGGACGTACACGCACATCTCAGGGCTGTACTCATTCTTTACCGGCGAGGCGAACGTGAACGTGAATTACCCCGACTTTATCATAGCGACGTCGGCGGCACACGAAATGGCGCATCAGCGCGGAATAGGCAAGGAGGACGAGGCCGATTTCATCGCCTATCTCGTCTGTACCGGCAGTGACGACGCGTATCTGCGTTACGCCGGCAACCTCGAATTCTTCCGTTCCGTGATGAATCAGCTGTATGACAGCGACCGCGACGCGTGGACGCGCCTGTGGGAAACGGCGTCCGATACGGTGCGCGGAGACCTCGTTTCGTTCTCGCGCTTCTTTGACAAATACAGGGAAAACGTGGCGGCGCAGGTGAACGATGTTATTAACGACACGTATATACAGGCACACAATCAGCCGGCCGGCGTGAAAACGTACGATCTGGTGACGGAGCTGGTCGTCAGTTATGTGCTGTATGCAGAGGATTGATATGATAAAAAGATTATTGACGGCAGTGCTGGTGACGGCGACGGTCATGTGTATGCTGTGCTCCGCGTCGGCGGCAAAGGCACAGATAACGGTCGTTTTCGTTGTGAAGGATGAGGCGATAGACGGCGACGGTCATGTTTCGAGCAAAGCGGGAAAAATGACTGCCCTTGACGACGTGATAGATATCGCAACGGAAAAAGGACTGAAAATGGCGTTTTTCTTTGACAGCGGCGTGAAATATGACAGCGATTATGTCGGCGCCGTGATCAGATTGCACACGGCGGGGCAATATTTCGGCGTCGTGTATTCATCTCTTGAGCAGGTGAAAACGGCACTGATATATGAGAAATATGCCGTGAAATATGCGTCGCGCCTCGTTCTGGGCGACGCAAAAACGCAGATACCGAACGGTATCGGGCTGTGCTCATATACCTATGATGTTTATTGCGCCACACCGGGGCAGATCACGGCTGTCTTTGACGGCGATTGTGATAAAATGACTGTGGCGATAGAGATAAACGACTCGACCGCGGCGGATATCGTCGCGCTGTTGAATGAAATAACTGACAGATATACGGTCATGACCGTCACTCAGACGGGCAGACTGATGCAGGGAAAGGCAGGTTAGTATGGCTGACAAAAAGAGAATTCTGATAGTGGAGGATGAAAAGCCCATTTCGCAGGTGTTGCAGATCAATCTGAACATGGCGGGATACGATACCGACACGGCTTTTGACGGCGAGGAGGGCATAAACAAGGCGCTGACCGGCAATTTTGATCTGATCCTGCTGGATATAATGCTGCCGAAATCCGACGGCTTCACTGTTTGCCGTGAGGTGAGAAAAAAGCTCGCTACACCGATAATCATGGTGACTGCGCGGGAGGATGAAACCGACAAGATACTCGGCCTTGACCTCGGTGCCGACGACTACGTGACAAAGCCGTTCTCCGTAAAGATACTGTTGGCGAGGGTAAAGGCGAATATCCGCCGCTATTCAGGTGAAATGGTGGAGATCAGGTCGGCAGACGATTCATCGGCCGACGTCATCACGGTAAAGGAACTGAAAATAGACAACAAACGGTTTATAGTCACAAAAGCGGGACAAGAGATCGAGCTTTCGCGTAAGGAATACGAGGTGCTGTTGCATCTGGCGACACACCGCGGAGAGATATTCTCACGTGAGGATCTGTTGGGCACGGTATGGGGCTATGAAGGCTTCCTCGGCGACGTACGTACCGTTGACGTAACGATGTCGCGCCTGCGTTCGAAGATAGAAACGAACACGGCAGAGCCGGAATATATTATGACGAAACGAACGAAAGGGTATTATATCCCGATGGAATGACCGCCGTCACACATGAAATTTCTTTCATTCTATGATTTAACGGATAGGAGAAACAATGTACAGAGGACTGCATTTCAAGATCATTCTGATTTTCGTCGTGTTCACGGTCGTGTTGATGGCGGCTGTCGGGTCGGTAATGATTTTGGGCTCATATACCTATTATAACGACAGCTTCGTTTCGACGATGAACACCGCGTTTTCCGATGACGGTGAGCTGATCGGCGCGCTGACGGATGCCCTGTCACAGGAGGATTACGCATCGCGTCAGGGCGATATACTGCGGTCGTATTCCGGCGCGCTCGGCATCGGCGATTACAGAAATTATTACGTTCTGGACGGGCAGGGCAGATTCCTCGTCGGATCGGATGCGGTGCTGGGTCCGTCGCTGGAAATAACGCCGAATATCGTCAGCGCCATGGCGCATAACGGAGGCACCGCGCAGAATAAATGGGCTGACTATATAGATTACGCCGTTTATCTGACGGACGGCACGAATGAGAGCATCGTCTACGTGCGCGACTCGCAACAGCAGGCGCGTGCGTTCGGCCGTATGGTGTTGCGCATAACGGCGCAGACGCTGGTCATCGGCATGGCGATTGCGATTGTGCTGGCATTTTTCCTGTCAAAGGCGATAACCAGCCCGATACGTTCGCTGACCGCAATGGCAAAGCAGATCGCCGCAGGCGATTACAGTGAGAATGCCGACGTCAATTCAAACGATGAGTTGGGCACGCTGTCGGATACGATAAATAACATGAAGGACGTCATAAAGACGACAATAGACCAGAAGACGAGCGAGCAGAGGAAATTCGAAACATTGTTCGTTTACCTCAATGACGCTGTGGTCGTATTCGATAAATACGGTGAGCTCATGCACATCAACCGCATGGCGCGCAAGACCTTCGGAATGCCGAAGCACGGCTATAACGAGGATATGCAAAGCTTTAATCTTTCGGCCATGCTCGCGCGGCTTGGGCTGGACTATATGACCGTCACCGAGAAATATAAGGATGAGCGCAATTGCGTCATCAGCGATATCATCTATGACGGGAAGGCCCTGGATGTCACGTTTGCGGAATTCCGCTATTCGGAGGACAAGGCCAACAGGGGCATAATGTGCGTGATACACGACAATACCGATCGGTATGAGCTGGATAAAAGCCGCCGCGAATTCGTTTCCGACGTATCGCATGAGCTGCGCACCCCGCTGACAGCCATTCAGGGTGCCGTCGAAACGATGCAGGAGTACCCCGATCTGCCGCAGGAAATGCGCACCAATCTGCTCGGCATGGCGGATGAGGAATGTAAGCGTATGTCGCGTATCGTCGGCGATCTGTTGGTGCTGTCGCGACTTGACAATAAGCGTACAGCGTGGAAGATCGAAACATTTGACACCTGCGATTTCCTCGATCATGTATTTGAGGTAATGTCGGTGGACGCGAAAAACCACGGACACACGCTGTCGCGGGGATATCCCGATGATCTGCCCAGCCTGACGGGAGATAAAGAGAAATTACAGCAGGTAATAGTCAATATCGTTTCCAATTCGATCAAATATACGCCCGACGGCGGCAGAATAGCGATAGACGCAAAGCCGACGGAGAGCGGCATCGTGATCTGCGTCGCCGACAACGGAAGCGGAATCCCGGAAAAGGATATCCCGCGGTTGTTTGAACGCTTCTACCGCGTCGATAAGGCGCGCACGTCCGACGCGGGCGGCTCCGGCCTCGGTCTGGCGATAGTCAAGGAGATCGTCGATGCCCACGGCGGAAACGTATGGGTGCAGTCGGTGCTGAACGAGGGAACAAAAATGTACGTATATCTGCCATATCGCACGTCGCTTACCGATGCCGACGCGGCATCGCTGACAAAAACCGATATTTAACGAAAGGAGCCCGATATGTCACGAAAGATCGAACTGATAAAAGAGATCGTGATATTCATACTCATCGTCAGCCTCGTTTGCATGACTGTCGTGTATATGACGTCGTTTCAGACAGATGCGGGCTCGTATTTTTCGGCGGACATGGCACAGGCGGTCAGAGAAAGGTCGTATCGTTCCGGTTTTGCCGATCTGTTTGACGGTGGGTACGTCACGCCGTATTTCTGCGGCGTTTCCGTCGGGGACACTTGCAGAGGTATGCTGGCGCGTGACGCCGCGTCTTTCATACACGATTTTTCGTCCGTGTGGATGCTGTTCGTTTCGTCTGAGGCGCAAAAGGAACGCGTAACGCAAAGCGAATACTATTCGGCATTTGACGGCGACTATATTTATATGCGATTCATATGTGACGTGCCGCATTCTGTTCTGGCGGCTATGTTTGACCCGGAATTGATCGTCAGTGACATCGGGTCCGACGCCGTCAGAGAGATGATAATGGCCCTGCCGGAGGGCGACCTGTTTTCGTCAGACGAATGTACGCTTTTCATCCGGGATTCGGCGGGTAAGTGCACCTCGTATTCGACTGACGTCGGCACTGTGGTTAGCAAGAAAAATTTGGCGACATATACTGACAATGTGGGCGGCTTCTATTATGATTTTGCCTATGAACGAGGTATAGCCATGAAGTCCGACGGAATCGCCGCGACCGTCGTTATCCCGAATACGACCGTATCACTGCGGTCGGTCGTATCGTCGGACGCATTTGCGTTTGGCGATTCTTATACGGCGGAGGTCGCGTCGGTGCTGGGCATCAACAGTGAAAAAACAACGCCGCACATCGCAGATGACGGCACGTTCATCTATTATGAGGAGGGGCGCAGTCTGATGGTCGCGCCCGACGGGCATACGATGTTTGACGCGTATTCGCCGTCCGGCGGCATCAGTCTGACTGATCTTATCGGCTTTTCGTCGTCGTCGGGCTATTCTATAATCGACGGCGTCGGCGCGGCACTTGTGCTTTTGGATAAATTGCCCGACGTGCCGGGCGCGCAGATGATGCTCAGCGGAGCGCAGTCAGACGGTCGTAATATGGTGATCTCATTCGACTATGCGTATGAGGGTATGCCCGTGACGCTCGGAAAAGGTCACGCGCTGACCGTTTCCATCAGCGAAAGCATGATCACCCGTGTGGAGTACACCCCCGTGTATTTCGTTTCGTCGGCAAAGGCCGTCGCGCCGTCGATCTTATGGTACGTGCTTGCGGAAATATCGGAGGGTCGCGGCCTTACAGACGTTCGTTACGCGATAGATCCGGCGACGGGCGGTATAACGGTCGTCGGCGCAAGGCAGAACGGCGGTGACGGACGATGATCAAAAAGCACCTTACCATTGTTTTGATCGTCATTCTGGCCGTGGCGAACGCCGTGACGGGATCACTGCTGATATCGGCGTATTACGGGCGGTACGCGTATGACGAAAACGCGGTATCCGATCTTATCGGGCTGATGGACGGTATCGGCGTCGAGGTGCCCGCGGGTATCTTTTCGTCAAGGCGCGGCGACGTCAACGTATACAGCGGCGAATGTACCGACGACATGATAATTCGCGCCGCAAACGTGATCGCACCCGACGGTATCGTCAGCAGAAACGGCAACGAAATTTCGGTGCTGACGCAACAGGGGCATTATACGTTCGGGCAGAAATCGGAATTCGATTATAAGGCCAATTCCGTATTCGGCATAGATGAGGAAAAATTTGATACGCGCCATGACGACTCGATACTGACGCGATCGCTTTTGCGCACGGTCAGAAAGTATTTTCATTTGCAGGCGCTGTTCTCGTCGGGCGTGAATTCCGGCGGCGCCGCTGACACGTCCACGTCGATCGTATCGGTCGCGTCCGACAGCAGCGGAAACTACCTCGTCGAGCTGTGCGTGACCTTTGACGGACTGCCCACCGATAATACGCTGCAGGTCGTGATCTCCGGCGGCGACGTGGTGTACGCACACGGTAAGCTGCCGTTCGTACTGCCGACCGTGGCACAGTCTGCCGATATTTATGACAGATTGACCGTCGTCACGCAGGAATACAGACGTCTGTCCGGTAAAGTCACGGAGAAAAAAACAATGACCGGGATCACTGTCGGTTACGATATGAGCATCGACGCTTTCGGTACCGTATACTATATGCCGATATGCACGGTGAGTTATTCCGACGGGGAGATCGCGGTCTATGATCTGATACAGTGCAAACTATTGTAAAATCCTGACGAAAGGGAAACAAATGAGCAAATATATCGTTACGGGCGGAACTCCGCTGAACGGACGTGTAAAAATAAGCGGAATGAAAAATGCCGCGGGCGCAGTTATTTTCGGGTGCCTTGTCAGCGGCGGGGAATATACGATCGACAACGTCCCGGATATCGGCGACGTGAGCGTGGCAATAGAGCTTTTACGTTCCGTCGGTGCCGTTGCCGAATGGATCGCGCCGGATAAACTGCGGATAAATACCGAAAATGTTACCGACGTGCGGCCTCCCGATGAGCTTGTCGGTAAAATACGCTCGTCGTACTACATGGCGGGTGCCATGCTGGCGCGATTCGGTCACGTCGGTATCGGTATGCCCGGCGGGTGCGATTTCGGTTCGCGCCCCATAGATCAGCACATTAAGGCATTTGAACAGCTGGGCGCCGTCGTGACGTTCGGCGAAAACGGTCTGGCGGCCGACGGCAGGCTTACGGGCACGGAGATATACTTTGACTGTGTGACCGTCGGCGGCACGATGAACGCGATGCTTGCCGCCTGCACAGCCGACGGCATGACGGTCATCGCAAACGCGGCGCGGGAGCCGCACGTCGTCGATCTGGCCAATTTTCTGAACACCTGCGGCGCGCGCATTTCGGGTGCGGGCACGAACGTGATAAAGATACGCGGTGTGCCGTCACTGCACGGCGCGGAGTACAGGATACTGCCGGATATGATCGAGGCGGGTATGTATATGGTCGCCGCGGCGGCAACCGGCGGTTGCATCTGCGTTGAGAGCGTGATACCGAAGCATTTGGAGGCCGTCACCGCAAAGCTGACGGAAATGGGTGCCACGGTCGATGAACTCGACGACGCAATAATCGTAAGCGGCGACAAACAGCTGAAAGCAACGAAAATCAAAACTCAGCCGTACCCCGGATTTCCGACTGATATGCAACCGCTGATAGCGGTGCTTATGAGCATATCGCGCGGTACCGGCACGATACAGGAAACGATATACGATAACAGATTCCGCTATTCCGAGGAGCTTCGTCGCATGGGTGCGAACGTGCGCGTAAACGGTAAAAGCGCGGAAATAACGGGTGTGCCGTCGTTGCACGGAGCATCGGTACGCGCCGTCGATCTGCGCGCCGGTGCGGCGATGATAGTCGCGGCTCTGTCGGCCGAGGGGCAGACGGAGATCGACGATATTTATCATATTGAGCGCGGCTATGTGATGCCCGTGGAAAAATTCACGTCGCTCGGCGCCGATATCAGGCGGATCGGCTGACACGAAAGGAAGTCAAAATGAGAGAATTAGGCGTATTTGACATTATCGGACCGGTCATGATAGGACCGTCCAGCTCACATACGGCAGGCGCCTTGAAAATTGCTTACGTCGCGGGGCGCCTCGCCGACGACGAGATATCGCGCGTCGATTTCACACTGTATAATTCATTCGCGCGCACGTACCGCGGACACGGGACCGACCGTGCGTTGTTGGGCGGCATACTCGGCTTTGCGATGGACGATGAGCGCATACGCGACTCATTTGAGATCGCGAAACAGCGCGGCATCGGATATTCGTTCACGCCCGACGAGAGTGAGAACGGTTATCACCCGAATACAGTCGGCATCACCGTAACGCAGAAAAACGGCGCGAAGTACACGGTAATGGGTGAGTCTGTCGGCGGCGGAGAGATGGAAATAGTGTCTATCGACGGCGCACAGCTGTCATACGCCGGAAAATATAACGCCGTATTTGTAAAGCAGTCCGACGTTCCCGGCATAATTTCGGGCATCACCGACGTATTTGCCCGCCACAATATCAATATCGCGTTTATGAGCGTTTACCGTGAGGGACGCGGTGAAAAGGCATATTCTATCGTTGAGATCGACGGAAAGCCGACCGACGGACTGATGACGGAGCTGCAAAACGTACACGGCATAATATCGGTACGCTTTATCGGCCTGTACGACGGAGGTGCAAATGGACAAGTTTGATTTTGCGACGGGCGCCGCGCTGATCGGCGTCTGCGAGGAAAACGGAATAACCGTTTCAGAGGCGATGATACGCCGCGAAATAGAAAGATCACAGCGCCCGCGTGAGGAGATCGTCGCGCAGATGGCGGAAAACCTGCGCGTGATGAATGAATGTGTACAGCGTTCGCAACAGCCCGGACTGAAAATAATGGGCGGTTTTATCGGCGGTGAATCGCAAAAGCTGTCACAGCACATCCGCACACACGGTGCGATGGGCGGCATGATCTCAAGGGCCGCCGCGTATGCGATGGGCGTTATTGAGGTCAATGCGTCCATGGGACGTATAGTTGCCGCACCGACGGCGGGATCATCGGGCGTTATCCCCGGCGTGCTGATCGCCGCAAAGGAGGAATACGACCTTGACGACGGCGCGCTTATAGACGCGCTTTTCAATGCGGGTGCCATCGGGTATCTGATAGCGCGCAATGCCACTGTTTCCGGTGCCGAGGGCGGATGTCAGGCCGAGGTCGGCGCGGCGTCCGCAATGGCCGCGTCGGCGCTGTGTCAGATAATGGGCGGAAGTGTGAACGACTGTCTTTCCGCGGCGGGCGACGCGATATCGAATATTCTCGGCCTCGTGTGTGATCCGATATGCGGATTGGTAGAGGCCCCGTGTCAGAAGCGTAACGCGATGGGCGTCGCTAACGCGGTGATATCCGCGGAGATAGCACTTGCCACTTGTCGTACGCTGATACCGTTTGATGAGGTG
The DNA here is from genome assembly GCA_024404445.1 of Clostridia bacterium. Taxonomy (GTDB): domain Bacteria; phylum Bacillota; class Clostridia; order Oscillospirales; family CAG-272; genus RGIG6816. The sequence continues at coordinate 11,386 of JAKSPY010000017.1, forward strand.
GTACATGCCATGCGCTCCGTAGGCAAGAGCATACCGTATCAATTGCGTGAAACGGCGCTCGGCGGCCTTGCCAAATGTCCGAGCGTGAAGCACGGACCCCCGGCGCAGTGCTCCGACTGCGACGAATGTGAATAATTTTCGATCGGATATTCTATCGGATTCTTCGGCACAAATGCCTCAGAATGACAATAGGATTTGATCGCAAAATCTGTCTGTGATCGAATATTCTATCGGATTTTTTGAAAAAAACACCTGCTGATACTTTTCATGTCCGTTTTACGGACTTGTGCATTCAGCAGGTGTGTATTTTTATCTGTATTCCTTTTTGTTTATCAGCATCACGGCGACGGGGACGAGTACGATCTGCGCTATGATGCCGGGGATGGCTCCTATGACACCATCCGCCATAAACATGGAAAGCCCGAATTTCGTTACGTCAAGTCCTGTGCACACAAAGCGCGCCGCACCCCATACAAGTCTGCCGCATACCATCGAGATAAGCAGGGTGACGTATATGAATCCGCGTTTTTTCGGCAGTATCTTATCGAATATTCCGCACATCAGCCCATACGTCATCAACTCAAGTGCCATGCATATACCTTTGGGGTATATCGGCGGCACACTGAGTGTCAGCGAACGCATCAGCGGTGCTAAAAAGCCTATCGCCGCGCCCCACGGCCAACCGCAGATGAAACCGCACAGCATGACCGGCAGGTGCATAGGGCACAACATTTTTCCGATCTCCGGTATCTGCCCCGTCAAAAACGGCAACACGTATGCCAGCGACAGCAGCATTGCGGAATAGACGATAGTTTTTATATTTGATTTTTTACTCAAGGTCTTGCTTCCTTTGCATTTTCAGTGCGACCGGAAAGGCGGTCACCATTTATTTCTGACTTTTTCGGCAAATCCCGGGAAGTCGTTCATTTCGATCTTCGTGCCGTCGTCCAGCACGGCATAACCGTTGAAATTGCCGAATACCTGATGCTGATCAGAGCAGATCACTCCTATATCCGTCTTTGCGGCCCGGTCGATGACGGGGGTGAAGACCGCCTCAAATCTGCCGTCGTCGGATGAGAAGATCCACGGCGACATAAAGTCGTCGCCGCCGTCCTTCTGCGGTATCGCAAACGTGACCTGTGACAGCTTGTGCGCCTTTCCGCCGTAAAACAGCATATTTTCGCTGGCCGCCGACGTATTGCCAAAGCCGTAGCCGAGGTTGAAGCCGAACGGCACGCCGTCAACGGCGCCGGACGCGCTGGACCAATACCATGTGTTATTATACGTCCATACTCCGCGTCCCCAATCGAGAACCGCGTATGTGTTGCCGGCGGCAAACTCCGTCGTTTCGTCTCCGAGTGTGACATAGCCCGACGCGGGTATGCAGTTGATCTTCTGATTGTAATAGAATGCCTTTTCGTCTTTGTCGAACGGTGTCGCGATCACCATCGTTTCGGTGTCGGTAGGCAAAAGTTCAAATCTGCCGCTGATTTTTTTGCCGTCGCGGAAATTGTCCATCTCAAATTCGAGCAGACGCGCACCGCAGTTATTTTTGAACGTGAGGCTGTGGTGCTTGCCGTGCGAGGAAACGTCACCGTCGGCACTCGTTGAGGGCAGGGCCTTTTTGCCGAACGTCAGCCATTGCATGATGCTTTTTGTCGTTTCGCACGGCGCGGAAAGATCCAGAAACGATACGCTGTCCAGCCCCATGTAGGAATTGTCGTCGATCGTCAGCGCGACGGCGTGTATTCCGTCAGAGATGAGATAATAATCCCATTCCTTTATTCTGTGCGATGCCGCCTTGATCGCCTTTCTGTCATAATCGAGGATAAGTGTTTTTGCATAGCCGGCCTCTGTCAGCTTACCGTTTGCGTCGAGAAGCGGCGCCTTTTTTGCGATCTCGTGCATTGTACCCTCCGTTATATTTTTATTGTGCCTCGGCACAGTATCATATCCTGTCGTCACATGTCAGCGACCGCATCGCCGATATCAGAACGTCAAAGCCGTCAGGGTGCAATATGTTGCCGCCCAGCGATTTTTCGGTATTGTCCGTGAAAGTGACCGTCATATTCCACCACGCGCCGGAATACGTATCGTCGGCGTATCTGTCGCCCCATGACGTTATATCCACGTCGGCTATATCGGCGTAAAAGCGCGCTATGGCATCAGACGTGAGATCGACGGACGTCGTATGATCCACGCCGCCGTCACGGTCATACTCGGTATAGGTGTAGATACCGCACGTCAGGTCTGCCTCGTATTTATAAAGTGTACGACCCATATGTGATTTTGTGTATCGTATCGACGTGGGGACGGTCTGTGCCGTACGATCGGCGACCGTCGTTGACTCTACGGTCGCGGCGGTGGAATCCACGGTGCCGTCGGCACCGCACGACACGACGCACAGAATGATGAACGCGCATATAAGGCATATAAGTGTACGTTTCATAGTATCCCCCCGCATACAGAATTATATCAAATGCCGATTTGTATGTCAAGCACGAGCATAAAATTATGTGCGGGCTTGACCGCGCCGCGTGTGTGGGATATAATATAAAAAACATCGGAGGTCATCATGAAATACGATCTGGCAATATTCGACCTTGACGGCACGATCCTTGATACGCTGGACGATCTGCACATCTGTCTGAATCGCGTGCTGGACAGGTTTTCATATCCGCATCGCACGCGTGGCGAGGTGCGCTCGTTCATGGGCAACGGCATACGCCGTCTGATAGAGCTCGGCGTGCCGGCAGGCACATCGTCGGGGCGTACGGATGAGGTCTTTGCGCTTTATAATGATGAATACGCCGCGCATTGTGACGACAATACGCACCCATATGACGGCGTGTGTGAAATGCTGGATGGTCTGAAGCGGGACGGCGTGCGTATAGCCGTCGTATCGAATAAGGCAGACTATGCCGTTCAGCCGCTGATGCGGCGTCATTTTGCGGGGAAGTACGATTTTGCCGTCGGTCTGCGTGACGGCATCAGAAAAAAGCCGTACCCCGATTCGGTCAATGCCGTTCTGACTGAATTCGGTGCCGACCGGCGCGACGCCGTTTACATCGGCGATACCGAGGTGGATCGCGAAACCGCGAAAAACGCGGGCATCGACTGTATTTCGGTCGATTGGGGATTCCGTGACAGGGCGTTTTTACAAACGCTGTTGGCGGAGTACCTCGTTTCCTCGCCTGCCGAGGTATATGATATTATCGCGGGCAAACCGTGATCAGACGTTTTCGCTTCCCCACCGTCGCCATAGTCCCATCGCATAGAAAATAATGCCTGCCGACGATCGTCGGCAGGCATCCGTATTATTTGCGATCATTTGCCGGAGTCGGCGTGTCCCTTATATCTCACGATATAACCGAGCGCCAGCGAGCAGAATTGTATCAGCTGATTGCAAGTGCGGAAAATCAATGCCGCGCTCAGTTCGACCTGCGGTACGACAGCCGCGGATACATTCTTATCCGACAGATACAAAACGAGTGAAGAGGGCACGAATGCGGCGACCAGACATCTTACCGCCAGCAAAAGCACCACGATCGCTATCAAAATCCTGTTTGATTCGATTTTGTCAAGACGGCCGGAAACGTATGCCACGATGACGGCACAGATCACCAATGCGTATACGCCGATCACCGTTTCGGCGTCGATATTCACAGATGTCATACCGAGTGAAAAGGCAAACAGCACCATAATATATCTCATCAGATTTCCGTGCGGAATCTTATATCCGGCTATGCAGTAGTACAGGCTGGCTGCGTACACCGCCGTCACAAAAATGTCGGATATCCACGTCGTAACGCCGGCATCCGCAATTCCGTCGATCACGGTCAGTACCTCTCCGATCAGTCCGCTTACAGTCAGTATCAGTTGAATGACGATCAAGAGCATAAACGAATTTTCTTTTTTCTGCTGTGTATCCATAATTCCTCCCGAAAATTTATTCCGTATTTATATTTTCTCTGTTGACGCGGCGTGCTTTTTTGCCACGAACGCGGCGACCGCGAGCGCGCATACGCCGGATATGAGCTTTCCGACTATGACGTACGGCAGCATTTCCTCACAGTACGCCATGGTGTACGCCATATGCCCGCCGAATACGAACGCCGCCGAAACGGAAAACGCGCTGTTGATTATGGCACCGTTGTCATCCATTTTGTCAAACATACCGAATGTAGTGGCATTCGTCGCGAGGTTGCCGAGAAGCCCGAGTGCCGACGCGTCGTTTATGCCAAGCTTATTTCCCAACACTGCCAACGGACGGCGCAACACGCGTGACAGCACCGCAAATATCGGGAACATTCCGGCCAGCACCGTTGCCGCGTTCACGCATACCATGGCGCCGTCGGCATAGCCGTTCGGATCGTCCAATATTCTTATCGGGGTCGCCTCGTCTTTGGTCAGAAATTCGAGCATACCGATCGCCAGACCGACGAGTATCAGCGCCTTTACGATAAACCCGAATATGCGGAATATCTTAACGCACAGCGTCGGAGCCTTGATAAGTCCGAACGCGATCACTGCCGCTATGACGATAAGAGGCAAAAGATCGAGGCACAGCGCGCCGACCGGCACACCGAGCATAAGCCCCGACACAAAACAGCCTATCGGAATCGTGACGGTGCCGCTGAGCAGACCGAGGCACAGCTGAGGCAGACGCTCCTTTTTGACAAGTCCGAGTGAAAACGGCAGTGTGAATGAGATCGTACAGCCCATCATCGACGAAACCACAAAGGCATTGAATCTACCCATAAGCTCATCGGACGCGACCTCCATACTGAGCGTCGCGCCGCCCATATCGTTCGCAAACAGCGACGCGGGGACTATCGACGGATCGAACGGCGTCTTTTCCGCGATGAACTCAAACAGCGGCGACATTATCTTTGCCAGCCACGGTGCCAGCACGATCATACCGATCATCGACAGCGCCATTGCGCCCCACAGCGTGAAGCCGCGTTCGAATTCTTTTCCTATGCCCAATTTGCCGCCCAGCAATCTGTCGACGCCCGCGACGATCGCGGCGATCGCAATAATCAATTTGAAATAAAACATCATTGACCTCTGAGTACTTTATGTGACCATCATATCACAAAAAACGCAAAAATCAATATTATATTTAGTGCAAGGGCGCATATCACGGACTTTTTCGGGTCCGGAGCGACGATATCAGTCGCAAAAGTCCGACTGTGTAAACTTTGTCAGCAATATGGCGAAATACTATTGACAAATTTTGACGAAAGTTATATAATGATTTACGAATAAAGAGATGTTTTGTTGGCAAAACCGACGCGAGTCGGCGACGCAAAGCTAAAGGGTCTAATTATTTAGACAGCCAGTTGCAAATGACTCGGATCGCCGGGCCTTTTGCAACTTTTTTGTTTATTTGATGGAGGTGGGACAGTGTATTCGATTTTGCTGGTCATTCAGTTCGTCGCAATAGTGATACTGTTCGTTGAGCTGGTCTATGCCGCCGTTCAGCGTCCGTCGCCTCTGCAGATGCCTCTCGTCATTCTGACCTGCTCCACGATAATAATGCTGGTCGGATATCAGATAGAGCTTACGGGCGATACTTTTGAGACCTCCATGATGGGGTGCAATATTTCGTATATCGGTAAGCCGTTTGCGATGATGGCGCTGATCATGTTCATAATACAGTACCGCGGTCTGAATGTAAAGCCGGTATTCATAGTCGGGTGGTCGGCATTGAATTTCATTACACCGCTGATACTGTTCACCAATGACTACCACCACCTGTATTATTCCGAGGCCTCATTCGATAAGGCGGATATATATTCACCGCTTCAGCTCGGGCGCGGCCCGCTGTACTATGTGTATATCGGGTATATCGCATTCTGCTTCGTGCTGGCATCGGTACTCGTCCTGCGTGAGATAAAAAAGAGCAAGACAAGGGACGATATTATCCAGAACGCGTACCTGTTGGGCATAATCATCAATTCCGCGCTCGGATATATCATATATATGACGGGCGTCACACGCGGATACGATACGACCATGGTCAGTACGTTTGCCAGCGCGATATTCATCGGCATACTGTTCTTGCGGTGCAGGATATTCGACTCCGTATCGCTCGCAAAGGATCAGGCGCTTTATATGTCATCCGGCGGGCTGATAGTGTTCGATCCGTCCGGCAGGATACAGTATTCCAATGCGATGATAGAGAAAATGTTGTCCGAAAACTTTACCGCCGATGAGCTGAATACGCTTCCCGACGGCGAAAGCGTATTACATAAGGACGACAGGGTATATGAGGTCGTAAAGGTCAGGGTCGTAGACAAAGGTCGCTATTTCGGCGATACTGTTGAGCTGACCGATATTACCGACAGATTCAATTATTCCGTACAGCTTGAAAATGAGGTCGAGAACAGACTGAAAGAGATCAAGCAGCTGCAACGCTCGGTCTTCACCTCGTTTGCCGGAATAGTCGAGGCACGCGACAGCTCAACGGGTGAGCATATCAACCGCATCAGATCGTACGTCGGCATCATCGCCCGTCAGCTTTACGACGACGGCCTTTTCAAGGGCATGATAAATAATAAATTCATAGAGAGCATCGTTGACGTTTCACCCTTGCACGATATAGGCAAGATGAGCATCCCCGACAGCATATTGCAAAAGCCGGGCAGGCTCACGCCGGATGAATTTGAGGTCGTCAAGACCCATACGACAAGCGGCGCGCAGATCATTGCCGAGTGTCTGGGTGGTGTAGAACGTCCGGAGTACGTTGAACTGGCAAAGGAGGTTGCCCTTTACCACCACGAGTGGTATGACGGCACCGGTTATCCGACGAAAAAAGCGGGTGACGAAATCCCGCTGGCGGCGCGGATCACCGCGGTCGCAGACGTTTACGACGCTATCAGATCACGTCGGTGCTATAAGCCGCCGATGGACCTTGCCGCGGCGCGCGAGGTCATTTCCGAGGGCAGAGGTACGCACTTTGATCCTGTGATCGTCGATGCTTTTATGAGGGCGTTGCCGAAAATAGAAAATCTATGATACACAGCAGACAAGGCGATTGCTTTGTCTGCTTTTTTCGTATATATCCGCGCGATCACGGTCGTCTCATAAAATTATGGTTTGAAGAAGAATTGACGGAAAAGACGTATTTTTATAAAAAAATTCATTATTTTTCAGTCGAGACTTGATTGATATTCCTTTTTGTTACTTTTATTATTACATTTTGCCTGTTTTACCTTATCATTTGCAATAAATATTGCATCAAAAGAATTATGATACGAAAAATCGGATAATTTCAAGTTGACAAAACAAGGCCGGTTCGTATAAAATGAATACGTTCAGGTGTTATATTTAAAATAGAAATGTTTTGATGATGCAAAGGATGAATTTACTATGAAGACGTTAAGAAAAGGTTTAAGTTTGGCTTTTGTGCTTGCGTTATTGCTTGGCGTTTTGCCTTTTGCCGTGTTTAATGCTTCGGCGGAATCCGGCGGGGATGGGGCTCCCGATAGCGAAGCTGATCCGTACATAATCGAATTGGCTAAGGGCGCAACAGGCGAAGCCGTTGCAAATCTTCAAGAAAGATTAGTTTCTTTGAGATACTTACAAGACTATACTCTTGGTATTTTTGATGACAATACCGAACAAGCTTTAAAAGAATTTCAAAGTGTAAATGGCCGCAGTGTAACAGGTGTTCTTTCGAGAGGAGATAAGAAATTGCTTTTTTCCGATAATGCATTATGCTCTCGTGAAGCTGATAACTTGAGATTAGGATTTACCGGAACAGACGTTTCCGTGCTAAAAATGAAGCTTGCTAAATTAGGATATTATAAAGGCGAAATCAATGAACTTTATGATTTAGACACAGAAGAGGCTGTAAAAGCGTTTGAAAGCGACAACGGCTTATCTGTAACCGGTGTTGCAACACTTGGGGTAAGATACGCTGTTGATGCTAAAATCAACGATGTAAATTACATTACAGCGACTGCCGTTTCTAACGGCAATATATGGATTATCACCGGAATTGCGGTGGTTGTAATCGGTGGTGGTGTAGCAGTAGTATTTGTGATTTATAAGAAGAAAAAGAACCCCGCCCTTGCCGAAGGAGAAACGACAGAGGAAAAAACGGAAAATCAAGAAAACTAAAAAGTTTATGAAATGCAACAGAGGAGCCAAAAATCGGCTCCTCTGTGAGTTTTTTGGGGAGTAACTCCCACTTAAGGCAGTATATTTCTACTGCTGAAAAGACCACCATCAGATCCGGTATGCTGACTTGTTTGACAGACTTCAATAAACTACTTTCACTTTTGAAAAAAATATCAGACGGGCGTCAGCGCGATGTTGACTTATTGAAAAATGCGTATTATAATTATAATGGATGCAGATATGTTATAATGGATGCAGATATGTTTGATTAGCGGAGGCTGATATGAAACAATTCACGGCGATCGTCATAGGTGCCGGTAGCAGAGGCATGACATACGCAAATGAGATGTCAAAGCTACCGGATAAATACAGTGTCACAGCGGTTGCGGAGCCGATAGAGATACGGCGCACAACATTTGCGGAAAGATTCGGGATCGCGCCCGATAAATGCTATAACAGCTGGACGGATATCCTTGCTCAGCCGAAAATGGCCGACATCGCGTTCATCTGCACGATGGACGAAATGCACTATGAGCCGGCAATGGCGGCAATAGAAAAGGGCTATGACATAGTGCTGGAAAAGCCGTTGGCACAATCAAGCGAGGAATGTGTGGCGATATACAAGGCGGCAAGGGCAAAGGGCGTCAGCGTGCTTGCCTGCCATGTGCTGAGGTATACACCGTTCTATAAAAAGGTCAAAAAGATACTTGACAGCGGGAAGCTCGGCACAGTCATGTCGGTCATCGCGGCGGAGTGCGTGGGCGACATTCATCAGTCGCACAGCTATATCCGCGGAAATTGGCACAGCGAAATCGAAACGACGCCGATGCTCCTTGCCAAGAGCTGTCACGACATAGACATCATCCAATGGCTGGTCGGAAAGAAATTCAAGGCAGTGCAGTCGTTCGGTGAGCTGACGTATTTCAAAGAGGAGAACGCCCCGGAGGGCTCGCCGGTCAGATGCTTTGAGGGCAATTGCCCCGTCGCGGACACCTGCCGGTACAACTGTCGCCGTCTGTATCTGGAAAATCACGGCGGCAACCGCGGATGGTTCCGCGGCGCGTCCACAAAATATACCGCACACCATGAGCCACCCACGGATGACGAGGTCATCGAGGCCCTGCGCACCGGCGACTACGGCCTTTGCGTCTTCCACGCCAATAACGACGTCGTCGACCATCAGGTCGTCAATATGCAGTTTGACGGCGGCGCGACCTGCTCGTTCTCCATGAACGCTTTCAATATGGGCGGCAGATACATACGCATCTTCGGTACGCTCGGTGAGCTGACGGCGTATGCCGCCGATCGCGATATCCGTGTGCACGTTTTCGGTAAAGACGAGGAGCTGATCCCCGTTATCGGCACAGAGGAATCGATCCTCGGCGGTCACGGCGGCGGAGACGGCGGCATGATCTATGATATTTACGATTATTTCTGCGGTAACGGCAATAATTCCGTCCCTGACATTTACGATTCGGTCGCCAACCACCTCGTCGGTTACGCGGCAGAGCGTTCGCGTCACGAAAACTCGGTCGTCGATATAGATGAATATTTCCGTGAATTCGGAATTGAGAATAAATAAACGGGGCTTCCCCAAAGGAGTAAATATGATAAAGGCCACATTACTGTCAACGGCCGCTGTATTGACAGCGTTAACGGTCGTCGGACTTTGCGGTTGCGGTCAGGAAACGGCAGACACGACCACGTCGTCGATCGAGGCAACCACCGAGGCGACGACATCTGCGATGACGGTCGCGACGACAGAGGCGACTACATTTGCCACTGTATCGACGACCGATGAGAAAACGACAGCAACGGATGTTGCCGTAACGACCGAGGCACAGACTGTTGCCACCACCGAGGCAACGACGGTCGTATATACACAGTGCACGATATCGGTCAGCGGCGGCACCGTCAGCGGATATTGTGACGGTAAGCCTGTCAACGGCGTGACCGTCGGGCTTTTTGATATCGGCAGTAAGATAACAGTGACCGCGGACGATCCCGACGGCACGTTCATCAGATGGGTGGACACGACGGGCGCCGTGGTGAGTGAGGAAAAGTCATTTACGTTGAGGATAACGGGCGGCAGAACATTCATCGCGGAGCACAGCCACGAAATATCAGAGGGGCTGGCATTTGAGGTGAGCGCGGACGGCTCGTACGCGATGGTCACAGGCAGAGGAACATGGCAGGGTACAGTGCTGAACGTGCCGGAAACGTATCGCGGGGTGCCTGTCATCGCCATCGCCGCGAACGCGTTCAGCGCGGATACGCGTCTGACGTACGTCATCGGATCGGGTTGCCTCGTTCAGATATTCGATAAGGCGTTTATGAATTGCAGATCGCTGACGGACGTCAGACTTTCCGTAAATCACGAACATATAGGCAAATCGGCGTTTGAGGGATGCGACTCGCTTGTCAGTGTGCTGACGCTGGAAAACGAGGACACCACGGCGTATACTGAGTTTGAGCAGACGATCAAAAAGGCTGTGATGGGTAAGGGCAAGATCGTAAACGAACGCGCATTCTGTAACTGCACGTCGCTTGTCGGCATCAACGTACCGCAGAACGTTGCGCGTATCGCTTATATGGCGTTTGCACAGTGCAAGAGCCTTCGCAATATCACGTTCCCGTCGACGCTTACCGAATTGGGCGCGAGCGCGTTTTCGGGATGCTCTTCACTGACGAAGCTCGTCGTACCGACCGGAATCCCCGAAATCGCCGACAGCACGTTTTCCGGTTGCACCTCGCTCAGCTCTCTGAATTTGCCGGAGGGCATCGACAGGCTGGGCATCCGTGCGCTGGCAGATTGCTCCTCGCTGACGACTGTCGCACTGCCGTATTCACTGACGACAATTGATGAGGCGGCATTTTTATCCTGCACGTCGCTCACGCAGGTCTATCTCAGAAAAAATATCACCTCGATCGCCACGCGCGCGTTTGAACACTGTGAATCGCTGACGGCGATCGCCATCCCGTCGGGCGTGAAGAGAATTGAGAATTACACATTCTATTGCTGTTATAAAATGGCGCACGTCACTATTCCCGCGTCCGTCACGTATATCGGCACGAACGTGTTTGAAAACTGCTACGGCTTTGCCACTTTTTCATGGCCGTCACAGCTGACGTATATAAATTCGGGAATGTTCGCGGGCTGTAAGGGACTGAAAACGATCACGATCCCGAAGACCGTCACCGAAATATGCGACAGGGCATTTGCCGGCAGCGGCCTTGAGGAGGTCACTCTGCCGCGCGGAATCGTCGCACTTGACAAAAATGACAAGACGAAAGCCGAGGGCACGTTTGCCAATTGCACAAATCTGAAAACGGTCAACATTCCGAACACGATCACAGATATAGGCGACAGCACTTTCCGCGGTTGCACGGCACTGGAGCTTATCGTATACTCCGGCACGAAAGGGCAGTGGAACGGCGTCGTTGTCAAAAAGGGCAGTGATTGGGCCACGGGCGCGTCGACATTCGTATTGCGTTGTGCCGACGGTGACATCATAGTGAACGGATAATACGTCTGACATATTATAAGAATTACCCGCTGAAATTCGTTTCAGCGGGTAATTTATATGCGATCCGATTCAATTGCCCAATTGCCTGTCATTCCTCGCGGGGAATGACAGCTTTTTATATGCTCTTACTTTTCGTCCCAGGGGAAGTGAGGGGACTGATCGCGGGGATTTTCGCG
>JAKSPY010000018.1 GCA_024404445.1 Clostridia bacterium
ACACTCGATATGGTCTGAGTGACAAGACTTGAACTTGCGGCCTCTACCACCCCAAGGTAGCGCGCTACCAACTGCGCCACACCCAGATACATCTTAATGCGCAGACGCTATTATATCACAAGAAAGTCGGCAAGTCAATAGCAGAAAGCAAAAAAACGCGGAAACAGAGTGAAATATCGGCGAGGCGAGGGCTAAAATCGTGGTGCGATGGTGAGAAGCGGTATCATGAGAAGTGAAATGGCGAAAGCCGGGAGCTGGTGAAAAGAGAAAAAACGAAGTGCGAGGGCTAAAATCGTGGTGCGATGGTGAAAAGCGGTACCACGAGAGGTGAAATGGCGAGGTGCGAGGTGCGAGGTGCGAGAGGCGAGAGGCGAGGTGCGAGGTGCGAAAAGGAGAGATGGCGAAAACACAGAGGCAGAACGAAAAGCCGGGAGCAACAAGCCGGACAAGAGCCGAGTGGCGCGATTTATCGGGATAAAGAAGAAATATTTACAAATGTAAAAAATATTGACATTTCTGATGAGGTATGATAGAATAACAATGAAAGGGGTGACGGTTATGTTCATCAGTTACGACAAGTTATGGGAGACCCTGCGCGAGCGGCAAATCAAAAAATGTGATTTTGCCGAAGCGGTCGGCATCAGCAGTCGGACGCTGGCAAAGCTCTCAAAAAACGAATCCGTTACCACGGACACGCTGTTACGGATCTGCGAGGTTTTGCATTGTCGTGTGGAGGACGTTTTGACCTTTGAGGAGGCGATGGCCATCCACTCCGTTTATGAGGCTTACCGGAAGGCGGCTACGCTGACGTCGGAGAATGAATTGACGAAAACGTACGAGCTTTCATTTGAGGGCAAACGGATCGAGGCGATCGTCACAAAGAAAACGGCGAATAAGTATTCGATCATTTCTTGCCGAAACGAGGAGATCAATTGGAAGCAATTGCAACCGCTTTATCGGTTGCAGGGGATCCATTACACCTCCGGTGAGGAGTTCTTTTTCGGCAAGATCCGACCGGCCGCGGACGGGACGTATCGGCTGTTTATCATCTCCGGAAAGCCGGGAAGCATTGAGGGGCTTGACGACGGCTTTTTCCGTTCGGCGCGGCACTCCGGGGGAAGCGACGTCCTGCACGTGATGTCTATGGCGGCGTTCAAGCACTTTGCGTTTGACTGACGCCGCAAAAATACGAAAATGGCGGTTTGTATCTCAAATGCCTGTCTGACGGCGAGAGAAGCACCATTCGTGTCGCAGACTACTGTTTTTCAGTATATATTCAACGACGGGAGTCGTACCGATAAATGTACGCAATGATTTTAACACATAAATAATTGACTGTTAAGATATAAACCGTGAAGCACCGAAGGTTTATGTTTTTTCAGGTCATGAAAACAAGTACGGCGGGGAGCGATCCCCGCCGTTTTGCTCAGCCTTTATCTATTGAGATTGAACCGGATGCTGTTTATGCCGAATGCATAGCTGTATTCCGGCTTTCCGATCATTTCCAAAATAACGCGGTTTTCATATGAATCGCCTTCTTTCCACGAATACGGATTGTACGGGAGTCCGGCGATCCTGAAATTTATATATATGCCATCTGGGGATTTATTTATGCGGATATCGATAGGTCTGTCGGTATGATGTACCTCAGAATACGTGACCATTTCCTCAAGAAGAAGCCCTGTCTTATAGGCTATTGAGTCGCCCTCCGTATCCTTCAGCGCATTCTGAATGTTGATGCCGATGTCGACGATGCTGTCCTTTTGTGGCATGAACGTCAGATCATACAGCAAAGCGGATTCACAATCCTTTTCTATCAGCAGTATTCGGGAATATTTATTCCCGGACGTGCGGATAATGACAGAATTGACGGTAAAGATCAAAACAAGCACAAAACAGGAATTCGTCACGAATGCCAGAACGACGCCGACGCCGCCGAACAGCTTTGATAAGGTCAATCCGAACAGAACGATACCGGCACATTTGTCGATGATGCTGATGCTCAGGGCATAGATTTCACGTCCGAGCACATTATACACGTCACGCAATACGATACATATCATCCGCAACGGATAATGTAAAACAAATATCGGTAACAGGCTCTTTATCAGGGCAAGCGCCTCCGGATTCCGGATATTGTATATGAAGGCAATTTCCTTCGTGAATATACAAAAGAGTGCCGAAATGGCAGACACCGAGGCAAACAGGCAAATCATTACGTTGCGGGTCAGTATACGGATACCGCGATAGTCGCCCTCGCCCTTCAGCATTGCGGAAAAAGACGCATTATTATCCGCAATACCGGTGATAAGGATCGACACAAGGGAATCAAGCTGACCGGACAGTGAAATAAATATGATCCCCGCCGTGCTGTAGTAATAATTCATCAGATTATTGCAAAAAATCGTAAAAACACCGTAACACAGCTGAACGGTGCTCGCCGCCATGCCTTTTCGGGCGATCGGGGCGATAAATTTCAGATTTGGTTTTGTCAACCGGAAACGCAGCACGTTTTTGGATTTTATTGCAAAGATCATGGCAAAGACAAAGGCGACGGAATACCCCGTCAGTGTTGCAAATGCCGCCCCGGCAACGTCAAACTCAAAGACACGGATATATATGTAGTCGAAAGAAACATTCAGCACGTTGGCAATAATCAGCGTGAACGTAGCCGCCCACGGCTTTCCGATAATGGGAAAATAGAATGTGATGACCGACGTAAGACACACGATGGGAATGGAACACAGCAGAACGGTAATGTGCCGGTCAAAGCCGTAAAGCAGCTCATCCGGGCATCCCAAAACGACGCCCAACACGTTTTTGGCTGACAGCCCGGCGACAGAAACGAGGGTGATCGTGATAACTGAAGCGATTATGGAAATCGAATAAATGCTTTCTGCACCGGCGCGGTCTTTTTTACCCAGCGATTCCGCAAGCAGAATGGAGCCGCCAAGCCCGAAAATCGTATAAATCGTCGAACAGATCATAATGATCGGGGATGTGAGGTTAACGATGCCCATAGCGTTTTCGCCCAACAGCCGACTGACGATCATACTGTCGGCAAATTCGCTCAAGGACATACCCGCGGCGGACAAAAGCGCGGGTATCATATATAAGAAATATTTTTTGCCGAGAATGATTACGGTTCGTTTCATGTCATAACACCCTAATAATCTGTCAGATCGGACTTGCGCAGGTTTGCGTACGCGGCAAATCGTTTGCGGACTGCCGTACTCCGAAAAAGGCAGGGCTGAGAATGATGTCGGCTGTCGGATACGGGCAGTGCCGGCGATTACGGCACCTTACCATTATTAACAATAACACAAGTTCATTTTCTTGTCAATAGATACAGGGTGTCATAATGAGGGCATAGCGCGAAACGGCGATCCGCGTCTGACCGAAAGGCAAAGGCAAAAGCAAGAGCATAGTCAACAATACCGATTATTGCGGTATTTGTAAAAAAAGCATTGACAAATCAGCCTGCGGGGTATAAACTGACAGTATAATTTTATTGCGGAGGATATAATGGAATCGGGATTATGTGACAGTAATGGGCGATGTAGGTATATGTCATGTCAATCCGGGGAAATTGTATCCGCGGGCAGATAGCATACGCCGCATCGTCTGTGCTTTTACGACAGACGGTATTTTTTTGCCGTCGGAAAGGACAGTATGGACGAGATGGAAACACGTGCCCTGCATGAAAAGATAGCAGAGCTGATCGAAAACAAAAACATCAAGGAATTGAAAGAGCTTTTGCGCTCATCCAACCCGATAGACATCGCCGAGGCGATCGAGGGACTTGACGCAAAGGAGATACTGCTGACGTACAGACTTCTGCCGAAAGAAGCGGCGGCCGATCTTTTCGTGGCGGTAGACAGTGAATTTCAGGAGATACTTGTAAAGGGCTTTTCGGATACGGAGCTTCGTACCGTGATGGACGAAATATATATAGACGAGGCGGTCGATCTGGTCGAGGAAATGCCCGCCAATATCGTCGCACGTATCCTGAAAAACACGGACGCCGAAACGCGGAAGAGCATCAACACCTTATTGCTGTACCCTGAGGACAGCGCGGGCAGTATCATGACGCCGGAATACGTCAACCTGCGTGCACAAATGACGGTCGGCGAGGCGTTTGCCCGCATCAGACGCGACGGCGTGGATAAGGAAACGGTATATACCTGCTACGTCACCGAGGCGAGGAGGCTCGTCGGTGTCGTGTCGGTGCGCTCGTTGCTTCTCTCTGATTACGATACGCATATCAGCGATATCATGCACACGAATTACGTCAGCGTGGAAACGACTGACGATAAGGAGTTCGTCGCCGCGCAGATACAGAAATACGGCTATCTTGCAATACCCGTGACCGATAAAGAGGGTTGTCTGGTCGGTATCGTCACGATTGACGATGCCATGGACGTCATGGAAGACGAGGCGACCGAGGATATCGAAAAAATGGCGGCTATTTTACCGTCCGAAAAACCGTATATGAAGACGGGTGTGGTCGCCACATGGTTAAAGCGCATACCGTGGCTGTTACTGCTGATGGTTTCCGCCACGTTTACGTCGCGTATCATAAATTCGTTTGAGCAGGCACTGTATGCTTGTGTCGCGCTGACTGCATTCATCCCGATGATAATGGATACAGGCGGCAATGCGGGAGGTCAGTCGTCCGTTACCATCATACGCGGACTGTCGCTGGGCGACATCACACTGCGCGATATTTTCAGAATATTGTGGAAGGAGCTGCGCGTGGCGGCTCTTTGCGGTGCCACGATCGCTCCGGTCACATTTTTGAAGGTCATGTTCGTAGACGGAATGTTCCGTGAGCCGGACGGCATAGCCGTGGCGATCGTCGTTTCGCTGACGCTGTTCATAACCATAATCGTCGCAAAGCTGATCGGCTGTTCATTGCCGTTGCTGGCGAAGTCGCTGAAATTTGATCCCGCGGTCATGGCCAGCCCGTTCATCACGACGATAGTCGACGCCCTGTCGCTGTTGCTTTATTTCGCCGTCGCGCAAAGACTGCTGGATATATAGCGCGGCGTGATCTGATTCCCGGATATAATAAAAACGGTCTGCTTTTGAGTGCAGACCGTTTTTTGTTGTTGCGGATGTCAATCCTTTTCTATCGGGCGTTCTATGACGATCGTCAACCAACCGGACTCCGAAACGGTCGGCTCCTCGGTGACCTCGTCATCGCCGTACAGCCTCATTATCACATCCTCACGTCCGGCGGGGAAAAGCATGGAATTCACCTTTATGAGCATTATGCGTTTGTAATCGTACTTTTTCAGATCAATATCCTTTAATTTCATGGTTTTATCCTTTCTCCGTTTACCGTCATTTCCACGCGGCTGTTGATGTGTATCCTCGGCATGAACGGTTCACCGTTCAGCGTGAAATCCCTGACCGTTATTCCGGGCACATTTCTGTCGCCGTCGCGCCCCTCCATCCAGATAAGCACGGCGTTTTTCAGTTCATCTATGCAGTCGTCACGGCAGAATATGTGTATCCCGTCGTATGTGATATCGCGTATTTTTCCCATTATTCCGTCGGGCGACCATCTGTTGCAGTACGTCCATCCCTTGACTGCGGGCGGGAAGATGCGCCTCGGCTTATTCGGATATGCGGTATCGTCGGTGTGCTGATACACCTGCTCGGTATCGGCCGGAGTGTATTCTATGCGTATGTTCTTATATGATATGTCGTGTATCACGGCGCGGTCGCCGTTATGTATGCGCAGGGCTCCGTCGCTTGTGCGGATGATGTCGATATTCTCAAATGACAGATCGTGATATTCGTCTGCGATTGTTTCGGCACCGAGCTCTATTGCGCCGTCCCAATCGCACATCAGCGTGCAATTTCTTGCGGTGCAATAGCATACGTCGCGTTCATCAAGCCCGTCAATGCGCAGACCCTTATATACCAACGTGTCGTCAAATGTGCGCAAAAAGCACTTATCGACCTCAATATGATCGCAATTGCAAAAGTCAAATCCGTCGCTGTTGTATCTCCAATTACCGATGACCTTCACATTACGCAGAACCGCGTCAGTGCAGTTGAACATTATCAGCGTCCACCAGCAGGGGTCGCGCAACGTGATGCCGTCGATCGTGATATTTTTGCAACGCAGGAAATTGAACAGACCGTCGACTGTCCATCCGATATCGGCACCGCGCTCCTCGCGTGAGCCGTCGAGTATTCCTCCGCCGTATATGCGTATGCCATCGGCGTCGCAGGCACGGAATGAACCGTAAACCGTGGCGCCGCGCGCGATATACACGCTGTCGCCGGGGTGAAGCTCCGTTTTGCCGATCTCGTATTCACCCGCCGTGAACGCGTACGTGGGGGCTATGTCCGGCTCGCAGTCGCTGACGGGGAACAGGTGCAGATGCTCTTTGCCGTTTTCGATGACGTAATAATCGTCATCGGCTGTGAATGTCATTCTCGTGCCCTCGCACACGACATCGGGTGCGCGACACGACGGCAGTATCCGTGCGTCGGCGGCGCTTTTGCCGAGGTCGATCGTGATCTTACCTGTCGGTATGTTGACAAAATGGGATATTACCGACTGACCCTTGTCGCGCTGACGGCCGGGATATTCACGGTTGAGAGGGAACGCGGAAATGCGGCAACGGTGTACCCGACAGCGTTTGCCCCCGCCGAAAACCTCAATGCCGTCGGATTCGTCCTCCGACTGCATGGCCGCGAAAATATGCTCGGCTATGGCACGCATACCCTTGTCCGACGGGTGACGCGCCACGCTTTTGTTTTCGTACTGACCGATCGCCATATACTCATCGGTTTGGATATTCGCTAACGAAACGAACTTATACCCGTTCTTTTCCGCGACGCCGCGCATCAGCGCGTCTGCCGTGTCGTTTTTCCAGAATGAGCCTACGCAACAGATCGTTTTGCCGAAGCCGTCGAGATATGCGGCCGCTTTTTCGTATGCCGCGATGAACGTGGAAGTTTTGCCGTCCGGCACATTTTCCGACAGGCGTATGATCACCGTGTCGGCGTCAAACCGACGTGCGTCGCAAAGCAACGCGTCGATGTCGGCGCTTTCGGGCTCGCGTTCGAGTGACGCGATATTCAGTGCCATATACTCGGCGTCGCCGACCATATGGCAGAGCACGTGGACGTAGTCGTTTTCGGGGCACGATGCCGCCATGCCGCATCTGACGTGCCAACCGATTGAATGGCTGATCTCGTGCTGTGTGATGCTGTTGCCGATGAACAGTAATCTCATGATATCCTCTCATTCAGACAGTATCGCCATTATAATATCGCCGCGGCGATGCCGCGGCAAACAGTGCTGTCATATCAGTATTCCGTTCGTATGATCTATCTCGTGCTGTATGATCTGCGCGGTAAAGCCCGTGCAGACCCTCGTGCGCGTTTTGAAATCTTCGGTCTGATACCGTACCCTGATCGTGCCGTACCGTTTGACGGGACGCGGACCTCCGGGCAGGGAAAGACAGCTCTCGCTTGTACGGTATGCCCCATCCGATCTGATGATCGTCGGATTGTACATCACCGTGTATTTCCCGCCGTCGTCAAATACGATTATCCGCACGTGGCCCCCGATCATATTCGCCGCCATGCCGACACATTCGTCGCTGTGCGCGGCTAAGGTATCGCGCAGATCGTGCGCTGTCGCAATATCGTCCGGCGTGGCGTCGACCGATTTTATCGCCAGCGATATCGGATCGTGGATAAGCTCTCTAACCGTTTTTGTCACCTGCCATTCCCATTTTGACTGTCAGATCGCCCAGACTCTTATTATACTGAGCCTCGGTTATCGCGCCGTGCCGTAAAAAAGTATCCAGCAGTTTTTTCTGACTGTCGTACAGCGCGCGTTTTTTGTCATCGGCATCACGAACTGCCGTGTTGTCGGTCGGAACGGGCGTTATATCAGTTGTCATCGGTCTGCGCCCACGATTCCGCGAGGTAATCGACGTCGCCCGACAGAAGCGCAAGCATACCGCGATAAATGAATTCCGGCTTCAGGTCGAAATTCGCTTTCATCTTGTTTGCCTGTCCGATCGTCGGTACGCGCAGGAATACCTCCATGCTCTTTCCGTTGTTGTCAGTGACACAGCAGGTGAGCTTATATTCGTCGCCGTCCTTTTCGACGCGGCTGGATGATCTCGCGCCGCGGCGCGAGAATGATAACAGCTTCATGGCCGACAGCACGCTGCGTTCTCTCATCGACGGGGTCAGGTCACTGCGAAAGCTTTCGACCACCATGCCGCCCTTCGGAGTGATCGTGTATATGTCGCCGTTTTCGGTCGGCGTTTTTTCTATTGCCTTTGATTTGCACAGCTCATACAGTGAGTCCATGAAATCGAACTGATTCACATAGTCGTCCTGTACCACGATATCGTTCAGTGTGCCTATATCCACGGGCCTGTCTATCTGTGACATCAGATAGAGTATGAATGTCTTTATATCTTTTTTATCCTTCAGCCTCATGGCCGTAACCTCCGCTGGCTAAATCTTCTTTTGCGGTTTTTCTTCCGTACCGTCGGGACGGACGATCTTAATATCCGTGACCTGCTTTTCGAAATTTGCACGGAAAAGCCGCCGGAATTCCTCTCGCAGGCGCGCCTGCTCGTCGATCTCCGCGTCTGTCAGTCCGACTGTTTTTTTCTTACGGGCGAGAAAATTGATCCTGTCAGTCAGTTCGCTCATTTCAGTCCTCGACTCTGACGGTCTTGATCTTCTGCTCTTTCAGAGGTCTGTCGTTGAAGTTCGTGCTGACGCCCGCAATCTCGTCAAGCGTTTCAAATCCCGACGTCATCTTACCGAATGCGGCATACTGACCGTCGAGATACGGTGCGTCCGCGTGCATGATGAAAAACTGTGAGCCTGCAGAGTCAGGCATGGAGGAGCGCGCCATCGAAATGACGCCGCGCGTGTGCTTCAGCGTATTGTTGACGCCGTTCTGCCTGAATTCGCCCTTGATCGTCCAACCGGGGCCGCCCATTCCCGTGCCTGTCGGGTCCCCGCCCTGTATCATGAATCCGGCAATCACACGGTGAAATATCAGACCGTCATAGAATTTCGCGTCGGCGAGCTTTTTGAAATTTGCGACGGTGATCGGTGCCGTTTCGGGCATGAGCTCCAGCTCCATCACTCCGCCGTTTTCCATTACTATTGTTGCTTTCATGTCATTACCTCATATACTTTTTTTAGGATTGTACCATAATATTGCCCGCGTTTCAATATTTTTTGAGCAATAAAGCGAAAAACAGGGGACCGACATCAACCGTACGGTCCCCATAACATCATTATTTCTTATCTGAAATGCCCAGCTGTGACTGCAATTCGTGGATATCCGTGCGGAGCTGGTTTATCTTTGCGGTGTATTCATTGAAAAAGTCTGTATCCTCGTCACTCGGCGACTCGTGTGCAAGAATAGCCTCCATTATGGCGGCCTGTGATCTCATGCGCTTTTGTTCAAGCTCAATAATGAGCTTCTTTTTCTGCGACAGCAGTTTTTTGATTTTCATTTTTTCAAACATAAAAACGGGCCCCTCTCATGAATTGGTTAAATCATACCATTATGTACACATCGTACCATAAATGCGAATATTTGTCAATAAATATTTACACTATCCCCGTCAAATTTATCTGATCCGACAGCGTTTGTTGCCGGATGATGTCGTCTATGTACTGCTCGATATCGCACAGCTGCATACCCAGCACTATCGACAGCTCATAGTACAGCGTCTTTTTGGCATACATTTCATATTCCGAATCGGCCTCAGTAAGGTGACGGCGCAGGGCCGCCAGCTGTTCACGGCGCGCACGCACCGTCTTTATGACCGCGTACATACCGATGGGAGAATTGTCTTTGACGGCGATCTTATATATATCCCGACGGTGCCTTTCGTTATCCACCGTCAGCTCATCGACCGACGCGAATGCCGCGACAGCCGATATCGCCTCGTCTTTTGTCATCAAGGCGCGCAAAGGCATCTTGTCGCTTTCCACCGGGGTGTAAACCTCGGATGTCGGAGAATCGACGGGACGCAACAGATAATGCTGTCTGTCATCACCGCCGAACGGCGACGGACAAATGTCATCTATTTTGCATACACCCAGCCTGCCGTATACCACGTAGTCACCAATATTGTACATTTCGCCTCCCCGATGCTTAATACATTAACTATATTTTAATTATACCATGTAAAGCGGGGAAAAGCAACGGCAATTTTGCACAAAAAAACGGAAAAATTCCGACACTGTCGAATAATTCGGGACACGTGCCGGAAAATTTCACCATGATTTGTCATTACAGACTTGTCAGCACTACGGCGACGGCGCCGAATATGATACCGATCGCCGACCGCTTTGACAGATTCTGACGGAATATGATGACGTCACTGAACGACGTGAGTATTATCGTGGCGACGTTCGTAACGGGGTAGTACAGCATACCGTCGTTCAGCTGTATGCCGTACGTTGCGCTGACGTTGTGCAGTCCCAATGCCACGGCGGTTGCGACGGTCAGAATGACGGCCGTATAGTCGGGCTTTCTTTTTTCACCGTCCGTCTGACGTGCGCCCTTCGGCATGAAAGAGCCGACGATGAATGCCAGCACCGCCGCGATCACGTACGAATACATGACGTAGTAGGTCTTATACGGCGCGAGCTCCTCGTTTCTGGCGAATACGAGCATCGACACAGACGCGGCGCCGCTGAGAACAGTGGCGAATATCGCCAGCGCCAGCCATTTTTTATTTGCGGAGCGTTCGTTTTTGTTGCCCGGTATCAAAATGAATGAAACAGCCATAGCGACAAGGCCGACCGCCGTAAACCACGTCAGCTTATCGACCTCATTATAGAATATGACGCCGACCGCCAAAGGTAACACAACGTAAAAGTCACTGATCGTGCTCGTCAACGAAATCGGGCCCGAACGGAACGCCATCATATATACCGATTGGAATGCGACGATGGATGCGGCATATACGGCGGCATAGATTATTATACGGCTGTCGGGTATTTCACGGAAAAATATTGCCGCCAGAAATACCGCTACTATGGCGAATATGCGTGCATTCATCATGACCGCGTCGCGCGCGCATTTCACACTGCGCTTTGACAGTGCGCCCTGACACAGTACCTTTACCGTTGCGAGGACGGGAACAATAAACAGAAAAATCATAGGATACGCCTCTTTTCCGCCCATAATTATATACGTTTTTCGTGATAAGTCAAGATATTGTACTAAAAATCATACAATGGCAATTGGAATTTTTTGTCAAAAAATATTGACAACGGTTTGCGACGAATTATAATAAAAATCGTTTTCGGAGGCGATATTATGGAAAAAAAGCTGACGGTTTTTCCGTCATGGTATCCCGATTTCGCGTGCAAATGCGGTCAGTGCCGTCACACGTGCTGTAACGGGTGGAAAATATCCGTTACCAAACAGGAGTATTATAATCTGATAGGCCTTTCGTGCGGCAAAAAACTGCGCTGTAAGCTGGATTGCGCCTTCGTGCCCGCAGATATGCCGGATAACGAACGGTTTGCGTACATCAGCCCGAACTATGAGGGCAAATGCCCGATGCTCGACGATGACGGATATTGCCTGTTGCATAAGGAATGCGGTGCCGAAGCGCTTTCCATGCTGTGCCGTGTATATCCGCGATCGATCAAATCCGCACGCATCCATGAGGCCGGCACGTCGCTCGCCTGTGAGGCCACCGTTGAACTGCTGATGCGCGATACCGATCCCGTCACCTTCATTGAGGACGAATGCGAATTGCCGTTTGACGGAATAAAAATAAACGGTACGGAGCCGACCGATGAGATGATCGCCGTGCGTCACGGCTCGATCGATATAATTGCCGATCGCAGTATGAGCATTGCCGAAAGGATGATGAGGCTGTGTCTTTATCTGCACGGCGGGATAGGCGATGTACCGTCGTCGGATTCAGACGGAATGGGGCTTATGCTGAAATTCATACGCGCGATAGAGCACAGATGCGATGACCTGCGCTTTTTCGGTGAAAAGGCAATCGGCGCGCTCGGCATCGAAAAAGACGGCAATTTTGACGTCCCGCAGGCGATCGATAAGTACATATCGGCAAGTGCGCATCTGCGGACCGTTATACCTGACGTTGATGTATATACCGAAAAAATACTCGTCAATCATCTGTTTTTTGAGCAGTTCCCATACGTTGACAGCGTGAAAAAGCCACGTGATGCTGTTGCGTCGCTGTGTCTGGGGCTTGCGCTTCTCGATCTCGTCACCGTCGGATATATGTCCGACAGCGACAGCCGATCGGATTACGTCGATGCTGTTGCCGCCGTGTTCAGATTCATAGAGCACACCGATTTTTATGCATTCGGCACTGCGCACATTTTCCCGCCTGAGCAGAACCTGTGCCGTATGCTTTCGTTTTTGTACTGAAAAGAGATCATTCCGTAAATTCATAAAGCAAGGGCAGAAAGTCATTGATCGACTTTCTGCCCTTGCGGCGATTATCGTGCTGTTGGCGGCTTGTCGGCAGAATTGCCGAAGCAGAGATGCGCCGATCGCGCAAACGACGTCGTTTTATATTTCCACTATGGTGTGCAATCCGTAATGATCCGACGGGTATTTGTCGTTTTCCGTGTCACGAATGAGCTCTGACGATACCGCTTTGACCCCTCTGCTGATAAAGCAATAGTCTATGTGGTCGCCCGTATGTCCGGCGTCATAACCGTGAAACGTTGTACCCCAATCCTCGGCGGTGACGGCGTTCGCATCGGTCATCAGCTCTGTCATTTTGATATATCCGGCCTTTTCCGGTTGCATATTGAAGTCGCCCGATATGATATACGGTACGCCCAGCGCGTTCATCCTTTCGACAGTCAGCTCATCACTTTTTACCTGTCCGGCATCTCCGAAGCCGTAATGGATATTCAGATAGGCAAATTCCGTGCCCGTTTCCTTGTCGCGCAGTACCGCACCCATGCAGATGCGATAGCAATTGAACAATTCATCCCAGCCGCGCGACTCAACGTCCGGTGTGTCCGACAACCAGAAATGAAATGCTTTTTTGCAGTCGAAACGCGACTTTTTGTACAAAAGCGGGATCGACTCAACGTCGTGCGATGAGCGCGGCATATCAAAGACCGCGTATTCGTCACCGAGTGCCTCGTCTATATACTTGTGCCATTTCGGCATCGATTCCTGCATCCCGATGACGTCGGGACTACTGCGTTTTATCAGAGGGAACAGCCGGGGCGCACGTTCGTCGATCGAGTGTCCGTCTTTATCGTCTGAGTTTCTGATGTTGAATGTTATCAGGTCGAGTAGCATGGTCGTGCCTTTCTGTTATACTTTCGGGATGAGGATCGCAAAATGCGACGTGATCTGATCTACCTCGTCATCAGTCAGAGCCTTGCCGTCGGTGCGTCCGATGTTGAACGCACGGAATTTCAGCTTGCTCCACCATTTTGCCGTTATCTCCGTGACAGTGTCGCTGACAGCGGCGGGACGCGGGCTTGTCTTCTGATCCAGTGCCAGCCATGCCTCGGGACGGTACTGATAACCGTTATCGACAACGATCAGTGAACCTATCGGCAGGTCGCCCTTTACAAAAATGCCTGATGCGCAGAACTGCTGACTTGTCGCCGATGATCCGGCTATGAGCAGATTGAGATTTGCACTGTCGGACTGATAATATACTCTGCCCGTCGTGTGTATATTCAGCACGTCGTAAGCGTCGATGTCATATCCGGCATCGGCAACGATCTTCTTTATGATATCCGATGCCTCGGTCAGTGCCGTCGTGTCATCTCTCGGAGTCTTCGGTACGAAAATGCGGAACGCGTACTTCAGTCCCTCCTGCCCGTCGTCGTCGAGCGCGGGATTGCCGACCTCGGCTATATTGAACGCGCGGTAATTATAACTGCCCCACCATGATCTGTCGACCTCAACAAGTGTTTCGGTGACCGTGTCGGGACGCATATTGGAGTCGGTTTTTGCATCGGGATTTTCCCAACCGTCGGGGCGATATTGATATCCGCCGTCGATGATGATCAGCGTGCCGTACGGCAGATCGTCACGTGTGAATATCTGCGTGCAGGCAAACTGATTTGAGTTTGACGCATTCGTCGACATCTCATAGCCGGACGTGGAATTGTAGAATGCGTGGTTTGTGATCTGCAACTCCAGCTCGGTATAATCGTCGGGATCATAGCCGTAATCCTCAGGCATGATGTTTGACGTGTCGGGGGCGGCTGAATATTTCGATTCCGTGACCTGCTTCGGTGCCTTATACGCGTTATTTACCGCCTCTCTGACCGCGTCCATCGTCGCGACGGAGAAATTGTACCCGAAGGGACACCATCTGACGCCGTCGATGCTCAGTCCCGTGATCTGACGTGCCCACATCATTGCGGCGACGTATCTGCCTATGCCGAAATCGAGGTGATAGCCGTCGCTTCTGTTCATGTTGTCGCCGATGAACGACGATCTGATATTCTGTATGGCCGTGCCGACGGGAATGACGAACGAAATCTCGGAATGTTCCTCGGCTGTTGCCGTGGCATCGACAATGGCCTCATACATCGTCATTTGATCCAGATTGTATTTTTCAAACCCGGAGTGGTTGCAATTCTTCTTATATGACCACGTCATATGCCACATAAGTGTCGCATCCGGGCATTTTGACCTGATATGCGCGATGAGATTTGTCAGATACGGCTCAAATGTAGATGCGATACCGCTGGAGCCGCTTTCCTGTTGCATTGAGATATAATCCCAATCGGCATATTCAAGGCCGAAATTCATTGATGTCGTGCCGTAAGTCATCCACTGACCGTTGGTGTTGGCGTAGAAGGTGTATTTTGCCTCCTGCGACGCGGCGTACGTGGCGTGCGTCTGCAGTGAGCAACCGCCGATATACAGTCTGCCGAGCGTGATGTCGGTATACCCCATATCGTTCAGGATTCCCCACAGATGCTCCATAGCGTCGTCGGAAAAGCTGTTGCCGACGGCGAGGATGCTGATGCTGCCGTTTTCAATGACGGGACCGACGACATTTTCAGCAGTCGTCGCGACTGTTGTGGCCTCGCTCGTCGCGATCGTTGTTGCCTCTGTCGTAGCCTCGGTGGTCGCGACCTCTGTCGTGCCTGCGGTCGCGTCTGTGATCGCCTCCGTGGTCGCCGCTGTCGTGGCAACGTCCGTCGGCGAGGTCGTGGTGTCAGAGGTGTCATTGCCGCACGCACACAATGCGACGGCACCCATGATGATCGCCACCGTGAGAATGAGTGATAATAGTTTTTTCATACCGATTCCTTTCTTCATGATATATTATGTTCTCGTTTTCCTGTTTGGTCATGCAGTAAAAACAATAAAAGATTCCATAGGGCAGGCTCAGGTCATGATATGAGACCGTCTGCGAACCGCCCGTGACGGGATGCCGCGCTTCGATCTGCTTCCGGCCTGATGATATTATACATTATTCCGTACGCATTTTCAATGCCTTATTGCATGGTTGACGGATTTTTGCGTATAACCGCGCCCGACACAAGCGCGACCGTCGATATTTGCGATGAAAATGATCATGTTCTTATTGCAAAGTCCGTAACAGTAGTGTATAATCTATCTATAATATTTATACCCGGAGGTAAAAAATGTTAGAAAAAAGATTGCTTGAACGCATTCTCGGCATAGCCATATCCACAGGTGCGGACTTTGCCGAGGTTTATTGCGAGGTCACGCGCAACGGCGGTATTCACCTTATCAACGGCGAGATCGACGATATCTCGGATAATACGGTATCCGGCGTCGGTATCCGCGCTTTCCTCGGCACCAGGACCGTATACGCCTCCACATCCGATACCAGCGAGGCAGGAGTGGTCAAGTGCGCCGTATCTGTCGCAGAAGCCATGGGCGATAAGTCATTGCCGCAGAACGTAGTCATCAGGGAAAAGATATTCCCCAATATCCATCCCGTATCAAGGGTACCGTTTGATGCCGATATCAAGGAGAGGACCGATATAGTTCATGAGGCGTGCTCCGCGGCCCGCGAATACGATGAACGTATCGTACAGGTCATCGGCGGTCTGTCTATGGTCGATCACACCATATGGGTCGCCAATACCGAGGGGCTTTACACCTCTGACAGACATCTGCGCTCACGTATCATGGTGAACGCGGTCGCGTCTGCCGGCGGAGAAAATCAGTCCGGGCATTGCAGTCCCGGCAGAGGCATGGGCCTTGAATTTCTCACGCTGTTCCCACCGAAGGACGTCGGCAGGGAGGCGGCACGTCAGGCCATCACAAACCTTACGGCAGATTATTGTCCTGCGGGTCAGATGACCGTCGCCATCGAAAACGGCTTCGGCGGGGTTATTTTCCACGAGGCGTGCGGCCATTCGCTTGAGGCAACGTCGGTCGCCGTCGGATGCTCGCCGATGCGCGGCAAGCCCGGCCAGGCCCTCGCCACCGAAAACGTCACGGCGATAGACGACGGCACTATCCCCGGCGCGTGGGGCTCAGTCAATATCGACGATGAGGGACACCCGACACAGCGCAACGTGCTTATCGAACACGGCGTGCTCAAGAGCTATATGATCGACCGTCTCGGCTCTCGCCGTATGGGTATGCCCGTCACCGGCAACAGCCGCAGGCAGAGCTACAGATTTGAGCCCACGTCGCGTATGACAAATACATTCATCGACAACGGCCCCGATAAGAACGAGGATATCATCGCGTCGATAGAATACGGCCTTTACGCCCGCTCTATGGGCGGCGGCTCGGTAGATCCGCTGACAGGATCATTCAATTTCGCGGTCGATGAGGGATATATCGTGCGCAACGGTAAGATATGTGAGCCCGTACGCGGCGCATCGCTCATCGGTACGGGATCGCAGATACTGATGGATATCGACATGGTGGGTCAGAATCTCGATACCGCGCAGGGAATGTGCGGAAGCTCCAGCGGCAGTGTACCGACGGATGTCGGCCAACCGCTGATAAGAGTATCAAAAATCACGGTAGGAGGCAGATAATATGAATTTTGACGAGATAAAAAAGGTTATCGCAGACGCCGCCCGTGAGGCAGGCATCGAGCAGTATGACGTTTATTATTCGACCGGATCATCGACAGACGTTGAAACGCTGAACGACGAGATAAGCAATTTCTCATCGTCTGTCAGCGGCGGACTTTGCTTCCGTTGCCTTGTTGACGGTAAGATGGGACTCGCCTCCACGGAGCTTATCACGGAATCCGAAATGAGAAAGATTGTTGCGGCGGCGGCAGACAATGCCCGCGCTACGGAAAAGCTCGCAGAGGGCGGCTTCTATCACGGCGGCGGAACATACGGTAAGAAAAACGCCCCGGAGTATAAGCCATTGTCGGCGGCCGAACTGAAAAAGCTCGCACTTGAGATCAAGGATAAAATCTACGCAAAGGGCGATACGATAGCACCCGGCACGCAGACCGGCACATCGACGGGGAGCAGCACTGTGCGTATATTCAATTCGTTCGGCGTCGATCTCGAAAACACAAACGGCCTCAGCGAGGCGTACGCCATTCCCGTTGTCAAGATCGGCGACGAGGCGGAGCACGATTGGGACGTACAGGAGATCAACGACAAATTCGATATGCAGAAGCTGGTCGATACGGCGTATGAAAAGACAGCGTCCCGCATCGGCGCGGGCTACGTCACCACGGGCAAATACAATATAATCATAAATCCCGAAACCATGCGCGGATTGCTTTCCACGTTCGTATCGGCATTCACGGGCAAGAGCGCTCAAATGGGACTTTCGCTGTTGAAGGGCAAGGAGGGCGAGAAGATCGCATCCGACGTCGTCACCATCACGGATGATCCGATGCGTCCCGGCGTCAGCATTCAGGCGACATTCGATGCCGAGGGCGTACCGACGTACAAAAAGAACGTGATCGAAAACGGCGTATTGAAAACTCTGCTTTACAATATGGACACGGCTAAAAAGCAGGGCATTGAGAGCACGGGCAACGCGTCAAAGGGCGGGTACAGCGGTGCCGTCGGCACAAGCCCGTTTGCGTTCTGCCTTGAGGCCGGCAAATATACAGAGGATGAGCTGTTTGCCCTTGCGGGCGACGGCATACTGATCACGGAGCTTAACGGTATGCATGCCGGGGCAAACCCAACGACGGGAGATTTCTCACTCGGCAGTGCGGGCTTCCTTATCGAGAACGGCATAAAGACAAAGGCCGTAAAGGAATTCACCGTTGCGGGCAATTTCTATACGCTGCTTAAAAGCGTCGTCGCGCTTTCCGATAAGGTCGACGTCGGCATTTCGGGCGGTGCAACCACATTTGGCTCACCGTACGTGTTTGTCGGTCAGATGAGCATAGCGGGCAAACAGTGATGCAATGACAGACTGATAAAAGCGGGCTTGCACTTTTCGGTGCAGGCCCGCGATTTTTCGTTATTCACAGTGAATATGCGGCGATACCCATGACAGCCGAGATAAGTATCATCAGTATCGGGGAAGGGCGTTTACCCTTGATTTTTTTGTAGATGAAATGTATCGCGATCAGTGCGGCGAGTATGATGACGCCGCGCACGTCGACCGAGATCGCATCGGTGAAGTGTGATACCGACAGGATGACGGATAAAAACATAGTCACCGACGTGGCGCAGATCAGCCCGACGACGACAGGGCGCACACCGGACAGAAACGCCTGTACTCCCGCGAATTTCATCAGATTTGCGACAAGCGCCGTTATTATAAGAATGATCACGAACGACGGCAACACAACGCCCAGCGTCGCACAGACCGCGCCGGCAAATCCGCCCTGCGACGATCCGATGAACGTCGCCATGTTGATCGCTATCGGACCGGGCGTCGACTCTGAAACGGCGATCAAATCCATGATCCGCTCGTCCGTCATCCATCCGTGAGAAAGCACCTCGTCGCGTATCAGAGGTATCATGGCGTATCCCCCGCCGAAGGTGAACGCGCCGATCTTCAGAAAAGTCAAAAACAATTCAAGGCAGATCATTTCGTGACCTCCTTTTTGCGTATGATGTGTATGAGATAAACGCACGTGCCGACGACACCGCCGACCAATATATATAATATGGTGGAAAATCTGACGGCCAACAGCGACAGCACCACCAGCGCGACGACGGTCAGTGAGATCAGCGTAACCGTCATTGTGTTTTTCTTCATGCCCTTCAGCAGCTTGATGCCCGCCGCGCCTATCAGATATATGACTGCGACCTTGATTCCTGCAAATGCGTATCCGACGTATTCCAGCCCCATAAATCTTTCAAAGAAAAGCGAGATCAGGTAAATGATCACGAACGACGGCAACACAACGCCCGATGTTGCCATAGCCGAGCCGATAATTCCTGCCTTTTTATAGCCGAGATACGTTGCGCTGTTGATCGCTATCGGTCCGGGGGTCGACTCTGCCAAGGCGACCATATCCATGAATTCGTCCTTGTCTATCCATTGCTTTTTCGATACGAACTCATTTTCCAGGATCGCTATCATGGCGTATCCTCCGCCGAAAGTGAACGCGCCGATCTTCAACATCGTCAAAAACAGACGGACCGCGTACCACACGCGGGATTC
Organism: Clostridia bacterium; assembly: GCA_024404445.1. Taxonomy (GTDB): domain Bacteria; phylum Bacillota; class Clostridia; order Oscillospirales; family CAG-272; genus RGIG6816. The sequence continues at coordinate 19,598 of JAKSPY010000018.1, forward strand.
TTTTTTATTTTCGTTTGCCATTTTCATCCTCCGTTGTTATTATTGTACCACACCGACCGCAAATGTCAATAGCACGCTTATTGACACGGACACTGATTTATGGTATATTTTCCGTTGAAACGGGGGCGAAAATGAGAAAAATGAATAAATCGGATATTATCTCACATCGTTTGGGCGCGATAGATATATATGACGAATTACCGTCGACCAACGATAAGGCAAGGGCGCTTGCAGCTTGCGGCGCCGATGAATTCACAGCCGTCGTCGCCGAATGTCAGACTGCCGGACGCGGCACACGCGGTCACTCGTTTTACTCGCCGACCGGTACCGGCGTGTATTTCAGCATTGTTCTGAGGCCGCGCCTTCACGCCGGCGACGCTCTGCTTATCACCACGGCCGCCGCCTGCGCCGCCGCCGAGGCGATAGATGCCGTTTTCGGTACCTCATCGCAGATCAAATGGGTGAACGATATATATATAAATAGTAAAAAGGTCTGTGGAATACTGACGGAATCGACTTTTGACGCCGATGGCGGTATTTCGTACGCGATCCTCGGCGTAGGTGTGAATATCGCACCGCCGTGCGGCGGCTTTCCGGATTGTATCGGCGATGCCGGTGCCGTCGCCACAGCCGATGAGCTTTGCCTGCGCGGGCGGCTGATCGGCGTATTTGCCGATATTTTTGCGGATTATTATGACAAATTGCCGCAAAAGGTTTATATTGATGAGTATCGCCGCCGTTCAATGATCGTCGGCCGGAATATCGACGTAATCGGAAATGACACCGTCCGTCATGCCATAGCTGTCGGAATACGCGACGATTTTTCACTCGACGTGATATACGATGACGGCACGAGCGGAAATCTTACGTCGGCGTACGTCAGCGTAAAACCGCGAAAATAGCAATCCGGTGTTGACACGGCGTGCGCACGGGGATATAATATAATGGTAAAAATTTTGCGGTCAGTCCGCAGATATACTCAGAGGTGAAACAATGAAAAAACTCAATGTACTTAAGGCACCGATAGACATCGCGGGTCCTGTCGTCACTATCGTCATGGACGGCGTAGGTATCGGCAACGGTAAAGAGGGTGACGCCGTTTCAACGGCCTACACACCCACGCTCGATATGCTTATGAAAAAATACCCGTGGGTAAAATTAAAGGCTCACGGTACAGCCGTCGGACTCCCGACGGACGATGATATGGGTAACTCCGAGGTTGGACACAATGCGCTCGGCTCAGGTCAGGTCTTTTCGCAGGGCGCGAAGCTCGTTTCGGAGTCGATCGTGTCCGGTAAAATGTTTGAGGGCAAGGCGTGGCGTGAGATCGTCGATAACGTCAGATCAAACGGCTCCGCGCTTCATTTTCTCGGTCTGTTCTCCGACGGAAACGTACATTCACATATCGACCATCTTAAGGCTATGATAACCGCCGCAAAATCCGAGGGAGTCAAGACCGTGCGCGTACACATACTTCTTGACGGCAGAGATGTCGGCGAAACGTCGGCGCTCGATTATGTCCGCCCGTTTGAGGCTTTCCTTGCTTCCCTCAACTGTGCATCGTTTGACGCGCGTATCGCGTCCGGCGGCGGCAGAATGAAAATCACTATGGACCGTTACGAGGCAAATTGGAAAATGGTCGAGGACGGTTGGCACACTCATGTGCTCGGTGAGGGCAGACAGTTCGCATCGGCTGAGCAGGCCATAGTCACGTACAGAAACGAAACCGGCGCCATCGATCAGGACCTTCCCGCATTCGTGATCGCCGAGAACGGCCGCCCTGTCGGTACCGTCAATGACGGCGACAGCGTCGTATTTTTCAATTTCCGCGGCGACCGTGCCATTGAAATTTCAAAGACATTTGAGGGCGGAGCGTCATTTGATAAATTTGACCGCGTACGCGTCCCCGACGTCGTATATGCCGGTATGCTCGAATATGACGGTGATCTTCATATCCCGTCGCGCTATCTTGTTTCTCCCCCCAGCATCACAAATACAATGGGTGAGTATCTTGCCGGTACGGGTGTTTGCCAATTTGCGATCTCCGAAACGCAGAAGTACGGTCACGTGACATATTTTTGGAACGGCAACCGCAGCGGCAAATTCGATGAGAAGACCGAAACGTATGAGGAGATCCCGTCCGATGTCGTTCCGTTTGAGCAGCGCCCGTGGATGCAGTGCGCACTCATCACCGACAGACTGATTGAGGTCATCAGATCCGGGAAATATAAATATATCCGCGCGAATTTCCCGAACGGCGATATGGTAGGCCATACGGGCAATTATGAGGCGACCCGTTGCTCTATGGAGGCACTTGACCTTCAGCTCGCCCGTCTGCTTACCGTGATCGATGAGGTCAAAGGAGTGGCAATAATCACAGCTGACCACGGCAATGCCGACGAGATGTTTGAGTACGATAAGAAAAAGGATTGCGTAAAGACGAATTCCGACGGATCACCGAAGGCAAAGACCAGCCATACGCTCAATCCCGTACCGTGCATTATATACGATAATTTCTACTCCGACAAATATACTGTCAGCGACGCCGATGGACTCGGCCTTGCCAATGTCGCCGCGACTACGGTGAATTTCCTCGGCTATGAGGCACCGGATATGTGGAATGCCTCACTTATCAAACTGAAATAATGTCTGAAAAGAAATTACAGCGCGATGTCAGTGTCAGCATCCGTTCATCCATCCGGGATTTGGACACAGGCGACGTCAATCAGATAACGTCTGTGTGCGAAGGCACCATAACCCAGACCGGCGCGAAAACGGAAATCAGGTATAACGAACAGCTTTCGGATGACGGCACGCCGACCGTGTCGCTGATCTCGTTCGATGACGACGACCGCGGAACGGTGTCCGTCGTGCGCGAGGGCGAGATCGGCTCAGCCTTTTTCTACACGGCCGGTCAGCGCTATTACGGACAGATGGATTTCGGATTCATGAAGCTGGACGTGTGCGTCAGCACGTCGTTGCTCATAAACACGGTCACTTATGCGTCGGGCGGAAAGCTGGAGATCAGATATAAGACGGAATTTCGCGGCAGTGAGGCGCAGGATGTTGATCTGAACATCAGAATAGATTGATAACGGATACAGCCCCTGATTGTGAGGGGCTGTATTTTGTGTAGGCGAGGTATGGTGTACCCCTATATATAGTTCGACGAAAAAAAGTTGAAAAAACTTGAAAAAAAGTTATAAATAGGGGTTGACAAAGGGAGATCATAGTGCTATACTACACAAGCGCTCG
>JAKSPY010000019.1 GCA_024404445.1 Clostridia bacterium
TACGGTCCGAAGATAGACATAATGATGAAGGACGCGCTCAAACGTCAGTGGCAGATGGGCACGATCCAGCTCGACTTCCAACTTCCGCGTAACTTTGACATCCATTATACCGACAGCGACGGCACCGCAAAGACACCCGTCATCATCCACCGTGTCATCTACGGTTCGCTCGAACGATTCCTCGGCATACTGATAGAGCAGTTCAAGGGTGCATTCCCGTATTGGATATCACCTGTTCAGGTCGGTATCGTTCCGATCCGCGAGGAGCATAACGAATACGCGACTGAGCTGGCGCAGATTTTCCGCAAGAACAAGATCCGCTATGAGATCGACACGACGGACTCCAACATGAAGGAAAAGATCAAAAAATTCAAGAACGAGCGTATGCCATACACCATCATCGTGGGCGACAAAGAGGTGGCAGAACGCACCGTATCGCTCAACACGCGTACGGGCAAAAACGTCAACGGCGTTCCGCTTGACACATTCCTCGCGTGGAGCGCGAAAATGAACGAGGAAAAATCCCTCACGATCATTGATTGCCAATAAGTTTTACGTAATATCGGTCACCGGCTGTGTGCGGCGGGAATTTTTCCCGCCGCGCTTTTTTTGTGCGAAAAAATGCGATCCCCCGACTGTCGGACGGCAGTTACGGTTTTTTGCTATTTACAATCGCCGACAATTGTGATATATTGTGTATGGATATTTATACATGCGGTGTGAATATGCCCGTTTTGGGATTTTTTTCAAAAAAATGTAGCCATTTTCCCGTTTCGTTCGTATAAACCGATACAAACACAAAAAAGTGAGGATATTTAGGTCGTGAAGAAATTTATTTGTATGTTTTTGGCGGTTCTGACGGTATGCACCATGTTCTCATTCATGACACTGCAGACGTCGGCAGAGGATGTTGTCGGCTGGAAAGAGCTGTCCGACGGGAGTTGGAGATACATAGGTGAGGACGGCGTTGCGCTCACGGGGTGGCAGAACACGATCCCGAATTACGAGGGCAAATGGTTTTACTTTTATCCCGACGGCACTATGGCGACCGGCTGGGTCTGCGGCATCCCCGGTTGGAGCGGTTGGTTCTACTTCGGGGAAGACGGCATTATGCGCACCGGTTGGATAGCGTTCAACGGGTACTACTATTATTGTGATCGCAACGGTCTTATGCAGACCGGCTGGTTATATGACGGCGGAATCTGGTATTATCTGAACTCCGACGGTGTCATGCTGACCGGTTGGGCGAATATAGACGGCCGCCAATACTATTTCGATAAAAGCGGCGCCATGCTGACCAATACGGTCGTAGACGGCCGTTACCTCGGCCCGGACGGTGCCGAATACGGCAGTCCGGCAGGCTCCACCATTTCGGACGGCAGTCTGACCGTGATCTGTACCGTCGCGGCGGCAGTCGTATTCGGCCTCGTCGGATTTTTCATCGGCAAAAAGAAAAGGCCCGCACGTGAAGAGTAAAAAATCGCAGGTAATAAATCCGATATAACGACAAGATTCATTTGTTTGCCCGGACGGCACTGATGACCGTAAAGGAGAAAAGGGAACGCACGGAAATTCCAAACGGACAATGATAAAAGCAAGGGGAAAATAACCATGTTGGACATAATCTACGGAGTCGCGTCGTTCGTGATAGCGGCGGCGGCTTTCTGGCTTGGGGCATTGAAGCTGTTTGCCAAGGATAAGCCGTTTTATATGAAGCTGCTCGTCTGCGCGGCAGGGTGCTTCATGCTGGAGCAACAGCTGTTGCTGATCGATATGTGGTGCGGCGTGCATGAGGTTTTCTCCATCGGTATGCTCGGCATCCTCGGTTGCAATTATTTTTTGCTTTCGGCAAACTACGGGACGTTGGATAAGGTGGTGGATGACGGCAGCTCGCAGAACCGTACGGCAAAGCTGTTGGCCAATATCGCACCGCTGTGCATCGCACTGCTGTGCGTCAATGCCTTTTTTATCTGGAAGGATAAGGACATCATCTGCGCACTGATGTGGATGCTGATGTTACTGCCCGCCATTCCGGCATCGTATTTCAACCTGAAGCACATACTTTTGCCCAATGATGCCTGCGGATTTCTGCACGCGACAAGAAATTGCAACATTTCCGCGCTGATTCTGTACGTGGTGATGGTGGCATTCGTCACCTGCTCGGCATTCGACAACAGTCGGTTGGTTGGCATACTGTCACTGCTGATGTCACTCTCGGTATTCGGCATTACAGTCTCGGCGATCAGGGGGGCAAAAAAATGGGAAATCTGAATCTGATCCTGTTTATCAGCTTTGCACTGCCGATGATCATGAGCTTTTTCGTATGCAAGGGGCGCGTGAGAATGGCATTGATATTCTTCTTCATCGGAATGGGAGTCTGCCTGTTCTGCGGAGAACTGAGCGCCGTTGCGCTCGCGGCATTGCCATACGAAAAGCAATTTTTCTCATGCAGTATCGCACCGTTTTTTGAGGAAGTATTCAAGGCCTTACCGATACTCGTTTTCGTCTTTATTTTCAAACCGGAAAGACGTATGCTGTATGAATGCTCCGCGTTGGTCGGCGTCGGTTTCGCGGTATTGGAAAACGCATTTATTTTAGGCAGTATGTCAAACACGGTGTCGGTGCTGGACGCACTGATGCGCGGGCTGGGCGCGGGTATCATGCACGGCCTGTGTACGCTCGCCGTCGGATACGGCATGAGTTTCGTGCACACACGGCGGAAGCTGTTCAGCACGGGGACAGTCGCCATGCTCGCCGTAGCGACAGTATACCACGCCACATATAACACGATCGTTCAATCCGTTCACCTGTGGATGGGAGTGCTGTTGCCCGTCATAACGCTCATCCCGGTACTGATACTCATGGACAAGACGGAGAAAAACAGAAAAAAACGCGAGGAATGTGCCTCTGATTCCGTTCGGAAATAAAACCATCCCCGCATGACGACTTGCTTTACAAGTGCCATGCGGGGATTTTTTGCGACGACCGCGCGATTTACGCGAGCACCGTCGAGCGCAGTACGACGGCCGCGGTTATTCCGATCACGGCGACGGTCAGATGCATCAGCCAATACCTGCCACGGCGCACGCCGCAGTTACCGAGGACCTTTGCCGCAGATACCTCAACGACTATCGCAATGACCATGATAGGAAAAAACACGAGCCACGCCCCGTTGCCCGGTATCAGCAAAACACCCGGCAACATCAGCCACGGCAATATGAAAATCTCAAAGCAACTGAGAAACAGCGTGCTTTTTTTGTATATGTACTCTTTATTCTCGCATTTGGCCGCTATGATCCTGTCCTGTATCCCGATTATGCGACGCATACCGTCTTTTATCATTATGGTGCCGCCGACCATAATCGCCAGAATCGCCGCGAAGATATACACCGGTGAGCTCACCGACATCAATAGCATGGTTCCGCACGTCATCGCGCCTGTGTATCCTGTCATGATCATTTCCCCCTTGCAAACACGGTTGTGTGGGTAGTATACCATATGTCGAAAAAAATGTAAATACCCGATTTGTTTTGACAGATTGACACAGCGTACATAATATGATAGAGTAGTGTTGACGGCTCATACGCCGCAAATTGCAACGATCGGAGATAATCATGGCTGTATATTACATAGATTCGCTGTGCGGCGACGATGAAAACGACGGGCTGACCGAGCTGACGGCGAAGGCAAGCTATCGCGGTCTGTCGCTCTGTGACGGCGACACCGTGCTTTTACGCACGGGGACGGAATACCGTGACACACTGACGTCAAAAGCCAACGGCGTGCGCATCACATCGTACGGCGACGGCGATATGCCGAAAATAACGCTGTCAACACAAAGAAGCGCCCCGTATCTGTGGGGCGCCGACGGCGAAAACGTATATAAATTATTGGTAAAAACGGCAAAAGAGCCGAAAAACGTCATATTTGATTTCGGTGCCTACGCCGGAGAGCGCACAAGCCGTATGCCGCGCGTCATCGGTCAGTGGCAGGCGACAAAAACAGACGGAGGATATGAGCTGAGGCTGTATTCCGACGGATCACCGACAACGTATTACCGCGATATCGAGGTCGCGGCGGATGTCACGCCGGCGCTGACGGTATGCGGTGATTGTGAGATCAACGGAATAAGCTTTTTCGGCACGGCAGGTCCCGCCGTGTCGATCACGGCGGGTAAAGCCGTGATACGCGACTGCCGATTTGAATTTGCCGGCACACCCGGAGAGGATACGAATTGTCTGAACATTGCCGGCTCGGCGGAAATATCCGATTGCTCGTTCATGAATACCTATGCCCCGTCGATCCGCATATACGGCGGCGCATCCGATGTCAGCATAGTATCGAATACGTTCACGTCATTCCGTCGGTGCGGCGTGCTGACAGACGGAAAAGACTGTAAAACGATGATAGAGCTGAACGTCTTTGATCCGACATCGGCCGATAAATTCATTGCCTCTGCCGGCGCAGTCGCCCCCGTGGAAGTCATATCCGGCCACGACGTGACGATCAGAAGAAACGTATTCAGAAAGCTTCATGAGCCGATCGTCTCCGACGGAGCGTCGTCAACGGTGGAAAACAACGAAAAGCAGTGATCAGCCAAACGACGTGATATCGGCCGTCAGCTTTCCGGTCTCGATTCTCAGCGGACGATGCGTCACGGCGTCGATATACAGCGTGACGCCGTCACTGCGGCATTCATATAATCTGATACCCCCGGCGTCGGTCTCGCCGATCGTCCAATCGTCCGACGGTGACATACTGAGCGCGTCGCGTATGAGCGTCGGCATGGCGCGTGACGACGCCTTTTCGCTTAACGAAACGGTTGCCCCTCCGTACGTCACCTGCCATTTACCGTCAAAAACGAACGTGATCTCATCCGCAATGGTAAATGTGTATTTGTCCCCGTTTTTGACGACATTCATCTCCATAGTGTCATTGCCGTATTTCACCGTCATATCGGCGGAATAATCGCTGTTTTCATATGATAACAGCGAGGTCATATTGACATTCGAACAGGATGAAGTCACTAACGCCGCGATCAGCAAAATCGCAAAAATTGTTATATTCTTTTTCATGATAACCGTCCGTATTTTCGTCATTTGGTGAAAATATATGAAAAAAGTATTGAAAATATGCCGAAACAATGGTATAATTTTCAGTAAGGCACAAATTCCGATAAAAAAACAACCGGAGGTATACTTTGACACTTGTAATAATGGCGGCGGGTCTGGGCAGCCGTTTCGGAGGTCTGAAACAGCTCACTCCGCTTACCGACGACAATGAATACATGATAGATTTCACGGTGTTCGACGCGATCCGCGCGGGCTTTGACAAGGTAGTGATAGTCATAAAGCCGGAACACGAGGCAGATTTTGAGGAAAAAATCGGTGCCCGCATCAGAAAAGCCGGCGTCAATATCAGATACGCTTATCAGAAAAACGAATTGCCCGCGGGGTTCAAGTTTCCGGAGGAAAGAAAAAAGCCGATGGGCACAGGTCACGCCATTCTCAGCATCGGCAAGATCACAGAGCCGTTTGCGGTCGTGAATGCGGATGATTTTTACGGCTACGACCCGTTTGAGAAGTTGGCGTCGTTTTTGAGGTCCGGCAACGGTGAGTGGTGCATGGTCGGGTACAAGCTTAAAAATACTCTCAGCCACAACGGAAGCGTTTCGCGCGGGGTGTGCGTGACCGACGGCGACTACCTTAAGACTATAACCGAGAATAAGAAAATCGAGTTAAAAAACGGCAGACTGTTCAATACGTGGGATGACGGAACGACAAGCGATCTTGATCCGGAGCAGCTCGTGTCCATGACGTGCTTCGGTTTCACGCCCGATTTTTACGACGGACTCCACGATATGTTCATCGATTTTCTCACTGAACACGGCAGTAATCTGACGAAATGCGAATTTTTCCTGCCTGCGGCCGTTCAGAATATGATCTCAAACGGCAAAAAAATGAAGATGCTCGATACCGATGCCGAGTGGAACGGCGTGACATATAAAGAGGACGGCGGTCAATTCCGTGAGTTCATACGCGCACACAAGGCGGCAGGTCACTATCCGAAAAACCTTTGGTGATATATTGGCAATACATAACGGCGGCTGATTTCAGCCGCCGTTTCGTTATACTTTTTTACCGTCAAAACCGCTGACAAATCCCCCGTTTTCGGCACAGCACAGATCCCCGCCCACGATCTTACCCTTATATACCAAAAGATTTGCGTACACCGTGCCGTCGCACCCGTCATAATTCGTGACCTTATACGTGTATCGTGTAACGTCCTTACCGCGGTACTTATTCAGATTCAAGCCCTGCGACTTCTGGATATCGTTATACTCCGAATACACGGCGTCGAATTCAGATGGGATCGTGACGTTCACTTCCTCGACATCGGTCTCATCGACAGTCCAGCCGAATTGCGACAAAAAGCCAATCCTGTCTGCCGACGTATATACCCTGTCGTATGATACACCGGCTGAAGCCGTCGTGCTCACCGGCAAAATAACGATAAGCGACGCCAACACCGCCAGCGAAAGTATGAGAACCGATGCAAATTTCAATGTTGTTGACCTGACCGCGTAAATCTTCATAAAAACCTCCAAACAGATATCTGCACGATATATCTATTCACTCCCCCGTTATAATAGTACGAAAAGCGATGAATTTCCCGTCGTAATATCGTCGTATCGGGCCAATCCGACGATTGACAATCACGTTCGCCGATGATATACTAAAAAAAATTTACGATATCGGAGATAATCATGGATATAAAAAAACTGATAGGCGAAATGTCACTGAAAGAGAAGGTCGGTCAGCTGATGCAGTTGCACGGCAATTTCTTTTTGGCTCAGACCGCGGCGGAGCTGACGGGTCCGGCGTCAAGGCTGAACATATCACCCGACGACGCATATTATGCCGGGTCTGTGCTCGGCTTCAACGGTGCCGAGGAAATGATGCAGATACAGGACACTGTGATGAAAAAACAGCCGCACCACATACCTGTGCTGTTTATGTACGACGTGATACACGGATATAAGACCGTATATCCGATACCTCTTGCAATAGCGTGCTCATTTGACGACGCGCTGGCCGAAAAATGCGCCGCAATGGCGGCAAAGGAGGCTGCCGTTTCCGGCGTGAACGTCACGTTCTCGCCGATGGTGGATATCGCCCGCGATGCACGTTGGGGCAGAGTGATGGAGGGCGCGGGCGAGGACGTGACACTGGGTTGCCGTATGGCAAATGCGGCAGTCCGCGGATATCAGGGCGATATGGGCAAATACAATATCGCCGCGTGTGTAAAGCACTTTGCGGCGTACGGTGCGACCGAGGACGGCAGAGACTATAATTCCGTCGATATGTCGGAGCGTACAATGCGTCAGACGTATCTCCGGCCGTATCACGCCGCGACTGACGCAAAGGTCAGGATGCTGATGACGTCGTTCAATACGATCGCGGGACTGCCGTGCGCCGGCAACAAAAGATTGGTCACCGACGTTTTGCGTGGCGAATGGGGATTTGACGGTGTGGTAATCAGCGACTACAACGCGTACCGCGAAATGATACGTCACGGTGCGGCCTCCGATTACGCGGACGCCGCGGCAAAAGCGACGAACGCGGGCGGAGATATCGAAATGATGTCGGCAACGCTTTATCTCAGCGCCGAAAAGCTGATAAACGATGGCAGGATCACGGAAAAGCAGATAGACGACGCCGTATACCGCGTGCTGAAATTAAAGGATGAGCTGGGGCTGTTCGATAACCCGTACCGCACGGCAGACACATCGGCGGAGAAGGAAATCAACCTGTGTCGCGCCCATCGGGATACGGCAAGAGATGCCGCCCGGAAGTGTGCCGTACTGCTGAAAAACAACGGCGTACTGCCGTTTTCCAAGAACGTCGGGCGCGTAGCCCTGATCGGCCCGTTTGCCGATACGGGTGAGATCATAGGCAGTTGGGCGTGCCACGGCTCACCAAACGACACGGTGACCGTCGCCGCGGGCATAAGGTCATTGTTGCCGGATGCCGCGGTGGACGTCATTCCCGCTGTGTCATGGGATATTTACGCCGACGATATAACAGGTATACCGAACGCGGTAAAGGCGGCGAAAAAGGCCGACGCGGTCGTACTGTGCCTCGGCGAGCATCAGTCGATGTCGGGTGAAGGCAACAGCCGTGCGACGCTCACGCTCAGCCGCGCACAAACCGAGCTGGCGCGTGCAATCACAGCCGCAAACCGGAATACCGCGGTCGTCGTATTCGGCGGCAGACCGCTTGAGCTGACGTCGATAGAGCCGTTTTCCGGGGCGATCATGATGATGTGGCAACCGGGCACCGAGGGCGGCAGTGCGTGTGCCGACCTGTTATTCGGCAATGCCGAGCCGGAGGGAAGGCTGGCCATGTCGTTTCCGTGGTGCGTCGGTCAGATGCCGATATATTACTCAAAGCTTCCGACGGCGCGCCCCGTGCCCAACAGCAAAATAATCACCGAAAACACGTATTGCTCACGGTATATCGACGCGCCGGTGGCACCGCTGTATCCGTTCGGCTACGGCCTCGGATATACGACGTTTGAGTATTCCGCGCCGACAGTCAGCAAAACACAGCTGAAATCCAACGACGCGCTGACCGTATCCGTCACGGTGACCAACACCGGCAACAGGCCGGGCACCGACACGGTGCAGTTATATATCCGTGACAAGACCGGCAGTCTTTCACGGCCGGTAAAGGAATTGAAGGACTATAAAAAGGTCGCCCTGTCACCGAATGAAAGCAAAAACGTCACGTTTACCGTGACCGAAAACGATCTGCGCTATTACACCGCGCGTGACGTGTACGAATCGGAAAAGGGGGAATTTGAGATCATGACCGGACCGGATAGCGACAATATTCAGACGGTCGCATTTGAATTGATATAAAAAGCAGGGCAGACACGCGGTCTGCCCCGTTTTTTGATATTACAGCTTTTTCTCACAGGCATAGTAGTGTGAGCCGTACATATTGCACTCGCCGCACTTTTTATACCCTGCCTTCATATGCGTTTTATATGCCGGCACGTTCTCACTGCCGACCAGAAGATGCACGGCGGAATATCCGCGATCTCTCAGCAAGCTGTCGATATCCGTCATGATGCGGTATCCTATTCCCTGCCCGCTGTGATCCGGACTGACGCACAGGCGCGCAAGGTCACAGCAATCCTCTCTGAATCGCCAGAAATCAAAATCCGACAGGTCATCCTCGGTGTCGATCGCCACCGCGCCGACAATGTGCCCGTCGGAAACGGCAACGAACATATTGCCCAGCAGAATATCCGTTTCAATGTTGTCTGACGTCGGATAATGCTCATTCCACAAACAGAACCGTCTGCCGATCTGTGCACGGTACAGTGCGGTAAGCTCCTCAAAATCGTCCGATGTTGCTTCTCTCAATACCATATATGCCTCCGTATTTTTCGCACCTTACGTGCGTTTTTTCTTTTACGCCCTCAGCGTTACCAGATATCTTTTTTGTTCGTCGGTTATCCGTCGGCTTTCGCACGCCTTCGTTATCGTTTTATTATGCGTCCATATGTCAAGGCGTCTGCCGGTGATCAGCCCTATCGTGCTGTCCCACTGCCTTATCAGTGCCTCGGCGTAATACCACGCGATCATCATTCTGACGTAATAATCGTCACAGATGACGGCGGCGGGTATCTCATTATACTCCGGCCTGAAATCACTGCCGAGAAAATGCTCCAAAAGCATTTCTATACCGAATCGCACCGTAAACGGTCTGTCGGACGACGTCCATTCCCCGATTTTCATGAGTATTTCATCCTTATGGTGCGCAAACGTACGCGGACGCAGTGTGTCGCATACTGCCCAATTGTCCACGTAAGGCAAAAAATCCTCAACTCGGACGATGCTCTCGCCGTGATCCTTTATGCCGCACAGCAGTATCGAGTGCAGCATATTCTCCTCATAATACGTATGCGGCAATTCATCCAGAAATCCGCCGCACATATCGGATGACCCGATCTCCCTTGCGATCTTTCTCAGCTCCGGCACGCGGACGCCGATAAACCTGTCGGCCGGCACGTTCGGTGCGAGGCGTGCGCTGAACACGGCGTATCCGCCGTCAGAATGTTCCCGCAGTATGTCAATTATCTCTTTCATATCAGCTTCCCGTTATCATAGTCCCTCATTCCGTCAATAATATGTTCGGTGAAATATCTGCCCGCGATCGACATCGTGTCCATATCGCGGCAGGCGACGCATATCGTACGGAATATGGGCGGATCCAGACTGCGCACGGCAATATTTCTGCCGTGACGTGTCAGCACGAGCTTCGGCAATATCGAAACGCCCAGCCCCTGCTCCACCATGTTCATGATCGTGTAGTCATCGTGAACGTGATATTGCAAATTCGGCACTATACCGCACCGCGTAAAGATCGACATGGGCTCACTCGTCTTGCCCTCATCAAGGAATATCAGCGGTTCATCGCCTATATCGGCGAGCGATATCCGATTTTTATTCGCCAGCTCATGCTCCGGCGGCAATACGAGCACCATTTCGTCGGTCCCCAGCACGGTATTCGGCATATCGCCGGCGACCTCCGGCGTCATGAAGCCGAGGTCTGCCGTGCCGTCGCTGATCCAATCGCGTATCGTGGCGTAATCACCCTGCAACAGCTTAAAACCGACAAGCGGATATTTTGTCTTAAAGCTCTTTATGAGCGACGGCAGCCAATTCGCCGATACGCTCGCAAACGACCCGATGCGGATTATCGCACCGGAAAGGTTGTTGATGGCCGTCGTTTTTGACATCATGGCGTCATAATCGTTGACGAGGCGACGCGCGTGCTCTATCATTTCTCTGCCGTCGGATGTCAGATATATGCCGTGCTTTGTGCGCGTGAAAAGAGTCACGTTCAATTCCCTTTCCAATGAACGCATCATCTGGCTGACCGCCGATTGCGTATATCCGAAATCCTCTGCGGCACGCGTGAAGCTACCCGCATCGGCTATACGCAGAAACACCTTATATTTGGTCACTTGTGCTCCCCTTTTTAACATAACGAAAACTTATCACAAGCATTATAAACATTCGTTTGACTTTTGTCAATAGCAGGTGTATTATTGACGTATCTTATTTTTGAAAGGACCAACCACATGACAACCCGATTTACAAAGATCATCTGCATCATCGCCGCTTTTGCGATGATATTCACGGCACTCTGCTTCACATCCTGCGGAGATGAATCCGATACATTCACAGTCGGTATCTGCCAGCTCGTTCAGCATGAAGCACTTGACGCCGCTACGGAAGGTTTCAAGGCCGCACTGAAGGAAAAGCTTGGCGATAAGGTCACATTCACTGAGCAGAACGCCTCCGGCGATTCCGCCACCTGCGTCACCATCTGCAATCAGTTTGTGACCAGCGGCGTCGATCTCATCATGGCAAATGCCACGGCGGCTTTGCAGGCGGCATCTGCGGCAACGTCGAAGATACCCGTCATCGCCACATCCATAACGGATTACAGCTCTGCACTCGATATCGACAATTGGACCGGCGCGACAGGCAAGAACATCAGCGGAACGTGCGATCTGGCTCCCCTTGACACACAGGCGGAGATGATCAAACAGCTTTTCCCGGATGCGAATAAAGTCGGTATTCTGTACTGCTCAGCCGAGGCAAACTCCAAATATCAGGTCGAAACGATCACGCCTCTGCTTGCGGCACTCGGCTACACGGTAAAGTCGTTCACATTCGCCGACACCAACGACGTTTCTTCCGTAACGGCAAGTGCGTGCGATGAGTGCGACGTAATATACATCCCGACAGATAACACGGCCGCATCGTGCTCAGGTGCCATCGGCTCAGTCTGCGATTCCAAAAACGTACCCGTATTCGCCGGTGAAGAGGGTCTGTGCCGCTATTGCGGTGCTGCCACACTGACGATCAAATACTACGATATCGGTTATGAGGCGGGCCTCATGGCATACGAGATCTTAGTGAACGGTGCCGACGTTTCGACGATGGATATCCGTTTTGCCCCCGTATTCACAAAGAAATACAATAAAGCTTACTGCGACAAGTACGGTATCACGGTACCGTCCGATTGGACAGAGCTTGACGCATAATCCGGAGGTCAGATTTGACTGCGATTTTAGAATACTTTTCCTCGCTCAACCCCCTGAACCTCGTGCGCAATATACCGTCCAGCGTTGCGCAGGGTCTTATCTGGGGATTGATGGCGATAGGCGTATACATCACGTTCCGCATCCTTGACATGGCTGATCTGACGGTCGACGGCTCATTCACGACGGGCGGTGCCTGCACCGTTATGCTGATCTGCGCCGGCGTTCCGTCATGGCTGGCACTGCTGATAGCCACGCTTGCCGGCACCGCGGCAGGTTGCGTGACCGGTCTTTTGCACACGAGGCTCGGTATCCCGCCGATACTTGCCGGTATACTGACGCAGTTCGCGCTGTATTCCGTCAATCTGCACATAATGGGAATGGCGGCAAACAAATCATTGAATCCGGACAAATACAGCCTGACTGTAACATCGCGCAACATACCACTGTCGATCGTGTTTGCGGCTGTGATCGCCGCTGTCGTCATCGTGATACTGTATTGGTATTTCGGTACCGAACAGGGCTCTGCGATACGTGCGACGGGCAATAACCCGTCAATGAGCCGCGCACAGGGCATCAACACAAACACGATGAAGGTCATAGGCCTGTCGCTGTCGAACGCTCTCGTCGCACTCGCGGGCGGACTCATGTCCGAGTATCAGGGCTTTGCCGACATCAACATGGGCAGAGGTGCCATAGTCATAGGCTTAGCGGCCGTCATAATCGGCGAGGTACTGTTTGAGGCGATCTTCAAAAGCAAGCTCAATTTCAGCTTCCGACTCATATTCGTTCTGGTGGGTGGAATAGTATACTATCTGGTCATCGGCATAGTCCTGTGGCTGAAGCTGAATTCAAACGATCTGAAGCTGTTCACGGCTGTAATCGTAGCACTTTTCCTTGCCATTCCTCATCTGCGTCAACAGGCAAAGGTATCATTCGGCGCCCACGGGCGCGCAAACGGGGAGGGCGGAAAACATGCTTGACATAATCAATATCAGTAAAACATTCAATCCCGGAACGGTCAATGAAAAAAGAGCCATCTCGGATATATCGTTCCATATGAACAAGGGTGACTTTGTGACCGTAATCGGCGGCAACGGCGCCGGTAAATCCACACTGCTCAATGCAATAGCGGGTGTTTGGCCCATCGACCGCGGCTCGATCGTGATCGGAGGTAAGGACGTCACAGCCCTGCCGGAGCACAAGCGCGCGTCATATATCGGCAGGGTATTTCAGGATCCGAACAAGGGCACTGCCCCCGATATGCAGATCGAGGAAAACCTCGCGCTGGCGTACAGACGCGGAAAAATCCGCGGGTTGCGTTGGGGCGTGACCAAGGCGGAAAAAGAAAGCGACCGTGACAAGCTGGCGACGCTCGGTCTCGGACTTGAGGATCGGATGAACGCTAAAGTCGGATTGCTGTCCGGAGGTCAAAGACAGGCGCTGACACTGCTGATGGCATCGCTGTCAAACCCGCAGCTGTTGCTGCTTGATGAGCACACCGCGGCGCTCGATCCCACCACGGCAAAAAAAGTGCTGGAAATATCGGATGAGATCGTATCGGCAAACGGGCTCACCGCCATAATGATCACCCATAATATGAAGGACGCGATAGCGCACGGCAACAGGCTGATCATGATGGACGCCGGAAAGATCATCTTTGACGTTTCGGGCGATGAAAAAAAGAGACTGACAAAACAGGATCTGTTGCAGAAATTTGCAGAGATCGCAGGCGCGAACGCCGAATCCGACAGAATGGCATTATCATAAAAATCAGGGGCTGTTTATTTACAGCCCCTTTTTTTAAGCTCTGTCAAGACATTTATCAAAATATCCGCGGTTTTTTGCGCCTCGGAATATGTGTTGCCGACGGCACCGATGGTCACGTTCAGCGACGACGCGAAAATATCCTGATTCAGCGTCGTCGGGGAAAACACGATATCGCCGACGATCCCGGCGTGTGCCCTGTCGCACAAATACATCAGTCGCCGCGCCTCGGCCGTGCGTTCGTCTGAGTTTTCGGTCGCACCGACCGAAAAATACATCTGCGCGCATCCGTCCGACAGTATCGCGCCGGAGGTTTCGCCGTCATACAGCGTCATGACATGCAGATCGATCAGCGTCGCCGAGCAGTCACGATCGGCAAGCGCCTCTGCCGCCGCGGCGTAAGAGCCGAACGACGTATCTATACCGAGATCGAAGAACTGTGCAGATATGCCGCCGGCCGACAGCCTTTCGGCAATGTAGGCACCCAGCGACGTCACTGTTTCTCCGTCGGAATACGACTCAAAGCCGTGCGTGCATATTATTATCACACGGTCAAGCGGAGGCGCCGTGCCCGTGTCAGCGGGCTTTTCGGCAGACGCAATATCGCGCACCGCGCGCGTGCCCGCATCAGTCGTCGACGTCGTTGCCGCTGTCGTGCCGTCGGTGGTCGCGGAAGTGGATGAAAAAATGTCCGGCACTATACCCCTGTCGCAAAAATAGCCGTACGCCGCCACGCACCCTGCCAGAATGACGGCGGCGACGATCACCGCGCATATTGCACGCACTGCCGGACGTGACGCCCTTTGCGAACGGCGCCGTGCGCCATATGAAACCTCAGGATACTCCATATAAGCCTCCGTAAAATCACTTACGGAATTGTATTCACCGACCGCCCGGAATATTACTGCATTATCATCATATCCGGCACGGAGATCGAACGGTGAAATGCCAGATTTACCGAATACCCTATCATTCTGCCGATCAGCAGAGCGCGTGCGTCTATATCCTTCGGACTGACAAACATACCGTACAGACTGTCCGGTGCGTCCGGCACGAGAGTCGCGGCGTCTATGACCGTCGGCACGCCGATGGCGACCACGGGCACGCCGAGAAGCTCACGGTTTATGGCTGTGCGATGATTTCCTATGCCGGAGCCCGGTGCAATGCCGGTATCCGTCAGCTGTACGGTGCGGCACAGATTCTCACTCTGCCCTGCCGCCAGCGAATCAACGGCGATGACAAGCGACGGTGAAATGCTCTTGACCGCGCCGAGGATCAGCTCTGCCGTTTCCATTCCCGTTTGCGCCTTAACGCCCGGGCACAGCGTGGAAACGTCAAAAAATCCAGCCCCATCAAACAGCGCCCTGTTATACTCCTTGATATGCCGCGTCGAGATGACCGCCTCGGCGGCATATGTTCCGATAGCATCCGACGCCAGCCGTCTGTTGCCGAGTCCGCACAAAAGCAAACTCGTCCTTTGCGGTGCGGCGCGGTCGGCAATGTCGGCAAGCTCCGCCGACACGATGCGACACAACGATTCAAATCTGTCGTACGTCATATCTATGATATCGTCGAATGAGATCGTCACATATCTGCCGCACGGCCTGCCGAGCGACCCGGAACCGTTTTCGTTCACTATATCTATCGTGCTTTTTTTATTGCCTGACGGCAGTATGCACTCGTCATAGATCACACCGTCGGGCTCATGATCTTTTTTCTTTGCGTTTTGCGCCATCGCCCCGGTGCGAAGCTCTGCCGCCATATCTGTACGAATACCCACAGTATCACCCCCACAGGTTATTATTGCCGCTTTTTGCGCCGAAAAATCCTGCCCGCGCTTGATTTTACCGTTTACGCGGTGTATAATGGATAAAAACGTCGCAACCGACACGAGGTGATAGCATGGCAAAAAAGACCGAGGCACAGGAGCAACATTCGATAATAGGATACGCAGGGTCGGACCGCCGTTTCGTCAGAAACGCACACCCTGACGCACAGTGGTTTTATCAGCCGACAAAGCTCGGCCTGTTCATACATTTCGGCATCGCGTCGGTCGGCGGTGATATCGATCTGTCGTGGGGCATGATGGAAAACCCGCAACGCCGTCAGAAAGGCAACGGGATCGTCACCCCGCGCGAATATTGGAACTACGCTAAAGTATTTGATCCCACGGATTTTCACCCGAAAAAATGGCTGTCGGCAGTCAAGGCGGCCGGCTTTGACTACGCTGTATTCACCACGCGCCATCACGACGGATACGCCATGTGGCCGAGCGATGTCGGCGACTTCTCGACGAAGCAGTACATGAACGGGCGCGATATTGTCGGCGAATACGTCACGGCGTGCCGCGCGGTCGGGTTGAAGGTCGGCCTGTATTACTCTCCCCCGGATTGGAGATATAATCAAAAATATATGTCGTTTATGGTTTCGTCGCGTTCCGCGTCATTTCCGGACCGCCCACACATGGATACAGACCATAACGCCGTGGACGAAATACCGCCCATGCCGCGTGAGCATCTGGAAAAATATGCCGCGTACGTCAATGCGCAGGTGCGTGAGCTGTTGACGCGGTACGGCAAAATAGATCTGTTCTGGTTTGACGGGACAATACCCGACGTTTCGTTGGCAATAGACGAGAATGAGATGCGCGCATTACAGCCGTCGATGGTGATAAACGACCGTCTGTGGGGCGTCGGCGACTTCAATACTAAATACGAGTGCTCACTTCCTGCGGAAAAGCCGCCGTTTGACGTATGGGAAGCATCGTACGGCTGGCACGTCGGCGGAGGCTGGGGATACGTCATAAACGCCGACAAATTCCGTCCGTTGGACGTCCTGACCGAGCGATATTCCGTCGTAAAACGGTTCGGCGGCAATCTGATATTGAATATCGCGCCGGACAAAACGGGCAAGGTCCCCGATGCCTTTTACGATTCCGCCGCCGAATTCGGAGAATGGCTGAAATCAAACTGCTGACGCTGACTGAATTTTACAATTCAGGCAAAAAACTCATATTGATTTACACAGATTTCAAGTATATAATATTATTGCCAAAATAACACGCGATTTCCGCGTTTGGCAAAGGGATGCCGGCTTTCCTTTGAATATCAAAGGAGCAAAAAAATGAAAAACATCACGAGTGGCATTCCCTGCCGAAAAAACTCTGCCGTAAATTTACAGAAATACCGTATATTACCGCTTTTGGCGATCGTAGCGGCCGTTGCGATACTGTCGTCCTGCACCGTCACCATCTCGATGGACGAGCCGATAACGATAGACGTTTCGTCAGTCGATAACGGCTATAACGTACATATCATCTCCGGAGGGCTGTCCGTCACGCAGGACGAAACAACTGCGGCGCAGACCGAACAGACAACAGTCACGCAAGAAGCGACGACCGCGCAAACCGCACAGACAACGGCGACGCAGGCAACCGATGTCACGGTACGCCAGCCGGAATTCAGGATGCCGTTTGACGATAAGTCGCACGGCGGTATAGATTATAAGATGACGCAGGGCTTTTCGTCGTCACACGGCGGTATGGACTTTGCCGTCTATTACGGCAATCCGATACTCGCGTCGGCCGACGGAGTCGTGACTACCGCGTATAACGACGGCGACCTGCCGAAAAATAATGCATCCGATCTGCGCTGGACATACGGCACATACGTCGTCGTAACTCACAGCGGCGGTTATCAGACGTATTACGCGCATTTGTCGAGGCGAGCCGTGAACGTCGGTGATACCGTGGTCGCCGGTCAGGTCATAGGATACAGCGGCAACACCGGGCGCGTATCCAGCACACAGACGGGCAAATACGCGGGGACGCATCTCCATTTTGAGATCAGAGTCATGCAAGACGGGCAATACATACGTACAGATCCATCGGCTTATCTGCCGTGGTACAAATAAAATGAAAAGGACATAGTATTATGCAGGATTACAAATGGTACGGCCACTTTGAGGGCGACGGAAGCACATTCGTCATCGACGATCCGGAAACACCGCGTCATTGGTATAACTACCTCTTTAACGACGAATATGTAACCTTTACGTCACAGGTCGGCTTCGGCGAGGGCTTTGCGCAGGACGATATGGGCAACAGGATCAAGGTCCTGTCAAACAGAAACGTATTCATCAGCGAAAACGGACAGGCGCACAGTGCCTGCGGTCTGCCGATGAAATACGGCTATACGGATTACTCCTGCACGCACACGAACGGCTCATCGGAGATATGCCTGACCTACCGCGACATCGCGTCAAGGCTCCGCATTTTCGTGCCGAACAGCGGAATGTGTGAGGTATGGAGCGTCACGGTCAAAAACCTCAAGGACGAACGCCGCACCGTCAGTGTGATCCCGTTTGCATCAACAGACTTTGACGGCGTATATAAGCCGCAGGGCTATAACCTTTCGACGGGCGGCTATTCGCACGGTCTGAACGCCGTGTGGGGCAAGGGATATACGCCGTTTTATTCAAAGAAAAACGTGCCTGTGTGGATATACATGAGCGCGTCGGAAAGAGCAGACGGTTATGACTCACGCCGTAACGCATTCGTCGGCCCCTACGGCACGGACATCACGCCTGTCGCGATGGAGCGCGGCGCACACTGTCTGAACAGCGACTGCAACTCCGAGAAGCTGTGCCTTGCGCTGGAATGTAAGGTCGAGCTTGAGCCGATGGGCGAAAAGACGGTACATTTCACGGTAGGTGCGCACCTCGGTAAGGACGCAGTCCCCCCGACGGACAGATGGGTAAACGCCGAATACACGGCAATGAAGGACAAATACGCCGAGGACCTCAGCGGAGTCAGCATAAAATCGCCCATGCCTCATTTTGATGAGCTGATCAACGGATGGATGAAATACGCCGCCGATATGGGCAGCCGCTGGGCAAGAGTGCGCCACAACGGTTATCGCGATATGACCAGCGATACGGAATGTCTGGCCGCTGTCAATCCGGCGCTGGCATGGGAAAGAATAAAACGCGTGCTGACGTATCAGTATTCCAACGGTTATGCCCCGCGCACCGTGATCGACGGCGCCGTACGCGACAGAAATTTCTCAGATAATACCGTTTGGCTCGCGTTCACCGTCTGCACGGTGATCAAGGAGCTGGGAAAGCCGGCGCTCCTTAACGAAAAGGTCAAATTCAACGACGGTACCGAGGCATCGGTATATGAGCATATCAAACGCTCGGTAGAATTTTTGTATTGCTTCCAGGGGCTGTACGGTCTTATCCGTATCTGGGGCGGCGATTGGAACGACTGCGTGAATTATGCAGGTCTGAAGGGTAAGGGCGTTTCAGTATGGCTGTCGATAGCGTGGGTACGCGCCAACAACTGCTTTGCCGAGATGGCGTCGTGGTTGGGTAACAATGACGACGTGAAGACGGCGCAGGAGCGCGGCAACATAATGCGCGACAGGATAGAAAAGTACGGCTATGACGAAAAAAGCGGTTATTATATCTATGCGCGCACCGATGATGATATCATAATGGGCAACATAGATTGCGACGAGGGCAAGATATTCCTCATCCCTCAATTGTGGAGCGTTCTGTCAGGGCTGAAGCACGGCGCGTCATCCATGGATAAGGCAGAGGAGATATTGGAAACGCCCATCGGCATAAGGCTGGCATATCCCGCATACTCATATCAGCGCGACTACATCGGCTCAATGGCGGAGAAGGCACCCGGCGTGCAGGATAACGGAGGTATCTACCTCCATCCGAGCGCATGGAAGCTGGCGGTGGACTGTCTGCTCCGCCGCCCCGACAAAGTCGAGGAGGGGCTGAAAAAGATGATGCCGTGGGATACGGAATACGCCGTCAAGTGCGGTGAGCCGTATGCGATGTTCAATTCGTATTTCGCACCCGAAACCGGCTACCGCGAGGGCACACCCGGCCAAAGCTGGCGCACGGCGTCAAGCTCATGGCTGCTCAAGAGCACCGTCGAATACATCTACGGTATGCACCCGGAGATAGATGGTCTGCGCATTTGCCCGTGTCTGCCGCTGTCGTGGAGCGAGGCATCGATAAAGAAGGTCTTCCGCGGTTGCACGTACGATATCCACTACACCTGCGACGGCCGTGGCTGTGACGTCACGGAGATCAGAATCGACGGCAAGGTCGTGCGCGCGCGTGACAATGTTATCGCGCCCGTCGCCGGCAAGACGCTGAATATCGAGGTTAGGATAGGCAAGAAATAATATAACAAAAACGCCGGGTGACGCGCACACGTCGCATCGCTGTACGTCGGCACGACGTTACTTGCCGTCATGGCAAACATCACCGTAAAACAAAATCACCTGTTGAAAAGAGCGATGGATATAACCACCGTAGAGCAGACGCCTGAAATAACAGAAATTTTCAAGGCTACTTTATGGGGATTATATCAATGCGATTCTCTTTCAACAGGTGTTTTTTTGTTCCGACGCACTTCTTTGCCCCGCAAAATACCGTGCGTTATGCCTTATAGCACCGACATTTACGGTGCAGGATCATTTATTTTCGTCGCTGTTTTCGTCGGTTATGACGATATCTTCCTCAACCTCTTTACCGGCATTCTCGTCGATACCAAGCTTATCGGAAACCTTTTTCTTGACCTTACGCCACCAAACGATGAAAATGGCGCCCGCCGCAATAACGACGCCCGCAACGGCCTCGATGGCGTATGCGACGACCGACGGATCAATGTAAGCCGCAACTGTGTTCATTTGTCATACCTCGTTTTTCTTTTTATCTTGAATTTCTTTTAATCTTGTCAGGATGTATCTGACACCCTCGGCGCCATTTGTTCCGTAGGAGTACAGATGCGAATGTAAGATCTCCGTGATCTTTTCACGGTAGGCGTCCGCACCGTCGATCAGCTTGTCGACTGCCTCGGCGGACTGTGAAAGCTCTGTCTTCTCAAGGCTGATTCCCACGCGGTCACGCAATGAGATCTCAACGGGGGTCAACGGTATCCTCTGCCAATTCGGGTTTTCGCTCTTCATTTTCGTATTGATGAACAGCACGGGCTTTTTGGTCGCAAACGCAAATTCGTACGCAATGCCCGACCAATCGGTGATCAGAATATCCGACGAATAGATGGATTTATTTGTGGTGAAATCAAGCTCAAACGTCAGCTTATCGTCGGGAATGTCGGCAAATCTCGCTGTCATCGCCTTTATCCTGTCGGGATACCTCTTACTGTATTCGGGGTGAGGACGCACGGTAACGTGTGAACCGTCGCGCACGAGTGAAGCAAGCAAACCGTCAAGACAACTGTCCAAAAGGTTGTCCTCCTGCCACGACGGGGCGATGAGTATCTCCTTTTTGTCGTTGCGCACGTCGCCGAGCGCGATGCACGATGCCTCCAGCTTTTCGGTCAGAGGATATCCGAATTCTATTAGCTTTTTGGCGGGAAGCGAATATACCCTCTCGGTTTCGCGCACCTCGGCGGCAACGTGAGGACCCGTGCAGAACACGGTATCAAAGTGATCGAGCGCACCCTCGCGGAAGCCCATATGCACGCTCATCATATCGTGCGGTATATAGATATACTCCACATCCTTGCGCATCAGCGACC
>JAKSPY010000002.1 GCA_024404445.1 Clostridia bacterium
CGCCTGCTCCAATGTTATGCCCTCCGATCTGACGTTGCCGTTCATATTCATGGACGGCGCAGACGGGCTGTACAGGCTTTGCCTTAGCCAGAAGCTTCTGTCATCGGCAGGTGCCGACGGAATGCGGGATTTCGGTTTTTCCTCCTGCACGGCAGGGGTCCCGGTCGGTTGACCGGGCTCAGTCCCGCTCATTCCTGTTTTTTTTTTTGCTCTTCCTCGATTACCCTCGCCCACGCCTTTGCGATGATCCTCTTTTCAGCATCGGTCAGGATGGCGTACGACGATATGGGCTTCGTGTCTTGTCTTGTGTCGCGCTTGATTTCGGCGGTATTGCCGATATCGTTATTCATCTGCACCGGAATTACCGTCACCGATGCAGGAGCCGTCGGTGCCGCTGTGATATCCGTCGTCGTCACAGTCTGGATAAGCCTCGGACTCGGTCTGCCCAAATAGGACTTTGCATATTTCAGTATCGCAAACTCCACGCAGGCGTAGGCGATCACAAAGCCGAACGCGATATCGGAAAGGTACGCGCGTCCCGAACATATCAGCATCATACTGAGCAGTAAGAGCCATGCGGATACGCAGATACGGAATATCGTGCGCGCCTTCGTCGACATTCTGTTGCCGAGCCACATGGGAATGAGCAGAAGGAATACCGAGCCGAATACCTGTATGGACGGGAATCCCATGCCACCCGAGAACGGGTGAACAAAATACCAATCGCAGAATGAGAGCGATGAATCGGATACTATCTGATATACCTCATATCTGCCCCACACCAGCTTCATGATCAGCACGACCACAAATGCGATAAGCTCGACCGCGACCGTGACCGCGGCAGGGAAAAAGAACGATTTACGCGTCTGCTTGCCGAGGTGATTAACAAAAAGTCTGACGCAAAGCGTGAGAAGCACTGCGAGCAATACACCGATAACGGCAGGCACCCATGTCAGATCGATTACAGTGGCGAATGACAAAAGCCATCCCGCGTATATGCATAAAAACGCCACGATATCACCGAAAACGCAACCCAACAGCACGCGCGGATTGCTTTTCTTCTTTGCGAGGTTAACGACTATGACCTGTACGGAAAATGCGGCGAGTATGAGTGCCGGCCATTCGCCGAGAACGGTGAAAACGATCGGCAATGCCCCCGTAGACACCGTTGCGGATGATCCGCTGACACCGCTGAGTACTGCGGTCAGATCAAAATCGTACAGTGCGCCGAGGATGATACCGGCGATGAAAAACATCTCGGCCAATATCCATGAAATAAGTCTTTTTTGTGTCCTTGTCATTTGTATCGTCGCCTCCTTACGCCAATTTGTCTTTTATTGCGGCCGCCGCACCGATGATCCCCGCATCGTTGCCGAGCTCGGCCACGGAGATTCTGGTTTTCAGCACATGGTCGCGTGAATATATCTGCTCCGCAACGCGCTTTCTGAGCGGAACGAGCAGGTTGTCGCCCTCATTGCAGACGCCGCCGCCAATCAGGAAGACCTCCGGCTGGAAAATATTTATCATATTGGCTATGCCGCACGCCAGATAGCCGATGTATGTATTCACGACCTCGGCACCCGTTTCATCGCCCTGCTTCATAGCGGCAAACGCGGTCTTTCCGCCGACAAGCCCGATATCCCCGTTAGTCATTTTGTGCATCAGCGTATCTTTCGTTACGGCGTATTTCTCTTTCGTTAGGGCGACAAGCGCCGTTGCCGACGAGTAAGCCTCAAAGCATCCGCGTCTTCCGCAGGTGCACTGTCTGCCTCCGAACTCGATCACTGTGTGGCCGAGCTCCGCGCCGCCGAAAGCACAGCCGGTAAGTATCTTGCCGTTTTGCACGACGCCGCCGCCTACACCCGTACCGAGCGTGATCATAACGGCGGATTCACTGCCCTTGGCGCCTCCGTTGACGTATTCGCCGAGTGCCGCAAAATTCGCATCGTTGCCGATGATGATTCTGTCGGCAGGCACGCCGCAGCATGATGAAAACATTTCTGCCATCGGGGTATTGTCCATTTTGATATTATTGGAATATTCAACGACGCCGGTCGCAGGATTGACCGTGCCGGGCGCGGCAATACCTATACCGCTGATGTCATTGTTTATATCCAACCCCATTTCGCCGCACATTTTAACGCACAGCGACGCCATATCGGCGATGACCGCCTCCGCGCCCCGTTTTGCCAACGTGGGCACAGAGCTTTTTTTGACTATGTGATAATCGGCGTCAACTATACCAACGGCGATATTCGTACCGCCGAGATCGACGCCTATGTAGTACTCCGCCATCATAAGCCTCCGCAAACTGATATACTATACTATTGTATATTATAGTTCTATTTTTCTTCCTGTCAATACGTACGGCGAAAAAATCGGCGAATCATGCGATAATCCGCCGCGATACACGGGTGATTTGCGCCGTCAGAATATACTGTCGAATGAAAATGACGCCAGATTTATGAGGCGCGACACTGCATCGGATGCACGGTTCAGCGCGCCGAGGCACTCGTCGGCGTCCCCCGTGAACGTACAGGTATGCGCGTCATTGATCGCGTCGTCGGCGCGGTCAATATCAGCATACCCCGTCGTAAACGACAGCAATCCCACGGTATCGTCCCACATATCGTAAATATCGTCAAGCTTTTCACGTATGCCGGTGACTCCGGCACCCGCACGTATCTCATCTGCGGCTGATCTGACGTACTGATAAATACAATCCAGCTTTTCCGTCAGAACGGACGAATTCACCAAAACGAAAGTGATTATCGCGGCCGCTATGATCAATGCACATATAAATGTTTTCATACTCTTCCCTTTCTGATCACGGTTATTTTATCTTTGTCATCGACAGTCATCAAAAACACGTCCGATGCCTTCAATCTGCGACGATTAAGCTGATCTGACAACCATTTTTCACTTTTACCGGATGATTGGAGACCATACACGGCAGTTTGCCCGTCGATGATCAGCTCATGCGCTATACCCGATGACTGCCCCGCGACATTCATGTCGGCGCACGTCGGCTGTTCCTTATCGGCCTTTTTGAAGACCGACAGCTTTCCGTTCGGCTCAAGTATCGCATACTCCACATCGGAAATGTCGGAAATTGCCAATATTCTCAGCTCAGACAACAGCTCATCCAGCGAAAGGCGGGAGCGAAGCAATGCTTCCTTATCTATGTTGCCGCCCGTGATCACGAACAGAGGCTGTCCGCCAAAAAGCCTTTTCAGCCCCGGTATCTTCGTCATCAGAAACGACGACGATATTTCGAGTGAAATGAGCGTCATT
The DNA here is from genome assembly GCA_024404445.1 of Clostridia bacterium. Lineage (GTDB taxonomy): Bacteria > Bacillota > Clostridia > Oscillospirales > CAG-272 > RGIG6816. Next base: position 3,295 of record JAKSPY010000002.1, read on the forward strand.
ATAGGTACGACCGCGTACATCAGCGGGACGTCGGCATTCGTCAGCGGCAACGACGCGACCTCTGATATCAGAAGAGTGACGCACAGCTCCGGCAGATCCAGCTCACCGATCTGCTTTTTTCCCGACAGTCTGAACACAACCACAAGCAGTAAATACAGCATTACAGTTCGCAAAAAAATAGCAGCCATAACCGTCCTCCATTCATCAAAACCAAGTATTACCGCCTGACGCAAAAATATTAGTTGCAATATTTGGAAATGTATAGTATAATATAATTTAAGTACGAATGACCGCCCGGCGAAACGGCAATAATGCGGAGGAAGTATGGAAAATTTTAACGACGAATCTTACGAAGAATACAGTGTTGAATTGGGTGAGATAGTAAACGAATTCAAGCTTGAGCCTCTCGTTGAGCCCGACGGGTGCATCCATTCACGTATTGTCTGTGCCGACGTGAACAGACCGGGACTGCCGCTCAGCGGTTTCTTTGACTGCTTTGACAGCCGACGCATCCAGCTTTTCGGCAGAGCCGAACATCAGTATATGTCACAGCAAACCGGTGCGGTAAGGTTATATAAGATACAGCAGCTGGCCGCTCAAGCTCCGCCCGCGATCATCATCACGTCGGGTCTGTCGGCATTTTCCGAGGTGATACAGGCGTGTGAGGAATACCATATTCCCCTGTATCGCACCGACGTCACGACGTCAAGATTCCAATCCGCGCTGATAGCGTCGCTTGCCGTCAGTCTGGCACCGCGCATCACGCGCCACGGCGTGCTGGTCGAGGTCTACGGCGAGGGCGTGCTCATCCTCGGTGACAGCGGAGTGGGTAAAAGCGAAACGGCAATCGAGCTGGTAAAACGCGGACACCGCCTTATCGCCGACGACGCCGTGGAAATCAAGAGAGTATCGGAAAAAACGCTTGTCGGTTCAGCACCGCCGATAATCAAGCATTTCGTCGAGCTTCGCGGTATCGGCATCGTCGATATCCGTCGCATATTCGGTATGGGTGCCGTAAAGGACACGGAAAAGATCGACCTCGTCGTCAAGCTTGAGCCGTGGGACAAAAACAAATCGTATAACAGAATGGGTATCGACAATGAAACGACGCGTATCCTCGGTATGGATATCATCACCAACACCATTCCCGTTCATCCCGGCAGAAACCTCGCCATCATCATCGAGATAGCCGCGATGAACAACCGTCAGAAAAAAATGGGCTATAACACAGCCGAGGAATTCAACAAAAGAATACAGGAGAGCCTCAAAAAGGAGAATAACTGAAACTGAATGAAAACCAACTGTAAAATTACGCTTTTGGGCATTACGTCCGTTGTGCTGACGGTGCTGTCGTGCGCGATAACGGCGGCACTCGGTCAGGCCGGCATCGAATCACCGTCGCTGATCGCGGCGATACTGATGACGGCCGCGGCGGGTGTCGGCGCACTGTACTTTATGGCATCGCCCGGCATCGTGCGTCCCGTGCCCGTAACGGTCGCGGCAGTCGCGGTAATGCTCCTGCTGACAAATCAGCGCGGAGGATTCATATACGTCATGGCGGTGATCGGCACAATAGTGTCATCGGTCGTCGTCGCACGCTGTGCGCGTCAGAAAAACGGCCGTGTGCAGACGATACTCGTCTGTGATGTCGTGATCGGCGCGGCAATTGCGCTCGGTATCGTCGTGACGGTCATCATGCAGACCGGCAGCTTTTCGATATCCTTCATCGCCGATGCCTTCAATTCGTACTTTGACGGACTTTCCGCGGAATTGGCGGAAATGATGTCGACGATGAATATATACGATATCATGTCAAGGTTTGCCGACGTGTCCGGCTATACGCCGGAGGCATTTTATGCCGAATACGCGGAGTCGGTAATAACGTCTGTCAAGGTTGTTTCGCCGGCTATCGTCATAACGGCGGTAAATGTGTATTCGTACCTTATCACCGCGTTCTTCTGTCTCGGCTGTAAGATATGCAAATGGCAGGCCGCAATACCGGACGGACGTTGGATCACACTGCCGAACATTGCGTCGGCACACGTATTCTGCATCAGCACCTCGGTATTTTGGATCATGCAGTTCATCACCACGATATTCGATACGTCTGTATTCGTGCTGACTGTCGCGCTCGTCGCCGAAAATCTGATGATCATCCTCATTCCGGTATTTTGCCTGCGCGGGCTGGATTGGATACGCACGGCGTACCGCACTCCGGCAGGACACCGTCAGGCCGTATCCATCATCGTGCTGACGGTAATAAGTATAATATTCGCTTTTTCGTTCGCTTTTATCATTCTGGCGACGGTGGGTGCGATGAATCAGATCATCGCCGACAGAATACGTAAATTCCGCAAACAAAACAGCGATAATTTCCATAACGGTCAAAATGACCGATAAAGGGGACGCAATATGAAGAAAAATGACAAAATGGTTGTACCGATAAAATTGCCACGCAGTCTGGTGATATCGCTGTCCGTCGGTGTCGCCATGCTGATCGCGGCACTTACATTGGCACTGATGACAGAAATCAACACGAAACTCATCATGGTAATCTACGGCGCGGCGTACCTGTTGTTGCAGATCATCATGCTGGTCGTTGCGATCATCAGTGCGCACGCGCAGGGCAAAAAAATGCTGGTCAACGAGTCCGTATTTTCGACGGTAATGCTCGATTTTATCCAGCGCCTCTATCTGCCCGTCGTGATATGCGACGATAAAGGCAGAATAGTATGGTATAACACCGCCCTGTCACAGAAGTGCCATTCGCACAGCGTGATGTACGGCAAATATATCGACAACATCTGCGACGCGACGATGGAGCGTATAGTCAAATGCGATGCCACATCCGGAGTTCAGGTGAAATTCATCACCTCATCCGATTCCGACGGCAGCCTTGACGAGTCATATAACGCCAAGGGCTATGAGCTCGAATCAAAGGGCAAAAAGTATTTTGTCGCGGTATTCAACGAAACGACGGAATTGGAAAATGCGTATAAAAAGATTTCCGACGACGATACGATCGTATCGTACGCGATGATAGACAACCTGGACGAGCTGGTACAGTACGTTCAGGATCTGTACGGCAACGCCGCAGAAGACGTGGCACAGATACTGCGTGACAACGTAGAGGCGGGCGGCGGCTTCATCCGCGGTCTGGGCCGTAACAAATTCATGATGATCACTAACAATAAGCGCCTGGCGGAGGACGAGGCGGAAAGATTCTCCGTGCTTGACCGCATACGTGATATACACGTCGGCGATACGACTATCCCGATCACCGTTTCCATGGGCGTCGCAAAGATAAGCGGCACGCTGTATGAAAAAGAACGGGCGGCACAGGCGGCACTGGATATGGCACTTCAACGCGGCGGCGACCAGGTCGTCGTCAAAAGCGCCGAGGACATCGAATACTACGGCGGAAAGACGAAGGCCGTTCAGAAGCGCACAAAGGTTCGTTCACGCGTCATAGCAAACGAATTCGTCATGCTGATGCAAAAGAGCGACAACATAATAGTCATGGGACATCGGTTTGCCGACTTTGACGCGCTGGCGTCGTGTCTCGGTGTCGCCCGCATTGCGAAGCTGTACAATAAGCAGATCAACATAGTCTGCGACAGAAGCGATAAAAATCTGAAAAATTGCTTTGATAATCTGATCAGCACGGGCAATTACGACGATATCTTCGTCGATAAGCTGGAGGCACAGGACCTTATCAGAAGCGGTACCCTCGCCGTCGTAGTCGACGTCAATAATATCAGCTTTTCCGAGGCGCCCGACGTCGTCACGACAGTCAAGAACGTAGTTATCATCGACCACCACAGAAAGGTCGCAGAGTTCACGATTAAGCCAAATATCGTGTATATAGAGCCGTCGGCATCGTCAACGTCGGAGCTTATCGCGGAATTTTTGGAACAGCTGTTGCCGCAGGGCGCACTGCCTAAGGTCGAGGCCGACTTGCTGTATGCGGGCATAATGCTGGATACGAAGAAATTCGTCCATAACGTCGGTATCAGGACATTCTCGTCGGCACTGTATCTGCGCGGTGAAAACGCCAACCCGATAGATGCCGAGGCATATTTCAAGATGAACATCAAAGATTTCATCTCCGAGGCGAAATTTGAGAGCAACGTCGTTACGTATAAATCGGTAATAGCCATTTCGTTGAACGAAACGGATACAAACGTATCCCTGGCGCGTGTCAACGCCTCAAAGGCGGCGGACAGAATGCTCAGCGTCAACGGCGTGTTGGCCGCATTTGCCCTGTGTAAGGTCGACGATACCGTCCATATTTCGGCACGCTCGCAAGGTAAGATCAATGTTCAGCTCATACTTGAAAAGATGGGCGGCGGCGGTCACTTTGACGCGGCAGGCGCACAGGTGCGCGACGTGACGACGCAACAGGCGCTTATCAGTCTGCGCAACGCCATAGACGAATACTTTGACGAAAACGATATTAACAGGATAACACAGCAATAAAATCCCACGCGGTTAGGCTAAGGTGCAAGTATGTCAAGACAGGACAAAATCAGAAATTTTTCGATCATCGCACATATCGACCACGGCAAATCGACGCTCGCAGACAGATTGCTTGAGGCGACGAAATGCGTGTCGGCACGCGAAATGGAGGAACAGCTCCTCGACAATATGGACATCGAGCGCGAGCGCGGAATAACGATCAAAGCGCGCGCCGTTTCGCTTCGTTATGAGGCTGACAACGGCGAAACATATGATTTCAACCTCATCGACACACCCGGACACGTGGACTTCAATTACGAGGTGTCGCGTTCTCTGCGCGCGTGTGAGGGCGCATTGCTCGTCGTCGACGCGACGCAGGGCGTGGAGGCGCAGACGTTGGCCAACACATATCTCGCTATGGAAAACGATCTGGAGATCATACCGGTAGTGAACAAGATAGATTTGGCCAGCGCCGACATCGCCGGCACGAGGCAGGAGATCGAGGACATCATCGGAATACCGGCAGAAGACTGCCCTGCCGTATCGGCAAAAACGGGGCTGAACATACACGACGTCCTTGAACATATCGTCACGGATATCCCCGCACCCGCAGGCGACGAAAACGCTCCTCTCAAGGCACTGATATTCGACTCCTATTACGATTCATACCGCGGCGTAGTCGTGTATATCAGAATAGTCGACGGCATCGTGCACGCGGGCATGAAGGTCAGAATGATGAATACCGGCGCGGAGTTTGAGGTCGTAGAGGTAGGCAGGATGTCGCCGTTCGGGCTTGTCGCCGCGAATGAGCTTTCCGCGGGCGACGTCGGATATCTGACGGCAAGCATCAAGACAGTCGAGGATACGCGCGTCGGCGATACGGTGACGTGCAGTGAAAACCCGACAGATGAACCGTTTCCGGGCTTCAAAAAGGCTCAACCGATGGTATTCGCCGGCATTTATCCCGCCGACGGTGCGAAATACCCCGCTCTGCGCGACGCCTTGGAAAAGTTGCGTCTGAATGACGCGGCACTGACGTTTGAGCCGGAGACGAGTATCGCGCTCGGTTTTGGCTTCAGATGCGGCTTCCTCGGACTTTTGCATATGGAAATAATCGCCGAGCGGTTGGAACGCGAATTCCTGCTCGACCTCGTCACGACGGCGCCGAGCGTTATATATCGCATAACATACAAGGACGGCACAGTCAAATTCATCGACAACCCCGCGATGTTCCCCTCACCCGATGAGATCGAAGAGGCGGCAGAGCCGATCGTCAAGGCGAGCATCATCACGCCGACTGATTACGTCGGCGGCATAATGGAGCTGTGCAAGGATCGTCGCGGCATCTTCGTCGATATGAAATACATCGACAAAACGCGCGCGGAGCTACACTATAAGCTACCGCTGAACGAAATAATCTACGACTTTTTTGATGCGCTGAAAAGCAGGACAAAGGGCTATGCCTCTTTGGACTATGAGTTGAGCGGATATGAGCCGAGCAAGCTCGTTAAGCTGGATATCCTGCTGAACATGGAGGTCGTGGACGCACTGTCTTTCATCGTTCACGCGGACAAGGCATATACGCGCGGCAGAAAGATCGCCGAGGCATTAAAGGACAATATACCGCGTCAGCTGTTTGAGGTGCCTATACAGGCCTCCATCGGCGGACGTGTCATAGCGCGCGAAACCGTCCGCGCAATGCGCAAGGACGTTTTGGCAAAGTGTTATGGCGGCGATATAACGAGAAAAAAGAAGCTGTTGGAAAAGCAGAAGGAAGGCAAAAAAAGAATGCGTAAGCTCGGTTCGGTCGAGGTGCCGCCGGAAACATTCATGGCGGTGCTCAAGCTGGACAGTGAGAAATAACGCAAGAGAGTGATTATGCAGAAATCTATCGGAATTTACATTCACATACCGTTCTGTGCGCAAAAGTGCAACTATTGCGATTTTTATTCGATGCCGTGCGCCGACAGCGATTTCATGCGCACATACGCGGATGCGCTGATCGGTCAGATCAAAAGCAAAAAGCGACTGTTGCGTAACAGGCACGTCAGTACGATATATATCGGCGGCGGAACGCCGTCCCTGATGCCGCCTGAGTACATAGTCAATATACTGAACGCGGTGAAAAGCACGGCGGTCATCGATCAGAACGCGGAGATCACCATTGAGGCCAACCCCGGCACGCTTGACGGCGCGAAGCTGACGGCATATCGCAACGCCGGTGTAAACAGGCTCAGTCTGGGACTGCAAAGCGCCGACGACGATGAGCTGAAAATGCTCGGCAGAATACACACGAAAGACGATTTTGCAAATTCATTTGCCATGGCACGCATGGAGGGATTTACCAATATCAGCGTCGATGTCATGTACGCGCTGCCGCATCAGACGGAGGAAACACTGTATAAAACGCTGGAATTCGTTGCCGCACTTGAGCCGGAGCATATCTCATTTTACGGTCTGAAAATCGAGCAGAATACACCGTTCGGCGACGATGAAGAAATAAAAAAAGCGCTCCCCGATGAGGATACGCAGTATAATATGTATATGAAATCGTGCAAGCTGCTTGAGTCGCACGGATACGAGCAGTATGAGATCAGCAATTTTTCAAAAAAAGGATACGAGAGCCGACACAACAAGCGGTATTGGTTGAGTAAGGAGTATATCGGATTCGGTCCCGCGGCACATTCGTTTTTCGATATGCGTATGTACGGATACAAAAAGGACGTGAACGCGTTCATCACGGGCTACGCCGATGAGAACGCATTGATCGACGAGGATTATACGCTGACAAACCGCAGCTTTGCCGTGCAGTACGTCATGCTGGCATTCCGTCTGCGCGACGGAGTGAACACCGCGAAATACCGTGAGCTTTTCGGGCGGGAATTCGACGACGAATACCTGCCGAGGATGAAGGTATTCATAGAAAAGCAATTCATAGCAAAAACAGATACCGGATACTGTCTGACGCGGCGCGGTATGATGATCTCCAATTACATACTGAGCGAGATACTCGATTTTACAGAGGGATGAGATAAGGCGACCCGCCGTGGCGGGTCGCCTTAATATTATTTCGTACCGAATATTCTGTCGCCGGCATCACCGAGACCGGGGACGATATAATCGTTTTCGTTAAGGTGTGAGTCAATCGACGCGACGTAAATATCAACGTCGGGATGGGCATCCTGAACAACCTTGATGCCCTCCGGCACCGCGACAAGGCACATAAGGCGGATATTGCTGCAACCGCGTTTTTTCAGCATCGTGATGGCATCGCGTGAGGAACCGCCGGTGGCGAGCATCGGGTCGACGACGATGACAAGTCGTTTATCGACATCCTCCGGGAGCTTACAATAATATTCGACGGGTGAGTGCGTCACGGGATCGCGGTACAGACCTATGAAGCCGACCTTTGCGACCGGCACAAGCGTGTGCATACCGTCAAGCATACCAAGACCTGCACGGAGAATCGGCACGATGGCAAGCTTCTTTCCGGAAATCCTCTTTCCGACCATTTTGGAGATCGGTGTTTCGATATCGACGTCCTCGACAGATAAGTCACGTGTGACCTCGTAACCCATAAGCAAAGCGATCTCATTCAACAGTTCTCTGAAATCCTTTGAGCCTGTTTCCTTCATGCGCATCTGCGTAAGCTTATGCTGTACAAGCGGGTGGTCAATAATATGTACTGTACTCATAAAAAACTATCCTCCGTTGCGGTTTTTTTCTATTATATCCCCAGTGACCTCATATTGCAACCCATAACGACCATTTTCGTCGTTTTTACCAAATCATTTTTTCAGAAACGGAATCTCATCGCGGCTAAGCGAAAACTCCCTGCCGTTGAGGTATGACAGGGCATCGTCACCCTGACCGAAAACCAACCTGTATGAATACAGTGCCTGATGCGAATATCCGCGCGCGCGATCCTTTTTGTTCTCGGCATATTTTCCGTCGCCGATAAGCGGATGACCGACGGATGCCATATGAGCGCGAATCTGATGCGTGCGGCCCGTGACCAGCTCTATCTCCAACGTGGAATCATGCCCGTCATAATCGGTCACGCGGTATTTTGTTACGATTTTCTTCTGCTCGCGTTCGTGGCCTTTTTGGGGCACCTTTGACACGCTGACCGTATTCGTATCGCCGTCCTTTGTCAGATACCCCGTCAGCGTCGCCTCTTTCTGCTCCATTCTGCCGTGTACCATGCAAACGTAATACTTTGACACTGACCGTACGCGTATGCGTTCATTCATATCGCGCAGGGCCTCTGCGTTTTTTGCGGCTGTGACGATACCGCCCGTATTCCTGTCTATGCGGTTACACAATGCCGGCGCGAACGAGTTTTCCGCGTCCGGATCGTATTCGCCCTTTTTCCACAGGTACGATTTCACCTGCTCGATAAGCGTATTCTGTTCTCCGTCGGTGTCGCTGTGTGACAGCAGTCCGACCGGCTTATTGCAGATGATTATATTGTCATCCTCATATACGATGCCGAACGTCGGCACGATGTTTTTATAAAAATCGTCCTTTTGACCCTGCACAAGGAAATCCTCCGGCACGAAAAGCTCGACCGTGTCGCCCTCGCACAGCATTTGCGATATCTCCGCACGTTTGCGATTAACCTTGATTTTTTTCGTGCGGATGAATTTGTACATCATCGACTGCGGCATATTCTCAAATGTTTTTCTGATGAATTTATCCACGCGCTGTCCCGCGTCGTTTTTGCCGATAGTCAATATTCTCATATTATGCCTCCATACAGCTTTCCGCCTTCATAGCGGTCGATGCGCACGTCGGCGATCACGCCCTGCAGGCTCTTGTCGCCGCGCACGTATACCTCTGTCATCTCAGGGGTGTGCCCTATATTATAGCCGCCGTGAGGCGTTTCAAACAGAACCTGCGCCGTCCTGCCGACCTGATCGCGCATAACTGCGTCATGCAGTTCGTCGCCTATCGCAATAAGGCACGCGGCGCGCTCGTTCTTGACATTCTCCGGTATCTGATCCGACATCGTCGCGGCATCCGTACCACGCCTTGGAGAAAACGGGAAAACGTGCATATGCAAAAAGCCTATCTCCCGCGCCAACGCACACGAATCATTGAAGTCGGCGTCGGTCTCGCCCGGAAATCCGACGATCATATCGCAGGTGAACGTCGCCGTCGGCATCACAGAGCGTATGTATCTGACAGATTCCAGCACCTGACGGCTGTTATATTTGCGGCGCATAGCGTTCAGCACCCGATCCGATCCGCTTTGTAACGAAAGATGAAAGCTGGGCATGAATTTACCGACGGAAACGAGTACGTCGATAAAGTCCTTCGTCAGCCGCGACGGCTCCATAGAGCCCAGCCGTATGCGGCGTATGTTTTCGTCGCGTGCCACTGCCGCGATCAGATCGGACAGCTTTTCCCCCGTATCCCTGCCGAACGACGCCGTTTCTATACCCGTCAGCACCACCTCTCGGTAGCCGTTGTCACCGAGGCCGCGCACCTCCCGGCAAATATCGTCGATACTGCGTGAGCTGACCGCGCCGCGTGCGGTGCGGATAATGCAGTATGAGCAGTTATTATCGCATCCGTCTGACGTTTTCACGTATGCGCGTGTATGATCGGACGTCGTGACAGTCATGCTTTCGCATTTTACACCGTCAAGCTCACCAACATTTGCGTGCGGTGTGACGTCGAGTCCCGACGATACCATATCTATTATCCCGGCGGCTGTCAGCTTATTTCTGTTGCCGCAGACGTATACGACGTTCGGCAATCGCAACGCGTCCGACGGAAACAGCTGTGAATAGCACCCCATGACGATGATCTTCGCCGCCGGATTCAATTTTGAGGCGCGGCGGATCATCTGACGCGATTTTCTCTCGCTTTCGGCAGTGACGGCGCAGGTGTTTATGACGTAAAAATCAAGCCCGCGCAAAAATTCGCATACCGTATGACCTTTTTCGGTCAGTATGCGTGCGAGTGCCTCCGATTCGTATTGATTGACACGGCATCCCAGCGTAAGGATGCCGACCGTCAGATTTCTGCCCATAGTAACCCCGAATGTTTTTTTACATTGTACCACGAACGAGGATGCTATGCAATATGAAGTTGAAAAAAGCCCGACTCGCGTCAGGCATAATTTCATTTACACAGTATGAATCTGCGCCACAGGCGCGGCAACAGAGTGAAAAACGTCACCCTGTCAACGCTGTCGACGGCAACAATATCAGCCGTACCGATGACACGGTCGCCGATCTTATACGTTACGGTACCTACCTTATCTCCGACGGCCACAGGTGCCGCGACGTTATCGTACAGCTCAGTGACTGCCTCGACCTTTGACGGCTCACCCTTTTGTAACAGCGCACCGAAGCCGACCGTTTTTACCGCGACGGTTTTGTCTGTTCCACCGACTACGTCAACCGTGCCGATATCCCTTGCGCCGTCATTATACGCGGCGTAATTGGCATATCCGTAATCAAGCATGGACTTTGCCAGCGCGTTACGTGCGTCGCGCGTCGACGAGCCCATGATGACCGCGATAAGATTCAGCCCGTCGCGGCTTGCCGTCGCGCTGATGCAAAAGCCCGCCCGCGAGGTTGAGCCGGTTTTCAGTCCGGTGGCTCCGTCATAAAAACGAATCAGGCGATTTGTGTTAGACAGCCCGAACGCGCCGTTGCGTATCGTATCCATCCATATCGTGGAGTAATTGAAAACCAACGGATGAGATATGACTGCGGCGCTTATCGTGGCTATATCGCGCGCCGTCATAACGTGATTCGTTGCCGTGTCATCAAGGCCGGTCGCGTTTTCAAAATGCGATGACTTACATCCCAATTCGGCGGCACGCTCATTCATTTTTGCGATGAATGTCGCCTCACTGCCGCAAACGTACTCTGCCAACGCCGTGGCGGCGTCATTGGCCGACGATACGATCATACATTTCATCAGCTCATCGACAGTCATCTGTTCACCTTCTGCAAGGTAGACCTGTGAGCCACCCTTGCCCGCGGCGTTTGCACTGACTGTCACGACGTCTGTCAGCGCGATATTGCCGCTGTCGATAGCCTCCAGCACGAGTAGCATCGTCATCACCTTTGTGACCGACGCGGGTGAATATGCCTCATCGGCGTTCAGTTCAAACAGTACGGCGCCCGTGTCACCGTCTATCAGTATCGCCGATCTTGCGTCTATTCCATCGCCGGAAAACGGCGTTACGGCGTATATCGGTATCTGCATAATGAGTATCATCGCCACAATCAGAACAAAAGACAGTGTTTTTTTCATATCAGCCTCCGGTATATTCATCGCTAATATGTATGCAACACCGTCCGAAAATATGAAAAATGCCACTCAGACGAGTGGCATTCGTTTATTCCGCAGTATCTATGATGAAATCCTTGATTTCCTCAAAAAGCGCATCGGTATTATCCATATGAGCCGTAAGCTTTATCGGATTTATGAGATCAAGGCTGAAAATACCCATGATCGACTTGGCGTCCACGATGTATCTGCCGCTGGAAAGGTCGATATCCGCGTCATACTTACGGACCACGTCAACGAACGTACGTACAGCCTCAACTGTCGGAAGCTTGATAATTACTGATTTCATAGCATATCCTCCTATAATTATTTCAACACTGTTATTATATCCATGAATGCGGCCGTTGTCAACACCCTGCATGTAAAATAACGGTATCGGGGCATTCTGTCTGCGTTATATCAGCGCAAAACCTTGCTGAGGAATTCTGCGGCGCGCGGATTCTGAGGATTATTGAATAACTGCTCCGGTGTTCCCTGCTCCGCGATCACACCGCCGTCGATGAACAGTACACGGTCGGATACCTCGCGTGCAAATCCCATTTCGTGGGTAACGATGACGCACGTCATACCGGATTTTACGAGGTCGTTTATCAAATCAAGCACCTCGCCGACCATTTCGGGATCGAGCGCCGACGTCGGCTCATCAAACAGCATGACATCCGGGTTCATCGCCAGCGCGCGGGCGATCGCTATACGCTGTTTCTGACCGCCGGACAGCGTCGACGGATACTGATTTGCGGTATCGGAGAGGCCGATGCGCTTCAAAAGCGCACGCGCGTTTTCTTCGGCCTTCAGCTTGACGGCTGACGGATCATCGGGCAATCCGATAAGCGGCTTCTTATCTTTTCTGAATACATTGGATAGCCTGATCCGATTATTTCTGCGAACTGCGGCACGATATTCGGCGATGCCTATCTTCACGGGTGCCAGCATGATATTCTCTATGACGGACTTATTATTGAAAAGGTTGAACTGCTGAAATACCATGCCCATTTTCTGACGGGCGATGTTGATGTCGATATGATTTTCGTCATATATCTTTTTCATCAAAGCACGGTATTTCTTGCCCTCGGCATTGTATTTCTCGTGCAGGAGGTCTTCTTTCTTTATCTTTGCGATAGCGTCATCATCCGACATACCTTCGGATATCAGCTTTGAGTACGTTTTTGATGCCCTGATCACGTCAAAATGCAGGTACGGATCGACCGGAGTGAGCAGCTTGCCCTCCATCCATACCTCACCGAACGTCGGATGCTCAAGCAGATTCATACAACGAAGAAGCGTCGATTTACCGGAGCCGGATGCGCCGATGACGGAAACCACCTGACCGTGCTCGATCTCGGTCGATATGCCTTTCAGCACCTGATGACTGCCGAAATATTTATATATGTTTTTGATCTCAAGCATGGGCCTTCATCCTCTTTTCCGCAAATTTCAGACCCTTTGACAGGATCAGATTCATGATAAAGTACAGCACACCGATGACAAAAAGCGTGGACAATGAATTATACGTGATGCCGACGACCGTCTTATACGATGTCATGAGCTCACCAACGAAGAACGTCGATGCGAGTGACGTTTGCTTGATGTCCGTGATAAACTCATTGCCGAGTGCGGGCAGAATATTCTTTACCGCCTGAGGAAGCACGATCGACACCATCGTCGTCGAGTTATTGAGTCCGAGTGAGCGTGCCGCCTCAGTCTGTCCCTTATCTACAGCCTCAATGCCGGAGCGTATGATCTCTGAAACGTATGCGGCGGTGTTGAACGTCAGTGCCACCGCAACACAAATAAATGCCATAAGCTGTGACGGCATCGTGTTCATGTCGGGGATCAGCATCGGAACAAGGAAGTACCCGACGTACAATTGCAACAATGCCGGAGTGCCGCGCATCACCTCAACGAACGCGATTATTATGGCGCGAAGCACCTTGAACCTTGACATTCTGCCGAATGCCAACAGTGCACCGATGACAGTGCCGCACAAAACCGCTATTGCCGCCAGCAACAGGGTATACATAATGCCCTGAAGCACGAAGACGTCCCAATATTTGATGAAGATTTTTACCATATCGGTAAGAATGGAGCCGATAGTCAATTTGTTCTCCTCCTTAATAAACCGAGTGATGCCTCCGAACCATGTCCGGAGGCAAGCACACTATTGTTATTGATTATTGATACTGCTTGAGGAACGACTCGTATGCGGCTTTCTTTTCAAGGTCATCTGTAGATGCTGTACCCTGCGCAATCGAACCGTCGATGATCGGATTCTTGTTTTCATCCCAACCGAGGATCTTGTTACCGTTCTCATCATAGCCGTTTTCGTCGATCGTTGTGATATCGGAGTAGGTCTTGCAGGCGTTGAGCCATGCGTCGTAGAGATTTGCGGCCATAGCCTTTGCAAGTGCCTTGTTCACTTCCTCAAGAAGCGACTGCTGACTCTTGTTCAGAAGAATCACGTTATTCTTGTACTTTTCATCGATCTCAAATTTAAAGCCGCTGTAATCCACAACACCGTCATTCTGTGCGATGAAAGCGTCTCCGTTGACCTTGGCAACGGCAAATGCGTCGATCTGTCCGCCCTTAAGAGCAGTAAGAGCATCGCTGGTGGAATCGAACTTAACGATCTCGGCGCCCGCCGAAACGAGCTGCTCAGTAACCAGAAGCTGCTGAAGTGAGCCGCCCTGTGCTCCGACCTTCTTGCCGTTGAAGTCCTCGGCCTTTGTGTATGTATTGCCGGCAAGCGTGATGACGATCTGATCTGTATTGTTGCCTTCGCCTGCAACATAGTAGTCACTGATAAGGAAGTTTTCGGCACGGTCAGCTGTCCATGCGAAACCGGAAATGCCGAGATCGGCGCTACCCGTCTGAACGGCACTCATGCAAGCGTAGAAATCCATCGGCTTGATGACCAGCTTTTTGCCGAGCTCTTTGGCAATGAAATTGCTGAGCAAAACGTCAAAACCGACGATGGCGTCTGAGCCGGACTTTGATGTATCGTAGAACTCAAGCGGTGCAAAATCCGGTGACATGGCAACGACGAGTGTGTCGCTCGTATCATTGCCGCAGGAAACGAATGTAAATGTTCCGACAAGCATTATTGCCGCAAGAACGATAGAAATGATTTTTTTCATGATTGACCTCTTTAGATATGGTAACGGTGTGACCGTTGATTTATGATGACAACATAATACACCCGTAAAACCCGTTTGTCAATACATTTTATGAAAAAATATTCAATATATTTGCATATTTATTCAAACTATTCAATCACCACCAACACTACTGCCCGAATTTGTGCAACCTGCATAATTATCTGACGATTTACGGCCTGCCGCGGTCTATTTTGTCACCGCTTTTTGCAGTCAGGCATTCATTTTATACACACATTTATGTATATTTGGCATGAATATATGCACTAATATTCATTTACAGCAGTACATCGCGGTTAGTGCCGTAGAATATGTCGTCTTTCCCGCCGATAAAGCGGCAGAATTCCTCAAAACGCGACCATGTGTCGGCGATATCGAATTCATAGCTATGCCCCCAGATATAGAATACCTGCACATCATCACATTCCAAAGCGTCAAGCGAAATGAATTCCCCGCCGAGCGAAAACAGCTCGTCAAGCTCAACGTGATACACGGTCGGGTCATATCTGTACAAATTGTCGCGCCTGCCGAAGCCGTGCGTCTGCCCTATTGTGCGCGCATATCTGACGCCGGTCCGGTTTTTGATTATCTCCGCTGTGTGTTCATCGTTGTTTACCCCGCCGCACGGGTAGGCCATGCCGATGACCTCGTATCCGCACAGAGATGACAGGTTCAGCCTGTCCTGCTCAACCTGTCGTACAACCTCATCCTCATCAAGAACTGTCAGATTCGGGTGACGCAGGGTATGCACGGCGACCTCATGTCCCGAATATATCGTGCGCACGTCGTTCTTCTCCACTTTATTGTGGTCGACACGGACGCCTCCGCGTACGAGTGAGCCGGGCAAGCCGAGCAATTCACTGTTGAGGTTGAACGTACATTTCAGCCCGTATTTGTCCAATATCCCTATCAGTCGTACATCCTGCGTCACTCCGTCGTCGAAACTGAACGTGACCGCCTTTTTATATCCATTCGGAATCATAATAATCGCCGTCCTTTCATTATATAATAATGATAGCACCGAGGGCGGGCAAAGTCAATCAGAATATCGCCAGCAAAAGCACCGAGACCGCGGCACTGACCGCTATTCCGAGGATAAACTCGGTCAGAGCGAAATCTGATTTCTTTCTTCGCAGTCTGCGCATTTCGGCCGACTGCCCGATTATCCTGTCGGCCTCGGCTATGATGTCGCACTCGGCATATTCGCCGTCGTCCTTCAGTATTATCAGCGCCTCGTCAATAAGCGCGTTGCTCGTGTCCTTTATCAGTATCATGTTCTTTTTATAAGTTCGTTTTGTCATATTCCCTCCTGTTTTTGAGATTATGCACACAAGGCACGCACGATATTCGCACAAAATAATATGATGAAGTGAATAAACGCCGGAAATATGCCTAACCATAAGAGAAAAAAGGAGGCAAATATGGGGATAAGAACAATTATCATGGCAGGGGGACGCGGCAGACGGCTGGCCCCGCTGACGGATTTTATACCAAAGCCGCTTGTTACGGTGGCAAACGTGCCGCTTCTCGGCATAACGATAGATCATCTGGTGCAGATGGGATTTGACGATGTCGATATTTCGGTCGGCTATATGGCGGACAAAATATGCGATTACGTCGGAAGAAATTATAAAACCGGCATACGAACGCATAAGGAAAAGGAACCCCGCGGCACTGCGGGATGTGTGCGCGACGTGCCACGGACGAAACACGGAGACACGCTGGTGGTCAGCGGGGATATATTATTCGACCTCGACCTTTCACGTGCGGTGGATTTTCACGCCGGAAGCGGAGCCGCGGCAACGGTAGTACTGACGCGTAAATCCGATCCCTGCCGATACGGCACGGTGACACTCGGTCCGTCGGGCATCATAACCGGCTTCCGTGAAAAGCCGGAATGGAAAAACGTGAATTCCGACCTTGTCAGCACGGGGATATACGTCGTGAGCGACGAGGTATTGAAAATGATACCCGGAAAAGGCGAGTGCGACTTTGCACGCGACGTTTTTCCTCATCTCGTCGGTCACGGGCTGTACGGCATAGAGCTTGACGGTTATTGGAACGACGTGGGTACGCCGGAGGACTATCGCACGGCAAATCTCGATGCCGCCACAGGCAAGGTCGATTCAGTGGAAAAGATCAGACTGCACGACGGATCGGTCGTCGCACCGGATGCCTCCGTCAGCCCGTCTGCCAACATATCCGGTTGCGTGATAATGGGCGGAGCAACAATAGGCGACGGGGTCCACGCCTGCCGTGCGATCGTCGGCGCAGGAGCAAAAATCGGCGACAGATGCACGCTGTACCCGTCAAGCTGTGTCGCACCGAATGCCGTGCTTCCGCCGGACACAGAGTTCGGCGATACGCCGACTGTCACGGGTCAGACCGACGGCACGATGAATGTCAGAAGCGCGGCGCACACGATCGGCGAGCTGATACGCCACGGCGCACAGGAGTGCGAATCGGGCGCCATGCTGGATTTTGATTTCGGTCGTGTGACCGTCGAATGCTCAGACGAGCATACGCTTGTATTACGCGCAGAAGCCGATAACAGATCGGATGCCGCGCTGTCATACAAATACGCGGTGCGCGGCATCAGCGTAATAGAATGAAAATGCTATTGCATTATTCGCATCGGGGGTGTATAATGTTTACGTAAACGGCTACGCCGCTAAGTAACGATAATAATTTGAATAATATATACGCGCAGGTTGACCGAGCGTGATGCGGACGCGAGGTTATTTCAAACGGCAAATACGGTAAGGCCCGAGGCGTTGTGGGCTGACGGCCTTATCTACATATTTTCGGATTATTTCTCGTGCAGAAATGCAGGAGTTCATTTTTGTACTACTATCGAAAGGAAATCAATATGGCAAAAAAAGCATCCGCCGAAAGCGGAAACAGACAGACAAACGGTAAGATGACTGTCGATGAATTCGTTGACAGAATGATATCGCAGATCAAGGAGCAGGAGGCACAGGAAAATGCCGAAAAGAAGGCACTGACGGCCAACGCGCAGAAAAAAAAGAGCAAGCCTGCGCCAAAGCAAGCCGATGCCGATAATACCCGGCCGAAGCAACAGCCGAAAACTCAATCCGTGCCCAAAAAGCACAACGTACCGATCACGCCGGCACCTGCACCTGTGACCGTTCAGCCGACAGTGGAGCCGATATCGGCACAGCGCACGCCGAAATCGCACTCAAAAGCCAAAAAACTGCGCGTCATACCTCTCGGCGGACTCGGTGAGATCGGCAAGAATATCACGCTGATCGAATACAGCGACAACATACTGATAGTCGACTGCGGAATCGGTTTCCCCGATGAGGATATGTTCGGCGTTGATCTCGTCGTTCCGGATTTCACATACCTCATCAACAACCGCGAAAAGATCGTCGGTATGCTGATAACGCACGGTCACGAGGATCATCTGGGTGCGGTGCCGTATATGTTGCGTAAGCTCAATGTGCCGATTTACGCCACGCGTCTGTCGCTGGGCATACTTGAATACAAATTTCAGGAACAGAAATACGATTTCAAGCCGGAGCTGCACTGCGTGAATGCCGGCGACCGCATGCGCCTCGGCGCATTTGAGGTCGAATTCATACGCGTGAATCACTCAATAGCCGATGCCGTGGCGCTGGCCATAAGAACGCCGCTGGGCGTGGTATTCCATTCCGGAGATTTCAAGATCGATCCGACGCCTGTTGACGGCGAAATGACCGATCTGACCCGTATCGGCGAAATAGGGCGCGAAGGCGTCAAGCTGTTGATGTGCGAATCGACGAATGTGGAACGCCCCGGATATACCCCGTCGGAACGGAAAGTAGGCGAAAGCCTGCAACACATCTTTGAAGAGCACAAAAACAAAAGAATAATAATCTCCACGTTCTCATCGAATGTGCACCGCGTTCAGCAAGTCATCGACATAGCGATAAAATACGGCAGAAAAGTCGCCATAACCGGCAGAAGCATAGTAAACATCGTCGGCGCGGCATCACAGCTCGGCTATATGAACGTGCCGTCCGGCGTGCTGATTGACATTTCCGATATCAAAAAGTACACTCCGCAACAGGTGACGATCGTATCGACAGGCAGTCAAGGTGAACCCATGTCAGGCCTTTACAGAATGGCGTTCAATATGCATGACAAGGTGGAGCTGGGCCCCGATGATCTCGTTATAATCAGCGCATCGGCGATCCCCGGCAACGAAAAGCTGGTCGGCAATATAATAAATGAGCTGTACCGCAAGGGCGTATCGGTGCTCAGCAGTGACGCTGCCGACGTACACGTATCGGGACACGCCTGTCAGGAGGAGCTGAAAATACTGCACGCGCTGTTGAAGCCTGACTATTTCATGCCGGTGCACGGCGAAGCCCGCCACCTGTATAAGCACAAGGAGCTTGCACAGCAAATGGGCATGGCACCCAACAGGGTGTTTGTGTCGGAGATCGGTAAAATATTGGAGCTGGATTCAAACAGCGCCCGTTTTAACGGGACTGTTCCTGCGGGCGTGGTGCTTATCGACGGATCGGGCATCGGCGACGTCGGCAACGTCGTACTGCGCGACAGAAAGCACCTTGCCGAGGACGGACTGATCATCGTCACGGCAACGATAGATTTCGGCGTAGGCGACATTGCGGCAGGACCCGAGGTGATCTCACGAGGATTCGTATACGAAAAAGAATCCGAGGCGTTGATGACGCAGTTACGCGAGATAGCCCGCGACGCGCTGTACGACGCGCTCCGCCGCGGTTATACCGATTGGGCGCAATTAAAGGGCAAGGTGCGTGATGATCTGGCGCGGTACGTCTTTCAGAACACAAAACGTAAGCCGATGGTCATAACGATGCTGATGGAGGTATAGAATGTTTGAAAACGAATACGTTGAGGTGGAGCTACCGCGTCAGAAAAACATCGCGCTGATCGCCCACGACAACAAAAAGCCCGAAATGATAGAATGGGTAATGGAAAACAGAGAAATACTGTCACATCACTTTCTGTGCGGCACAGGAACGACTGCGCGGCTGATCGCGGATAAGACCGGACTGCCGATACGCGGGTACAACAG
This sequence comes from Clostridia bacterium, assembly GCA_024404445.1. GTDB lineage: Bacteria > Bacillota > Clostridia > Oscillospirales > CAG-272 > RGIG6816. Next base: position 23,287 of record JAKSPY010000002.1, read on the forward strand.
CGGCCCTCTCGGCGGCGATCAGCAGATCGGCGCAAAGATCGTTGACGGTAAAATTGACATGGTCATCTTCTTTTCCGATCCGTTGACGGCACAGCCGCACGATCCGGATGTGAAGGCATTGCTTCGCATAGCGCAGGTCTATGACGTTCCGATAGCAAACAATAAGTCGACTGCTGACTTTATCATTCACAGCACCCTGATGGACTGCGAATATTCGCGCAAGCTGTTGAATTTCAAGAGAAATATCGACGACAGAGTAAAACAATTGTAAACAAAAATATAAATTTCAGGAGGTAAAACCATGCCACATTCATCAGGAGGCGGCAGCCACGGCGGAGGCTTTCACGGCGGAAGCGCCGGTCACGGAGGCTCATCCGGGCCGCGCACGTCCAGACACTATTATCCCGGTGCGCGCACATTTGTGTATTATAGACACGGTATCCCGATGTACATATATTCGGATGCTGATCTCAGACATCAGAATTCAAGAAAGAACAGGCGATTGACGTCGTTGGTCCTGTTGCCGTTCGTTATGATACTCGTGTTTTTGCTTATCGTGACGATGGGACCGCCGACGAAGCTCAGCGGCGGAGAGATGTACCCCGTTGAGATAATCGACAATATCGGCGTCCTCGAAAACGATATCCCGGAGCTCGAAAAGGCACTGAACGATTTTAAGGATACGACCGGCATCACGCCCGCCGTTCTGACCGTATATAATGAAGATTGGACAAGCAAGTATAATCTGACGGATTACGCGTATAACGCATACATCGACAGATATTCGGATGAAATGCACTGGCTGATAGTGTATTCCGAGCCTAAGGAAAAGGGTGATGATTTCATTTATTGGCACTTTGAAGGTATGCAGGGCAACGATACCGATTCTATATTGTCATATTCAAAGACCGAATCATTCAATTCCGATCTGTATAAATATCTGAATGAGCACGAGACGTACACCGTAGGGCAGGCGATAACCGAGGCATTCAATAATCTGACGCCGGTTTCGTTGGAGGAGAGCCACGACATCGGCAACATATTGCCGATCGCGCTTATGCTCATCATTCTGCTGTTCATATTCGTTGCCAACATTTTCGGCGACAAATTGCGCGGATACAAGGATGAGGATCTTACCGAGATCAAATCATCGACGGGCAAGCCGCAAACGGCAAATTGCGAATACTGCGGCAGTCAGTACGCAGTCGGCGCGCACACACGCTGTCCGCATTGCGGCGCATCGCTGACCGATACGACCGACGAACAGCAATACTGATAAAAACGGGGCTGTAAATAAATAGCCCAAAAAATCCGAAGCAACCGGTAAAGTTCGCTTCGGATTTCTTTTTTCGCTTTTTTCGGGGCTGTTTATTTACAGTCCCTTTTTTATAATTTCAATCTCTTTACCGTGCTTTCGCGTTCGCCGTTCGTGCACATCGCCGCCTGATAGCCGATAATGCCGTAGATCTCCTTAAAAAATGCGTCGTTCTGCTCCACTCCCTGCTCCGATATCTTTGCCTTACCCAAATGAAAATCGCACTTCAATGTGGAAAGCCCGATGTCAAAGCCTCTGCCGCGCATCTTGACATAGCTTTCGCGCAGGGTCCACAGCCGACAAAAAGCACGATTGGGGTTTTCGCTCATCATCATCGCATCGTATTCCAGCACAGACATAAAGCGCGTCGCCACGCCCATGATATCGTGACTGACAGACAGATCCTCAACATCCACGCCGCACTCGGTATCGGATACCGCGCACACAACGACCTTACCGCTGTGCGAAATATTGAAATGCACGTCCGGTCTGCCGACGACGTACGGCTTTCCGAATTCGTTCTCGGCAAGCTCAAACTCGTCGATCCCGAATGAATCCTTCAGTGCCGCCCTTATGATGAGGCCGCCTGCCATGATCTGCGCCTTGATATCGCTGTGGCGCGCCTTTGCTATTCTTTGACGCCTCTTTTCGTCCAATTCGCCCAGACGCTCCGACACGAGCGACTCGTTTTCGATGAATTCGCCGAAATCGGCATAATAAACCTTTGCAAACTCTTCCATTTTATCTCCTAACCGTCAGCGCCCCTCATGATGTCGCCCTCCCTGACGGGGAACGGGATTTTGACGCTGAATCTCATTGACGGGTGCGGCGCACACGGTATGCGCTCATCCTCCTCACCGAACATCTCCTCGATGACGAAGCTCCTGCCGAGCATACCGGGTGAGATGACCTCGACCGTCTGCCCTGCCGACATCTTATTTCTCTGCACGAAATACGCGCGTCCCAGCTCCGCGTCGTATCCGGAGCAGACTGCAAGATATGCTTTTTCGCGCATATAGCCGTTGGTCTGACAGATCTGCGCGTTTTGCATCGGATCGTCGTAATAATACCCCGTGCAGTATTCGCGGTGGCTCACGCTGTCCAGCTCACCCAACCACGCCTTGTCAAATATGTATCCGGCACCGAGCTTCTCATATCCGTCCATCGCGGTGCGGTACGCGTTCGTGACGACGGCGGTGTAATACGCACTTTTCATCCTTCCCTCGATCTTGAATGAGGTAATGCCGGCATCGATCAACTCCGGCACGTGCTCCACCATGCACATATCCTTTGAGCTCATGATAAAGGTGCCGTGCTCCGTTTCCTCGATCGGCATATTCATATCGGGTCGCTTTTCCTCTGATATCGTGTAATTCCATCTGCACGGCTGTGCGCAGGCGCCACGGTTGGCGTCCCTGCCGACGAGATTGTTGGACAAAAGGCAACGGCCGCTGAACGACACGCACATTGAGCCGTGGACAAAGGCCTCGATCTCCATATCCGACGGGATATCGGCGCGTAGCTTTCGTATCTCATCAAGACTCAGCTCCCTCGCGAGCACGACACGCCTTGCACCGAGATCGTACCACATACGGGCCGACTCCGAATTCACGACGCCCGCCTGCGTGGAAACATGGATATCCACGCCCGGCAAATGCTCTTTGACGAGAGAGAAAACACCGAGATCGGCGACGATAACGCCGTCAAGCCCCCCCTCGCCGAGTTCCGCCAGCCTGTCCATATAGTCGGCAAGATCGGGAAGCTCATATTCACGCGGAAGCGTATTCAGCGTCAGATAAATTTTTTTGCCGTACTTATGGGCAAAGGCAAGCGCCGCCTCCAGCTCCTCAAGTGTGAAATTGTCCGCGGCGGCGCGCATACCAAAGCGCTTCCCGGCGAGATACACGGCATCGGCACCGTATAAAAACGCCGCCTTCATCTTTTCGTAATTTCCTGCCGGTGATAATAATTCTGTCATTTTTTCCCCCATTTTTTCAGCGACGACAAATGCTCGGAGTAGGTTTTTGAAAACACCGTCGTTTTGTCGGCAGATGAAAAAAAGTAATAGTAATCTGTTATTTTAGGACACGCGGCGGCCGTCAGCGCATCGCGCCCCGGTGAGCAGATCGCGCCGGGTACAAGCCCCGCGTATTTATATGAATTGTAAGGTGAATCAAGCTCAAGATACTCCCCGTCGCCGCCGTAAACCCCCCACGCGTATGCCGGCGTCGAATCACATGTGAGACGGTCACGTACGCGACTGTGCAATCGGTTATTCAATACCGCGGCGACAGCACCCATTTCGGCAGTGTAATACACCTCTTTCTGTACTATCGACGCAATGATGACCGCATCATCGACTGTATATCCGCGCGCTGTGATCGACTGCCGCATTTCATCGGTCAGACGCGAGTCAAACGTGGCTATGAGCCGCGCTATCACCTCATGCTCCGTAGCATCGGAATAGAAATAATATGTTTCCGGGTACAGATACCCATCGCACCTGTACGTGCGTCCGGCACGGTCTGTTGGTATATAATCATATCCGTAATCGTCGTCTGCCGCACCGACAGAGCCGTCTGCCGTGCCGATGCCGTGCGAAACGAAGATCGCGAATATTTCGTCTGTCGTCGCGCCCTCCGGTATGGTTATGCGCACCGTCGTGCGCACTTTTTTATGCGAGTTGATCGCCGAAATGATCATGTCGTAATCCATATCCCGGCTGACGGTCGCCGTTCCGGACGGTAATTCGCCGACGCCGCGTAAGGCACACCATGCGCGGAAAAGAAATTTATACCTGATCATACCGTTCTGCTTCAGAACGTCGGCCGCTGACGACGTGCCGTCCGTCGTTATCACGACAGGCGTAGTATCATCGTCAAACAGCGCAAATATATCGGCGGCGCAAACCATTACGACCGCCGACAGTATTATCGCCAATGCCGTCGAAACGGCAAAGCAACTCCAAAAACCGCTTTTTGTTTTTTTCTTCATCTGACACCTTTTTTATTTATTATGCGCCGGATGAAAAATAATATTTTACGTTTTTTTCGGGTAGATACCGCGTTCCGTGATGATAACGTCGGCGGCGAGGTCAAATCTGCCGTGCGGCACCATATTTACGATATAATCGTGATATTGCACGCCCACCTTCGTTCCCTTGAACTGCGACAGATATCTGTCATAATATCCGCCGCCGTAACCGATACGAAAGCCCTTTTTATCGTACACAACTGCGGGAATAATGCATATGACGTTCTTTTGCAGTGATCCCGTGACCTCAAAATGCTCCAGCCCCGGCTTCGGCTCCATAATGCCGTACGTGCCGACCTCCAGATCGTCAAACGAGGAAACAAAGCTGAATATCATGGACCTGTCCTCCGGATCCGATTTCGGATACGCGATCCGCTTGCCCTGTGCAAGTGCGGCGAGCGCGACGGCGTTTATATCCACCTCGTCCTCCTTCGGATAATACATCAGCAGTGTTTCGGCGTATCTGAACGTCGCCGAGGCTATGATCGCGTCGCACAGCTTTTTATCCAGTTCACCCTTCTGTTCGGGCGTCAAGGCGCGCTTTTTCTCAAGATAATATTCTCTTATTTCCGTTTTATGCTGTCTGATTTCGTACATAATACCAGCCTTTCAGGCAATTATCGCACTAAGTACGGTCTTTGCCGTTTCATCGCCGTACAGCGCGCGGATCAGCTCCGCACCGAATTCGACTGCCGTTCCCGCGCCGGCCGCGGTAATAATATTTCCGTCGCGTACCACACGGCCTCCCGTTTTTGCCCCCGTTAGCTTCGGCTCAAAGCCCGGATAGCAAGTGGCTTTTTTGCCGTTCAGAAGTCCCATTCCGCCGAGTATCTTCGGTGCCGCACAGATCGCGCCGATGAATTTTCCCTCTTTTGCCGCCATTTCGATCAAATATCTGCAATCGGCGTCGGCCTCTATGTTGTTCGTTCCGGGCATACCGCCGGGAATGATCAACAGATCGAAATCATCGTTTTTACATTCGCTTACGGCCTTATCGCACATCACCCTTATGCCGTGCGAGCCCGTGCGTTCGACCCCGCCCTGTCCGGCGACGGTCAGCTCGGCTCCGGCACGTATCAGCATATCGGCAGGTGTCACGGCCTCCGTTTCCTCTGTACCGTTTGCAAACAGCAAAATGACTTTTTTACTCATTTTCACCACCCCCGACATCCAGCATTCTCGTGACGTTTTCCAAAACCTTGGCATGAATATCGTCGATCGACAACGGATTCTTGCCGTCATGGCAGATCACGCGTTCCCATCCGAGTCTGTCGCACGAATACATCGCCGCGTGGTAGCAACGGTTGATATAGTCGGCATCCTTTTCGTGAATGTCCTTTTTCTGCCCGGTCGCGTCTTCCCGCTGATTGACAAGCTCAAGTGAAATCTCCGGCTTCATTTCGAGATACATAACAAGGTCGGCACGCGGCAGACCGAGCTGATCGTGCTCATACTTGTCTATCCATGTCAGAAATTCGTCCCAATCGTCCCGATCCAGCTTTGATAACTGATGGATCGCGTTTGATGTGGAATAACGTGAAGCGATAACGATGCTGTCGGGCTGTTCGTAAAACTCTTTCCAATCCGTGACGTACGAATAGTATCTGTCCATCGCAAAGAAGGTCGCAGCCGCGTACGCGTTGGTGTCGCCCGGCTTATCGCCGAGCCTGCCCTGCAGGTACAGATCGACAAACGTGGCACCCACGGTGCCGTACATCGGGAACGAGATCAGTCTGACGTTTTTGTCCTGACTCTTCAATTCCTCATAGAGAAGACCGCATTGCGTGCTCTTGCCGGAGCCGTCGATTCCGTCTATTGTTATCAGTTTTCCCATTTTTCCTCCGTGGCAGTCGGCGATCAGTCACCGTGCTGCATTTTTTCGAGATAGTCGTCGTAGGTTATCAGTACGTCGCGGGGCTTCTGCCCGTTCGGACCGCTGATTATGCCGCGCTCCTCCATCATGTCGATGAGCTTGGCTGCGCGCCCGTAACCCAGCGCCAATCTGCGCTGAATGAGTGAGGTCGAAATCTTTTTTGCCTCAATTGCCAGCTTGACAGCCGCATCGTACATCGGATCCTCGTCGGACGCGATATCCTCATCGCCGCCTTCGTCGATCACAGTCGACTTGCCCTTTTTGCCGCACATTTCGGCTTCCTTTTCTATCGAATCGGCCACGTCGCGGTCATACGTACCGTTGCCGTTTTCGTCTTTTATGAAATTGACGATCTTTTCTATTTCGGGATCATCCACGAATGATCCCTGCACGCGCAGCGGCGACATCGAGCCGACAGGCGAATACAGCATATCGCCTCTGCCGACAAGCTTTTCAGCGCCTGTATTATCGAGTATCGTACGTGAGTCGATCTGCGACGACACGGTAAACGCGATACGTGACGGGATATTCGACTTCAGCGTTCCGGTGACAACGTCGACCGTCGGACGCTGTGTACCTATGATAAGGTGCATGCCGGCGGCGCGCGCCTTTGCGGCTATACGGCTGATGGATGTTTCCACATCGTCCTTTGACGTTGCCATAAGGTCGGCAAGCTCATCGATGACGATAACGATGATCGGCAGTTTTTCCTTTGTCGGGTCGTTGGCGATGGCGTCGCGGTACTGTTGGATGTTGCGCTTGTTCATCGACTCCATGATCTCATAGCGGCGTTCCATTTCGTTCACACACCAATGCAGTGCGCCCGCAGCCTTTTTGGGATCGGAAACGACGGGTACGAGCAGATGCGGCAGTCCGTTATATATACCCAGCTCAACCTTCTTCGGGTCTATGAAAATGAATTTGACCTCATCCGGCGTGGATTTATACAGCAGACTGACGATGATCGAATTCATACATACCGATTTACCGGAGCCCGTAGTGCCGGCGATCAGCAAATGAGGCATCTTGGCGATATCGAAATACACCTTCGCCCCTGTTAAGTCTATGCCGAGGCACGCCGTAACAGCACTCTTTGCCTCACGGAATTTATCATTGTCGATAAGCTCACGCAGATAGACTGTGGAAACGCACTTGTTGGCGACCTCGACACCGACGGCGCTCATGCCGGGAATAACGCCGGAAACGCGCACCTTTGACGCGAGATTCAGTGATATATCATCCGTACGGTTAACGATGGCGCTGACCTTAGTGCCTGCCTCCGGCGCTATCTCATAACGTGTGACTGTCGGTCCGCGCGATACGCTGACGACGCGCGTGTGGATATTGAAGCTGCTAAGCGTGGAAACGAGTTTATTGGCATTTGATCTTATCTCGTTTTCCGAGTCCTCGGATACCTCCGATTTCTTATACGGCAGAAAATCGACGGGCGGGAACACGTACGGCTTTTTGACCGGCTCCGGTGCTTCCTCCCACGGTGCCGGATCATCGTCTGTGCCGGCACACGGCTCGGACTCCGCCTTTTTTCTTGTTTCGGTCTTATGTGATACGGGCAATGCGGCAACCTCAGAGGGCTGATACTCTGCCCTGACCGGCGCTATCGCAAAATCATCCGCGCATCCGCCCTTCAGCGCGACATCCATAGTCGCCTCTGTGACGGCGGGCATATTTTCATCTGTCTTTTGCATATCGAACGCACGGCTGACGTTTTCATCTGACGGCTTATCGAATATCTCATCCAATCTGATATTGTCGGGATCGCGGGTTATCTGCGTAGAAACGGGTGTCAGTATCTCATGGCGTGTGTGCGTCTGCTGAGGCCTGTACGCAGGGACCTCCTCCGTTTCACCGAACGCAAATGAATCGCCGATATCAGCCATTCTCTTTTCGGTACGAGTACGCACGGGCTTCATATCCTGCACCGTATCAAATTCCGACGATTCGCCGGGACCGCGCTTCACACCCTTGATGGTCGTGACCGAGGTCGGACGCGGCCGGTAATCGGCAACATTTCTGTTCACCGCAAACTCGGTCTGCACCTGCTTGCGCTCGCGCTTTTCGCGCTTCTTTTCGTCGCGTTCGAGGGCGCGGCGCTTTTTATTCTCAACACGCTGTTCGCTGGCGCGCAGAATATAGAATTTCACTCTCTCCCATATCTGCGCAGGTGTGGAGCCGATAAGGAACAGTGTGAACATCGCAAAGAAAAGTATACCGAATATCAACGTACCGGCCTTGCCGACGATCTTCATCATCGCACAGGAGATGAAGCCGCCGATAACGCCGCCACCGACGTATTTTTTACCATCCGAGAAAAGTCTGCCGACATTTGCGAAAAACTTTCCGCCGAACAGCAGGTTGCCGTCGACGGCCTTATCGCCGAAGATGCAGAACATCGCGTGAACGATGACGGCGGCAAAGGTAAGAGCGAAAAGCGCGTACAGCGCCTTGATACCGGCATTCTGCTCGGCAATGAATTTTTTCCATTTTACGGCGTATGCGGCGAGAACTATCGGGATCAGCCACGCGATGATGCCGAAAAGACCGAGCAGTACGTTGCTGATCACGCCGCCGAACGTGCCGACGGCCTCGGCGTTTGTCCCGACGATCAGACAGATCATCACGAAAAGGCTGAACGCAAATATCAGTGCGATGATCACCTGATTGCCGACTGATGAGGGGTCTGACCCGCGCTTTTCCGCTTTTGCGGTTTTCTCGGTCCTTTGGGTCTTTTCGGTTTTTTCAGCCCTTTCCGTTCTTTCGTTTGTGCGGCTGTTGTTGCCGCGGTCGGCTCTGCCGCTGTCGGACGTCTTGCGCTTCTTTTCCTTTACTTCATCATTTATATCGTAATCGAAATCAGTGTTGAAATCGAAATTGTCATGTGTGGAATTGTTTTTTTTCTTCGCTGCCATTGAAACCTCCTGCTATCGGCTACAAATCTGTCACGGTAAAATAAACCGATGGTATAACATCATAATTATATCACACAATATAGTAGATTACAACTTAATTTCAATTATTTTATCATGAAAGACAAAAAGACCGTTATTTTGTATTTATCATTAGTGCTCGGCGGGATCGCATCGGGATTTCTGAATGCGCTAATAGGTACGGGCGGCGGAATATTGATCACACTGATACTGAAAAAGCTGTACGAAAAAGACAATGCTTTCGGGGCGGAGGACGTGTTCGCGTCCACACTCGCGGCAGTGGCGATCATGAGTGCGGGCACAGTCGCCGTATACATTCTGCGCGGAACATTCGATCCCGCCGATGCCGTGCCGTATATCATTCCGGCCGTTTTCGGCGGAGCCGCAGGTGCGCTCGTTTTGGGCAGGATCAATTCGGAAATTTTCAAAAAGCTCTTTGCCATGTTGGTGATATGGGCGGGTGTGTCCATGATCGTGAGGTAGTATGGATATAATCGTATCGTTTTTGGCGGCGGTGCTTGCCGGCACCGGGGTCGGCGGCGGCGGTCTGCTGATCATCTATCTGTCAGCGGTCAAAAATCTCAGCCAGCTGGCGTGTCAGGGTATCAATCTCGCTTTTTTTGAATCGGGTGCATTGTCGGCATTGCCCATACACATAAGGCACAGAAACTATAAGTGGGGTGCCGTGCTGACGCTGGGCATCGCGGGGCTTTTCGGCGCGCTCATTGGCTTTACCGTCGCGGAAAAGCTCGGCTCCGACGTGCTCAAATACGTCGTCGGGGTATTTTTCGTGCTGACCGGAATACGCGAGCTGTTCAAAAAGCCGCAAAAATCGCAAAAAAATTGATCTCATTTATCCGCATCCGTATTGAAATGGATCATGATTTATGGTAGAATATAATGGTATTGGTATATCCGATTTCATTATGTCATACAGCGGAAAGGGAATTAAATGAAAATCAAGTCAATTCTGGTCTGTGCGCTGGCAATGATCTGCGCGGCAGGTTGCCTCGTTTGCGTTGCGGCGGCTGACTCAACACTCACCAGCAAGAACGGTCTGTATACTTACACTCTTGACGAGAATAAGCACGCGACGATCGTTTCGTATCGCGGTGGGGAAACAAGCATCACGATCAATAAGATCGACGGCAGATACGCGGTCGTAAAGATCGGTTATGCCGCGTTCGGCTCAAACACCAAGATCGAGAATGTCGAGATATATTCGTCGGTCACTGAAATAGGCGAAAGCGCATTTGAGGGCTGTACGTCGCTGAAAAGCGTCAGCTTCCGCACCGGCAGTAAGTTGCAAACCGTCGGTGACTATGCATTTTATGACTGTCCGTCACTGAAATCCGTCAACTTGCCGTCATCGGTAACGTCGATCGGCGACAGCGCGTTTGAGGGTTGTACGGCGCTGACTGAGATATCGCTTGCCGATATGGGCGGGCTGACCGGCATAGGTCAATATGCGTTTGCGTCATGCTCTTCACTGACCGGCACGTTTACGATCCCGTCGGCGGTATCGTCGATAGGATACGGTGCTTTTTCACAATGTGCATCGTTACAGGCATTTGACGTTGCGTCGGGCAATACGACGTTCACATCGACAGACGGCGTGCTGTTCACATCGGATAAGTCCTCGCTTGTCTGTTACCCCGCCGCAAAGTCCGATGATGATTATACCGTTCCGACAGGCACGGAGAAGATTGCCGACGGCGCGTTCATCGGCGCGACAGTCAAAAACGTCACCGTTCCGGACGGAGTCGTTTCGATAGGCGGCAGTGCCTTTTATAAATGCGCGTCGCTGATATCCGTCACGATGCCGCAATCACTGAAATCTGTCGGCTCATACGCGTTCCTTGACTGTACCTCACTTGCCGACGTTATCCTGCCCGACGGCATCACGTCGTTGGGCTCATACCTGTTCCGCGGTTGCCTCGGCCTGAAAAGCGCAAACCTTCCGAAAGGCATGACCGAAATACCGGAGGGTATGTTTGACTCATGCTCGTCGCTCACGGGCTTTACGATACCCGCCGGTGTCAAGTGCATCGGGCAGTACGCGTTCAACTATTGCAAATCGCTCACCTCGATCACAATTCCCGCTTCCGTTACGAAAATAAATAACTACGCATTCAGATATTGCACCTTACTGACGTCTGTGTCGGCGCCGAACGTAAAAACCTTCGGCAGCTTCGTATTCCAGAACTGCGCGGCACTCAGGTCAGCCGATATAAGCGGCGCGGATAAGATACCCGCATTCATCTTTGCGGACTGCGCGGTGCTGTCCGACATCAGACTCCCTGCCGATTATACGTCGATCGGCAATTACGCATTCAAGGGCTGTGAGCTTTTGCCGTCGTTCACGGTCAGCGACAAGTGCACACGCATCGGCGACTTTGCCTTCAACGGTTGCAAAAAGCTGACTTCATTTACCGTCCCCGCCACGGTGACGTCGCTCGGTACGGGCGCGCTCAGTTATTCCGGCATTACGGAATGCGTCATCGATATGGACCTTGACACCCTGCCCGGCAGAATGTTTGAGGGTTGCGCGTCGCTTACTTCCGTCACATTGCCCGCATCATGCCTTTCAATCGGTCCTAGCGCGTTTACCGATTGCGTTCGCCTCGTCAGCCTCGGTGAGGGCTATTCACCGAAGCACGTCGGCGCGTCGGCGTTCTACGGCTGCCGTAAGCTCTCCGATGTCTATATCGGCACTGAGGATTACGCGATAAACTACGGCGCATACTCAGGCTGTGACGCGATTGAATCCGTCGTCATACCGGACAATATCACGGAAATAGATTCGTTTGCATTCGCGTACTGTTCATCTCTGCAGAGCGTCAGAATCAGTGCGGCAACATACATCGGCTATAACGCGTTTGCCGGATGTGCAAAGCTCACGTCCGTCGAAATGCCCGACACGCTTCTGATAATAGATAAGGGTGCTTTCTCATCGTGCTCAAAGCTCGCTGACATTGACGTGCCGAAATTCGTAACATACGTCGGAAGCGACGCCTTCACCGATACGAAATGGCGCAGAAATCAGACGGACGAATGTATAGTCGTCGGTGACGGTGTGGTATATGAGTATACCGGCAGGTCGTCGTTGGTCACGTTCCCGTCCGGTGCAAAGAGAATACCGGCGCGCATCATAGCGTCGCTGGACGCAGTAGACACGATATTCATTCCTTCCACGGTGGAATATATATCAAAGACCGCGTTCGTACAGCTCCACTCGCAGAAGAACGATCTCGGTCAGACATCGACGTATTATTCGCAGAGATACGTTGAGATCATCGGCAAAAAAGGATCATACGCCGAGGTCTATGCCAATCACGATTATTACACATTTGAAAAATATTGATACCCACAGGGTACAAAAATCCGTCACTGCCGAAAGCAGTGACGGATTTTTTATGTGTTGATCCGTTTCCTTATGATATCGCGGTGCGATTCATCAAAGGATGACACGATGCTTATGCCACTTACAAGGTTGCGACGCAGCGTGTTTATTCCGCGTTTTTATTGTCATCCGTAGCAGACTGATCGGAAAGACCGGTGCTTGCGTCGGCGTTGTCAGCAGATTGATTCACGGTTTTGTTTGTCAAGCGAAAGGACGACGATACAAACTTAGGCTTATCCCACAAAAAGATTTTCATGCCCCCTCCGCTGACCTTTTCCGCTTGCTTATCTGTAAGCTCAACAGGCTTATTTGTCTTTTTCACGCCGACACCTCTTTCTGTCTGTGATTCTTTGACGCACTGCCCGAAATGGCAAAGCCATCAATCGTTGATCTGATTTGCCCATGTGGGTGCGCTCGCGTGACCGATGATGAACAGTCTGGATACTATTTCCGAGGAAAGCCTACTGATCTCATTTGTCAGAATACCGTGGGTGTAGCACGTCACCTCAAAATAATCCGAAGTTATCACGCCGGTGATGACCTCACAGTAGTCATAACTATTATCGAGATTTCTGTTGATGCTTGTCGTTATATACTCGCCGCGCTGATAATCCTCGTTATCTATTCCGCCGAAAACGTATGCGAGTTCATCGTCTGTCAATTCTTCAGGTATATTCGTCTGATGTTTTTTTATGCTTTTTATCACTGTCATTGCTTTATCGTTATCCTGTTATCTACCGTCTTATACTGTGAAAGGTCGCCGTCCAACTGGCTGAGGTAATCTATCAGCACCTGATAAATCGGCAGGGCCTCATCGATCACAAGCTTATGATCCGCAAGGAAATAGAGCATACCGGAGCCGCCGTTTTTGATCATATAGTCATGGCTGGCAAGGGTATACGTCGCATCAAGGTCGATAGGTGTATAGGCGCCGTCCTTTAACACCATGACATCTGAAATGCGGCGTGCGCCGCCGACACCGATAAACGCATCCGTTTCATTGACCTGCACACTGCTGTCGACAGATGTGTCAACGGTGAATTTTAAGCCGGAAACCTGCTGGAAGCTGCCGTCCTCACCGAACGCTACACCGTCCCTGCTGTACTCTGCCTGTACGTTACGGTAGAAATACTCCATCATATCTACGATCTCGGCACCCGTTACCTCAACGACGCAAATCGTATTGTCGTAAGGGTATACGGAGATGACATCGCCGTACGTAACGTCGCCCACGTTGAGATCGGCACGGATGCCGCCGCCGTTGCACATTCCTATATCGGCACCGGTCAGAATGCGGTAAGCGTCCGCAACGAAATCGCCGATGGCGACCTCTCTGCTTCGTACCATACGGATGCCGTCGCTGTCATAGCACGAAAGATCGGTGTCTATATGACCGATAACGGCCTTCATCTGATTATCCAACTGTTTGCGGATATCGGCGATCTGCGCCGTGATGGCGTCATCCTTGACTGTATATCTGTCTATGTAACCGACAGAGGCCGTGCCGTCATCTGTCAGAATAAGCTGTCCGATCGCCGACAGCTCTGTGCCTGTGGAGGATATCATCACATCCTCGCCGTCCTTATTCTGCATGATCCAGCAGGGTGCCTTAACGTGTGAATGCGCATCGAGGACGACGTCAATTCCCGTCGTATTAGCTACGAGATCGATCGACGTGAACGGCCCCTCTATATCCACGTCAATTCCAAGGTGAGAAAGCACGACGACAAAGTCGGCGCCCTTTTCATTGCATTCGTCAATGTACTTCTGCGCGTTATCATAAAAATGCCGGGCACCGTCCTTTTCACAGAAATCATAGACGAGCTCGCCGTTTTCCATGAAATGTTTAGGCGTGGAGGAGGAAATCGACCACGGAGTGGAAATACCGATAAACGCCACCTTTATATCGCCGTAGGTCACGATCTCATAGGGCTTTGTCGCTTCACTCATCCAATCCTCGCCGCTTCCGGTGTACGAAATATTACAGTTAAGGAAATGTGAATCCGATAACTCTACTATCCTTTTCAGCTGATCCATACCGAAATCAAACTCATGATTGCCGAAAATAGAGAAGTCGTATCCTACGGCGTTTTTCAATTCCACGATGTACTCGCCCTTTGAAACGACGCCCTCATAACTGCCCTGTACAAAATCGCCGCAATCGGCCAATACGACATAGCGGTATTTTTCGCTGAGGGATTTTTTATACGCGGAAAGACCGGCATAGCCGATATTGGTGTCAATTCCGCAATGCACATCGTTGGTAAACAATACCACGACGTCGTTTGATCTGTTGTCCTGTGCTCCGCACGCCGTCATGCAAAAGAGCATGGCCAAGCAGAGTAAAAGTGCAGATAATCTGAGCTTCATTTTTTATTCTCCTTTGATTGTCTTATAATCGATCGGTTTTCGCCTGCGCAAGCACACAGAATTCGGGCCGATATCATCGGCCCGATGAAGACGTATCGCCGTCCGTGCGCCGTCGGATACGAAAATCATTGCAATTCTTTTAGCCTCGTTTCCTGTTGGCTTTGACCTTTATCGCCTTCGGTACCGTTCCCACCGGCGGTATCGGTGCCGCCCGCCGCATTTACAAATGCGAGACTGTCGTCAGACAACTCCACGGCATCGCGGCTTTCGGTTTCGCGAATAAGCTCTTCCAGCTTTCTGTTCTTTTCAAATCTCTGATAGTCAAACAATTTTTTCAGCCTGTTTTCCATAAAACATTCTCCTCTCGATTTCAGATATTACGTCGCCGGAAACGGCGCCATTTTTTGTTTTTTACGCAAATAAGAAAATCTCCGATTGTCAATATTCTGCCCTGCGTTTTTTTGTATCACACATTTATACGAACTGTTTTGTGAAAAGGCTACTGTTTTTTTTATTTTTTTTGATTATTTTATTTTTCTTCGATATCCAGCCGCTGACGTTCGACAAGCGACGCAAAATACCCGTTCTTTGCGATCAGCTCATCGTAAGTACCCTCCTCGACGATCTTACCGTGATCCAGATATATGATGCGGTCGGCGTGTTGAATGGTTGACAGGCGGTGCGCGATGACTATCCTCGTGCATTTCAGTGAATCTATAGCCTCGGAAACCTTTCTTTGCGTGATGTTATCAAGCGCGCTTGTCGCCTCATCAAACATCAATATCTTCGGCTTCGGAGCCACGGCCCGCGCAATCATCAGCCTCTGCTTCTGTCCGCCGGAAATACCGCCCTGCCCCTCTGAGATCATCGTATTCATGCCCATCGGCATCTCACGGATATCATCGGCGATCGAGGCGATCTCCGCCGCCTCCCACGCCTGATCCATATTGAGCTCCGGAGCGGTGATGACGATATTGGAATAGATGTCGCCGAGGAAAAGTTTTCCGTCCTGCATGACGACGCCGATCTTACGGCGCAACGACTCAGGGTCTATCCTTGCCATATCCTTCTTGTCAAAGAAGATACTGCCCTTTTGCGGTGTTTCAAATCCGAGCATCAGTCGTATCAGCGTGCTTTTTCCGCATCCGGTCGAACCGACAATGGCAAGGTATTCGCCTGTTTTTATTTTCAGAGAAAGATCGTCGATAACGTTGGGCATTGAGTCGTCATAACGGAACGACACGTGCGACAGCTCAATGGCGCCGCGCAGAGAAACGATATTCTCCTTACCGTCGTGTACCTCCGGCTCCGCCTCCATGATCGGCCTCGACATTTCAAGCGTCGGCTTAATATTCGCGATAGTCACGGCAATCGAAACGACTGACATGAACGACGACGAAACCATGCCGTACGCGGTATTGAACGCATAATAATCCGCTATGCCGACGTTGTTCTTTATCGCCGTCGCATACAGCACCAGCGCGCCGATAAGCGACAGTGCGAGGCTTAAAGTCCCGCTGAGCTTCAAAAACAGCGGCTGATCGTAGTTCAGCGCCGCCTCCTTGGCGTAATACCTTGCCCAACGAGAAAACATTCTTTTTTCCGCACCGGCAAGCTTGATCTTCTGAATTCCGGTGATGGTCGAATACGTCAGGCCGCTCGTTTTGGCGGACAACTTCATCGTTTCGCTCGTGATCCTCATTTGTACAAACGTCGTCGCCAGCGACAGTACGATAGTCGCGGCGGTGATCAGCAATGACGGTACAACAAGTGACGGAGCAAATACGAAAATCTGACCGATATAGATCAGCGAAAACAACGACGTAATTCCCGTCATACCGATAGTATTGAACAGCGTGGAGCACAACGACTGCACATATGCGGCGCGCTGTGAAAGCTCACCGGACGAATACTGCTTAAAAAATGACGGCGGCAGGCTCATTATGCGGTTCATCACCGCAGCCTGTACCGATATATTCTGCTTGATACCGATGCGCGAATTGATCAAGCTCTGAAAAACGCCGAAGAACAGCCGACAGGCCGAAAAGCAGATCATGAATATTGCCAATGATATCAATACCCTGACGCTACCCGATTCGATGACATCGCTGAACAGCCATTTTGTAAACATCGGGGAAAGCAGACCGAGCGCGGCCGACGCGCCCATCAGCGCGATATACAGAACAATATCGGAAATGCTCAATTGCTTTATCATGAATTTCAGCAAATCGCCGATATCCAGCGATTTCTGCGGCAACGGCTCATAAAAGCATATAGCCTCGGAGTCGACGAGCTGCTCGGTTTTTCCGTTCATTCTGATTTGCTCGCCGGTCTTGATATTTTTCAGTGTGTAACCCGAAATCTTACCGGGAATCAGCGCGACGGCAGAGCCGTCCTCTTTCAGCGTGCCCAGCATTGCGCCGCTCGCGCAACGGTACCAGCCCTTATCAAGGATGACGGTGCGGCTTTTTATGCCGAACGGGCGCATACGGTACTCTATCTGCTCATCCAACGTTTTGATCTGTGTGGGAAGCTCATCGGAATTTGTTTTGCAATGATAGAATTTCAATATTTCTTCAATAGCCGATCCCGCAATCTCATTCTGACTGAGTGCCTCACGCAGGCGCGTGCCCATCACCGCATTCGCTATGGTATCTATGGCGTCGGCAACATCGGCGTTATCGGATCTTTCACGACTGCGTAATTGTTCCTCAAACCAACTCATTATCCGACCCCCCTTATTCCGCGCTGACAAGATCGCGGTAGACGGTGCTGTTCTCCATCAGCTCCTTATGCGTTCCGCGATCTGTGATCTCGCCGTGTTCCATTACTATTATTTCATCGCACGAGCGTATCGTCGACAGTCTGTGCGCAATGACGATACAGGTTATACCGCGTTCGCGGATAGCCTTTACGACCTCATATTCCGTCTTGGCGTCGAGCGCGCTCGTCGCCTCATCAAGGATGATTATCGTCGGCTCCTGCGCAAGCGCACGCGCGATCTCAATACGCTGTCTCTGCCCGCCGGAGAAGTCCTTACCTCCCTCGATCAGCTTGTGCTGATAGCCCTTCGGGCGTTGCATGATGTCGTCGTGTATCTGTGCGTCATGTGCGGCAAGTATCATCTCAAAGTCCTCGATGCTTTTGTCCCACATCTTGATATTATTTGCGATAGTGTCCTCAAACAGTATAATATCCTGATCCACAACGGCAAGTGAGCCGCGGAAAACATTTTTCGATATGCTGTTCATCGGTTTACCGTCGAACAGGATCTCGCCGCTCCACGGGTGATAAAGACCCGCAATCAGCTTTGACATCGTGGACTTACCGCATCCGGAGCCGCCGACGATGGCGACACTCTTACCGGGCGTGACCTTCATGCTGAAATCCTTTATCAGCGGATCGGCAAGAGGCGAATAACCGAATACGACGTTTTTCAGCTCTATTTCGCCGGACAGCTTCTGCTGTTCACCGACGTCGCTTTGCTCATTGAATACTATATCGTCGGGATATTCCATGACGTCGTCGACACGCTCCATCTGTGTGCGCATTTCCTGCAACGTCTGACCCGCACTGATGAGGGTCATGGCAGGCGACATGAACGCCGTCAAAAATCCCTGAAACGCCATTATCATACCGACAGTGAACTGCCCCTGCATCGTCAGCCATACGCCGAGGAACAGTACCGCGTTATTTGCCACCGTAGATACGAACTGCGGTATCATGCCGAGGTACTGATTCAGCTTCATGAATTTTACCTGCTGGGTATTCACGCTGGCCTGATAGCCTGCCCATTTCTTGAAATACCCGTTTTCCGAGCCGGATGCCTTGATGGTTTCGATCATTTCGATACCGGCAACGGTTGCTGAAGACAGCTTCGCGCTGTCACGCATCGAAACACGCGTGACATTGATGCGCTTTTTGGATATGTATCTGGAAATGACGGCATTCACCGTGAGTGCGGCAAGGCCTATTATCGTCAGCATCACATTGTAACGCAATATAACGACGAGATAGAATACCATCATCACGGCATTAAGCATCAGCGGGGCGAACGTGCCTATCAGCGTATTTGCTATCGACGCATTGGCACTCTGTCGGCCCTGTATGTCACCCGCCATGCGCTGTGAAAAGAATTTCATCGGCATTTTCAGTATTTTCCACATATACGTCGCACTTCCGACCGACGCCATTTTACCTTTTATGCGAAGCGAGTATATCGCCTGCAATGCCGACATGACGATCTCCACCAGATCAAACACGCCGAGAAACAGCAAAAACGGAGTTGCCCACCCGGAATCTTTGCCCGTCAGCAGATGATCGAGAAAAATACGGGAGAACGCCGGCTGAACAAATCCCATCAATGCCGCGATAACGCCCGTCAGCACAGTGAAAGCGAGCGCCGTTCCCGTACCCTGCAGACGTTTTGACGCAAATGACAGCATGCTTTTCGGCTTACCCGACGGCTCAAACGTGTCTGACGGCTCAAACTGCAGGCAGATGCCGGTAAAAGATTCATCAAACGTGTCCATGGCGACACTGTACGTTCCCTTTGCGGGGTCGTTCAGATATGCTCTTCCGCCCTTGAAGCCGTCAAGAACAACAAAGTGATTGAAATTCCAATGTATGATGCACGGGAATTTACCGTGCTCTCTGAGTGTGTCGGGCTCATAGCGATAGCCCTTTGCCTTGAGGCCGTAGTACCGCGCGGCCTTTAACACGTTACGCGCATTCGATCCGTCGCGCGATACACCGCAGTCCTCACGCACCTGCTCCAGCGGCACCCATTTATTATAATAGGCCAAAACCATACAAAGGCTTGCCGCACCGCATTCCAATGCCTCCAACTGCATGACGACAGGTACGTTGGCTACGCCCGTTTTTATCGGATGTTTTCTGTTTTTTGCCATGTCGCGCTCCTCAATTCAGAACGAATGACATCGGGCGGTAGCTTTCGACCACGAGCTTAGCGTCATAGAAGCCGTCCGCGAGAGAAGAACCCAACGATAAAACACATGCATATCCGGATTCACCGTTTTCGCCGATGTCGGTGATGACGGCATCGCAGTCGGCAAGCTTTACGGTCATACCGACCCGTGCCGATGAAATATTCTCCTCTGAAATATAGCAAACAGCGTCCCCGTTTTCCACGCGGACAATGACCGGCACCGTGCTGTCTATATGGCCGAATACGCCCCAAACGCAGGCACCCGCCAGCAGAATGATCACGCTGACCAGAATCAGCCACACGCCGGGATTTGACACGCGGATATAATCGTCAAGGTTTTCCGGTGATTTGACCCTGTCCAGACTTTTCTTTCTGAATATTTCTTCATTCATTTCTCAGTTTCTCCTTGATACTTATTCACCTTGACCGGATCAGCGACTGTTCCGGTGCGCGTGCGTATACCGATATAAAATAATAAACCATTATGTATTATATCATATCACCGCGTATAAGTCAATCGGATACGACCCATAAATTCACGCATTAACGAATCCTGTTCGCGTCACAACATCGGATTCAGCCGACGAAGATATTCGTTTTTCGATGTTGACACTGTAAGTGCGATATGGTATACTTACGTTGGCATTTGTTCCGTGCGGGCGATCCGCGGTATTTGCGATAATCCGACGGAATTATGACGATCACCGACATCATCTTGACTGAACTGCGGCGTGATATCCGCAATTCTGAAATAAACGGAGTAGATTATGCAAGAAATATCTTTCAGGCTCGTATCCTTTCTGATCGCGGCTTTCGCGTTCGGATTCGGCGCCGTCTGCCTGTTCAGAAAGAAAAAGCCGCTGTACTTTCAACTGCTTGTATGCGCGGCAGGGTGCTATTGTATCGCACAGCTCGCGACAGTCATCAATATCTGGTGCGCCGTGACCTCATCCGTCAGCGTCGGTATGCTGGGTATTTTCGGATGCAATTTCTTTTTGCTGTCGGCGAATTTCGGTACGCTGGACCGCATCGTCGATGACGGCAGTAATACAAAAGGTCCGGCGCGCGCCGCCGTCATTGCTCCGGTCGTCATGGCCGCGGCCACTGTTGCGGCCTTCTGCGCATGGGTAAAAAGCGATACATTCTGTGCCTTGGCGTGGGTGATCATGTTATTGCCCGCCCTGCCGGCGTCGTACTTTAATCTGAAGCACATACTGTTGCCGATAGACGCATTCGGCTTTTTGCGGGCGACGAAGCCCTGCAATATCATAGCCATCGTATTTTACGTGATGACCGCGGCATACGTCATCGGTTCCGCGTTGGGTAGCGGCACCGTCGGCGGAATTCTGTCGATATTGATGTCGCTGACCGTTATAGGTCTGACGCTTGCGGCCGTCAAGGGGGCGAAGCAATGGGGAATCTGAATCTTATCCTGTTCATCAGCTTTGCCGCTCCGCTTCTGATGACGCTGTTCGTCTGCCGCGGGAAAGCGAGAACGCTGTTGATTTTTTTGTTTTTCGGTACTGTCGTGTGTCTGTTCTGCGGTGAATTCAGTGCCATATTACTGAAAACACTTCCGTTCGACCGTCGGTACTTCACGTCCAATTTCACACCACTGTTCGAGGAGGTATTCAAGGCCGTTCCGATACTCGTTTTTGCGTTTTTGTTCCAGCCGAAAAAGCGCACGTTATTGGAATGCTCACTGTTGGTCGGGGTCGGATTTGCGGTTTTGGAAAACGCGTTCATCCTCGGCGGATCGGCTACGTCGGTTTCCGTCGTCAATGCGCTGATACGCGGTTTCGGTGCCGGCATGATGCACGGCGTATGCACGTTGGCCGTCGGATACGGCATGACGTTCGTTCACACGAGACGTAAGCTTTTCTATACCGGCACGATCGCGCTGCTGTCCACGGCGACTATATACCATGCGATCTATAATACGTTGGTACAGTCCAATCATCAGCTGGTCGGATTCATATTGCCGGTTGCCACGTTCATCCCCGTCCTTATCCTGCTGAACAAAACTGCGGGTTTCGACTGAAACAGCATAAATGACCACGTCAAAGGGCAGTGAGCTTACTTACTCACTGCCCTTTTTTCACGGTTTCCGATGATATTTTATCAATCGCCTTTGATCTTCGCTTTTTCCTCGCGCCTGTTGCGGAACATATCGAGAAGCCTTTCTATTCTGACAATTTCAAAAAGAGCGG
This sequence comes from Clostridia bacterium, assembly GCA_024404445.1. Lineage (GTDB taxonomy): Bacteria > Bacillota > Clostridia > Oscillospirales > CAG-272 > RGIG6816. The sequence goes on from JAKSPY010000002.1 coordinate 45,384, forward strand.
CGATTTCAAGCAGCTTCATCGCAACCATCGTTAATTTGTTGCCCCACCATTTTTTGCCCGGAACGGCGGCGAGCAAACGTACGACGTCAAAGCCGAGCAAGACAATGAACAGCAACACGATCAGCATGAGCGCGCCGGTGTTGATCATAACGCGTCTCGGATTGCTCTTATGCTCCGCCGTCATCAGAAAGTGATACGTTAATATTACAGTGAACAAAACGGATGTCGCGATCTGAACCGCGAATGAGAACCAATCATAAAACTCCGGCTCTGAATCCTCGGTAAGAAAAAGGAAATTGACGGTATCCACCAGATAAAATAATTCCCAACACAGAAGCACGGTCAAAACCGCTGAAAGCGCCGCCTTCATGGCGTTCTTTTCGTGCAAGACAAAAGCGCTTGACAGGACGAACAGCATAACAACAGTTACCAGCATCGGATATACGTCATATATCCTGTACGTGATCTTGAAATACACGGACAAAACGATCGATGCAATACAGAGTGTCAAGCAGAAATACGGTATGATTTTCAGCATCTTATTATCGGAATTCATAATTCGTTACCCCCGACATCGCAGATTTTACTGCATTATATCACATTCATGAGTTTTTTTCAATAATAAATTTCTCAAAAAAGAATTTCACAGCGAAGGATCCTGTGGCAGAATTGAATTTGGCCACATCAATTCCAAAAGGAATCATCGCTATGGACGGACCGATTATGTCACAGCACATCGAAAGAACTGTTCAAAGCCGAACTTGATCGCCTTTTCGCCGTGTGACCGCGGTGCACGCCGACGAAATTGCCCAACAGTCGGAAAAGATCACCGTCGAATACATAAAAATGCTTGTTAAGGTCCGACACGGGCGATGCCCTTACACGTCAGTCGATTGCCCCCGCCCGTTCATATCGACCGATACGCGGTTTCCGCAGGACTTTTTCCATCCCCGTATTACGGCGATCATTTTGATTTTCCGAAAAGAGCCATGCATCCGAGGGAAAGCGGCATCGTTGCGCTGATCAGCACGATCCCGACGATGTAGACGGTGTTCCAGATATCATAGGTACCTACGGTCTTCTCCCCGACATACACCGTTACCGCCACGCCCGCCAGCAGAATCGCCTGCGCGACCGCCGTGATGATGATAATGATCTCGTTTCGTGTCAGTATACGTTCGGTCCCGGCACGTCGGGATATGATCTGATTGGATATGACCATCAACGGACATCCGAGCACCACGGACATATGAAAATTATTCAACAGAACAAAAAGCGCCGCTTGTGTTGGGTCAAAATGGAAATTGATATACATAATCACGCCGACACCGAACGCACTGATCAATGAAAAGACAAGGCATATCAGCGCATATTTAAGCACGCGCGCGGCACAGTCGAGACGGTGCCGGTGATCCTCGCCCTTCATTAGAATTTTCCACAAATAATACGGAACCATTGTGTACAAAAATTGCGGTATAAGACCCTCAAAAAGTATAGCAAGTGAATAGCCGTTTATTGCGTCACAAATGAAATTCGCCGTCATTATTCCGAGTGCCGACGGTAAGCCGAAGCTGATACCGAGAAACGGGTAGAGCACGGCAGACGGGCGCACCTCCGTTACGGTAAAAACCGAAAATAATCCATGAAACGGTAAAGTCGTGATAAAAAATGCGATTCCCGATAACAGATAGATCAAAACAAAACGTATGGCTTTATTATTTTTCATGTTGGTATTCTCCATTCGGATCGTCAGACGGACAGGAAAGATCCTAATCCGGTTTATATGGACAGATTCATCGTTAGCTATTTATATTTTTGCGTTTATAAAACGACAGTCGGGATATCGAGAAGCTCGCCGACCTTACAAAACAGACTCGCGTTATGCCCGACGGTAAGCGCACAATGATGCGTCGGCGCTTCGGCAAACCATTTCTCCATATATGAATCCGGATCTGTCGAAAATCTGACCGGCGTTTGCGTATTGCCGATCGTCATGATCGGGCCGTTTGTCGCCTCTGCCTCGCTGATGATCAGTTTCAGCTTTCCATCGCGTGTCTGCGTGACGTTCAGCGTCGTGATGGGACCGGGCTTGACCTTAGCCTCCACGGAAATGCCGCTTCCCTTTTTGCCGTGATATACCTGCATCCCGCGCAAAATCGGCTTGCGGTCGGATATGCGGATGTGAAACGGGCCGTCGTGACCGATCAGGATCGTACCGTCACGATAGTCTGCGACCACGATCTCGGCAAAGCTGCCGCCAACACCTGCCAAATCGCCGATCTTCATGGCCAGCGCAGTTTTCAGATCCGCTTCTCCCGCGCAGGGGATCCCACGGGAGGTCAGCAGTGAATGGCCGACTATAAATCCGCTTTGTAATTCTTCATACGGATTACCGTCAACACTGTGATAATAATAGGCAAGACCGCCGAGCCCATAGTCAGCAACCATCTTTTCCTGTGCGACGGCGACCGCGGCAGACCAATCAAGCTGATCATCAGACGGCTTTCTGACCCTCGTATCGGACGGTGAACCCTCCGCGATCTCAAATATCCGGCAGATCTCATCCCGCTTTTCCTTTATCTCCGCATCGGTTACCTCTGTCAAAAAGGCGTTCAGATCACACATTTCTATGATCTTGACACGTACACCCGCCTTGGCCGAAAGCATGGTGAAATCCGAGTACATATCGAGCATACCGGAGTAATTGCCGCCGAGAAAGCCGAAAACAGTGCGGGAAAGCTCGGCCCTGATACCGGCGGCAAGCGCCCATTCTTCTATTTCTTTCCATGCGCGCACCGCCGCGGGATGCTCTGACGTTTTCTCACATGACATGGCGATCTCAGGCGTTTCCGAAAGTCCGAGCAAACCGCTGACGAAATAAAACGAAATGCCCGCACGTTCAAAGGCATTGGATATTTCGGGCACGGGGCAGGCACAGCACTGAGCCAGCCACTCACCGGTATCGGTGCGCTCATAGTCGATCCTCGGCGATGGTTGCAGATTCAATACGACTACCGGCACCTTTACCGACAGATGAAGCGGAAGCACAGAATCGGACGTGAAATATGTCGCGCTGTGCAGAAAAATGATATCGACCTGCTCCGCGGCAAAATAGCGGATGGCGTCGTCTGCCCGATCCATATCATCCAATAGGCCGAAATTGCAGACCGTGCCGCAGGACGAAAGCTTTTGTTCTATAAACCGATTGTAGCCGAGAAGACGCTCCTTGAGTCCGGCAAATTGTGACCAATAGGCGCGAAGCCCGGCGCTGTACAGTCCGATACGAACGCTTTTCATTTATTAACCCCTCTTCCGTTTTATTCTGTGATTCTGTTTCTGAATATCATGAGAAAACCGACAAGTGTTACGTTATGCCGGATCCCGGTTTATGTAAGACCGAGAAAAAACAAAAAAGCGACGAGGCAATTTATCGGCAAACAAAGGTTATGATCAGTTTATTCGTTTCAAAAACGTGCATATAGCCGATATCGGACGCGACATTGCTGACAATCCGTATGCCGATATTTTTCGTTTTGTCTGCACCCTTCGCATTTGCTTTCCCGATCAGTTCAGTAATATCATAATGCGGACAATTGTCGCTCAGTCTGATCACAAATCTGTCGTCAGTGATAACGGCACGAAAATCGATGATAGGATGTGCGGAACGGTTTTTGACGAATCCGTATTCTACGATATTATTTGCCAGCTCTTCGACCGAAAGCGCGGCAAAATATGCGATTTTACTATCGATCTTGTGCCCTTTGCAGAACAACATGACCTGTTCTGATGCGAGAACGACGTCATACATATCACGAATGTCGAGAGAAATGACATCGCCGGGTTTCAAATAGAATTCGTCGGAAAGGCTGAGATAATCATCCCGCTTCGGTAATTTGCCGCGTTTTTTCACGGTATAGAAAACAAATATCGCCAGCAGAGTGAGCGCGTCACTGACCGTGTAGCAGGCCAGAATACCGTAAACGCCGAATCGCTTTCCCAGCACAAACGCGGACAATAAAACGAACACGAGGTGTCCCGCCAATATCAGCAGATTCATATTGATTCTTTTATAAACCGACTGAAGATATTTGATTCGGCCCTCAATGAGCGCCTGAAGCGGGGTCTGAAGCGCAAGCATCCTTATCGCAAACGTCACCATTGTCCGAACCTCGTCGTTTTCGGTAACGTAGAGGCCTGCAATAGGTTTCGCAAATACAAGCAGCAGTACGCATACAGAGCCCGCGAAAGCGGCAATCATTTTATGAGCATAAGTTGTGACCTCGTCGATAGCCTCCACATTGACCTCGCCGAAATATACTCCGGTCAGCAGAGAAACGGCAGACGCGATGCCCGCACCGAAAATCTGAGCGAAATTCGCAAAATTATTGCGCACCGAAAGAGCCGCCATAGCCACTGTGCCGCCGTACCCGATAATAATGATATTCAGTACGATCGGGCGGATTATATTGGCGATACGTTTGACCGCTTTTTCGTTGCCGTTGGCAAGCATCCTGATAAATTCAATAACCGGAATATTCGGCTTGACCAAATGAAGCATTCTGTCCTTCTTTTTGATAAAATGACTGCATTGATAGAGCAGATTCATCATACTTGCGACAGATGTCGCCAAACCGACACCGAATATTCCCCAGCCTATTTTAATGGCGATCAAATCAAGCACCACATCGGCAACAGCCTCGATCAGCGCGCCCGTCTGAATGGTTTTGCGTCCGCTGTCAAGCTGTATGGCGGAGGCAAGAATGACCGTCATAATGAGAGGCGGAACGCCGAATCCGAGCCCCATTGCGTATTTTGACGCAGGCTCAAGTAGATTCGCCGCGTTTTCAGATACGCCGAGCAAAACGGCAAACGGCTTTGAAAATACAATGATCAATACTGCTGTGAGCAACGAAACAGCCGTTCCGCAATAGACCGTAGCACTGAAAAAACGCACAAATTCATCACGATTACCGCGACCTATCGAGCGGGAACAGCGCACCTGCATTCCGATGGCAAGCACACCGCTGATGACACCGAGGATGCTGAAAAGCGGATGAATGATACCCTCGGCCGCCATTTCATCCGGGCCGAGATACCGACTTATCATAAGCCCGTCGATAAATCCGGCGCCGACCTGCGAGAACTCAATGATCATTCCCGTCAGAAGCAGTGAGAAAAACGTTTTATCTGTTATTATCCATCGATGGCGTTTCCATTTTGACGAAAAAAACGAGCTCATAGTTTACCTCAGTCGGCCTCTTTCCTTAAAACTATGCTATATTTTATGTATTGTACCATATTATCCCATTGTTTTCAAGAAAAATCTGCCGTCTTCCTCGCATATGAAACACAAAAAGGCTTTACAGCTCAAAACCATCGCATGGGTCATAACAGCCTTAAACAATTATCAATCCATTGTTTGAAAATCAAGCAGTCGTTGACTGTTGATATGAAGCAATGTCGCCCGCGTTTGTGCTGTTCCCTCTTATCATTTCGTTAATAACTCCGCAATCACAATTAACGTGTAGTTTCACCAAACGTACACAAAAATAAAAGCGACGATTAAAATTCGCCGTCGCTTTTATGTTTTTGCTTATTTTTATTTGTGATTATTCTTTTCTGCAAATTTTCTTTATAAATAGCATAGAAGGAATAAATAACAAAGTCGGCATTAAAAATCCCGCTACGTAATATTCGCAACAAACGAGATAGTTATAAATAGAGTGATATATTATTGCCGTTGCGATAAGACCTATCGAACCCGAAAGAAACAATTTACGCTTGTGATAAATAAACGATAACCCGAACCCGACGAAGAGCATTGTCATAACGTGCATCATACCTGCACCAAACGCTCTTAAAACAGCCGTCAACACGTCTATTTGATTGACACTGCTTGCGAAAACGAAGGCGTTTTCCAAAATTGCAAAACCAACGCCAACAGCTATAGCACGTTCGATAATATCCTGCCTTGTCGGTTTTATTGTAAAAGCGCAGATAAATATCGGTAAGATTTTGAGCAGTTCTTCTATCATAGGCGAAAAGGTAGTAACGTATGCGTTTTGAGAATAAGGCAAAAGTCTGAATATAACTCCGTTTAACTCTCCACAAAATAACGCAACGGTTAAACCTATAATTACAAAACACACAAGCGACTTGGTTTTACTTTTGCTCATAATTAAAACTATAGAAAGCGGTACGGTTATACTTAAATACAAAAACAGATTCAGAAATTCCATTTTTCTGCCCCCTTAACCGCCGAAAATGCTAACGCCATAGATACTAACGCCAAGACGAGATCAGCGATTCCGGATATTATGCCGGGGTTAATCCAACAGGCAATATCCAAAATACCGGTTATGCAAAACGTCATTGAAAAAATATCAGTCAGCCTTAAACCTTTAATTAAGCCCAACTCGTCCACCGGCGTAAACAAGTGCCTTAAATTATAGCAAACGACCAAGCACGCAGGTATTTGTTCTAATATGAAAATAAAGATTGTGATTTTAAATTCGTCAAAATAGAATATTCCGACGACTATTGACAGTGCAAACGTCAATAGTCCTGCCAAAATACTTAAAAGGGTAAACTTTGTTTTCGGTTTATCGAACAATTTTTCAACAGCACCGTGGTTTGCGCAATACAAAAACCAATAACAACCTAAAAGTCCAAAGAAACCGTCGTTAAAATAAGTTTCGGTGACTTCGCAAAATGTCATTACTATTACAAACAACTGATAGAGTGCATAGCACCCGATCGCAGCAACTATTATTTGGAAATATAAAGGTTTACCCTTTCTCCACAGCTTTATAGCCCCGTAGAAAAAAGCAAACAGCAATACTATTTCCGCAGCAATTTCAAAATATAACATTTTTCCCCTTTTAGTTAGTTAAAGTTAGAAGTTAACTTTTCACTTCTCACTCACTTTTCTTCTTTTTCTTAACGTGCAAGAATATATACACGCCTGCGGTGATAAGAGCAACGCCGCCTACCACGCAGATAATTATAATTGAACCGCTTGATAAAAGCGTACCAGTACCGTTGCCAATACCGATAGAATAAGTTCCGTTACGGTTTTCAATCGTATAATTTGTCGCCTTACCGCCGTCGGCGATAGCGTCCGCAGTGCCGACAAGATATAAATTGTTTTTACGTCCGTCTATCGATCCCGTAAAACCCGTTAACTTTGCAAACCAAATCAAATTATCCGCTGTAATTGCGAATTTACCCGAATTCAGGGACTTATTAACGTATTTAGTGTTAACGTACGTTAAATATACTAATTTTTGACTTGATATTGTATACGGGTTGGGGTCTGTTCCCGCACCGCGGTATTCTAAGAAATTTTCCGGGGTGTTTCCGGAACATCCGGTTTGTTTTGAAGAATAGCTATTCCAAGCATTATCGAATATTCTATCCATGCTACTATTATACAAATGACAACCGTTCATACTTTTGAACCCGGTAATTTCATTTGCAGTACCGCAAGTTGCCTTGTCGTAAACGAAATAGCAATTCGTGTAAGCGGTATCCGATTCTTCGTCATAAACCGCACCGCCCTTATATGCACTGTTTTCGGTGAAATAACAGTTCGTCATGACATATTTTCGTTCTTCGAGATATATAGCACCGCCACATACGTTTCGTCTTTCGAGATATGCATCGCCATATGCGTCATTTCCGGCCGAGTTGTTAAAGAAAGTACAATCTTCTACACGAATGTAGCCTGCGGCAAGATACATTGCACCACCGGCCGCACCGCTTTTATTGTTTGAGCATATAAAACCTTTAAAAGTACCGTAACTGTAAGTGTCGTTATCGTAAATTGCACCGCCGTATTGTTTTGCATAACAATTATTGATAATGTTTTTCCCCTTGCCCTCCAAGTCGCCGACATCTACGTACATAACGTTTAGGTAAATACAACCGCCGTCGTTTCCGTTGTTTCTGCAGTTATCGAACACGCAATTCGTCATATTAAACTTTGCATGATTTTCGTAACTTCTTGTACTACCGCTAATATCGTCTATGTAAATCATAGTACCGCCGTCGTTTGTGCAGTCGTAAAAACGGTTGTTAATAAAACTTACTTCATAATTGCCCGTTTGGTTGAAATAAAATGCACCGTTTCCGTTAAATGTGCAGTTGGTAAATCTACAGTCGTTAACTTTAACTTTTCCTTTGCCACTACCGGTTACGTTAAACAATCTGTCGCATTCTATGCCGTCAAACGTTATTTGGTTCAAATACAATCCGCCGCATACACTGCCAAACGTACCGCCACCGGTATATTTGACCGTTCCGCGAGTCAATGAAAAATCACCGTTTCCAATCGTAAAGGGCTTTTTTATTGTTATCGTATGACCGTTTAAAAGGA
>JAKSPY010000020.1 GCA_024404445.1 Clostridia bacterium
TTTTATCTTTTTATTTCATATCTGTTGGCTTACCCCAACATTTAGTATAGAACCATGAAATTTACATATCGCTATGAAATTTTGTTCTTCAATCTGAGATTATCTGCGATCATTGCTATAAATTCACTGTTGGTCGGCTTTCCGCGTTCGTTTTGGATCGTGTAACCGAAATACGAATTCAGTGTGTCGATGTCGCCTCTGTCCCACGCAACCTCGATTGCATGACGTATCGCGCGCTCTACTCGTGATGATGTAGTCTGATACTTTTTGGCGACGCTGGGGTACAGTATCTTTGTGACGGAATTGATAAGGTCATTATCCTCTACGGTCATCAGTATCGCCGTACGCAGATATTGATATCCCTTGATATGCGCAGGTACTCCGATTCTGTGGATGATGTTCGTTACCTGCGTTTCCAGATCGTTTCTGTCGTCTGAATACGGAGATATCTGCACAGACGCTTTTGCCTCGTTCATGCGGCGTTTATGTATCCTCTCTATGCGCTCATACAAAGTGGTGTAATCGAAAGGTTTTTGCATACAGTACGCGGCGCCTGCCTCGATAGCTTCCTGAAACAGGTTCTGATTCGTGCAGTATGATAAAACGATGAAATCGGGCATATCTGACGGCGATGTGAACAGAAGCTTAGTTTTCTTTATGACCTGAACAGTATCGAGCTTAGGCAACCATACATCGATTATGACGATATCGGGCACTGTGCGTTTGATCTTGTTCAATATGTCTTCGCCGCTTTTCGCCTCCTCAACAACATCGATGTCGGCCAGCGCAAGGTTATCACGCAGGCTCTTTCTGAACTCATCACTTTCGTCGGCAATCAATATTTTTATTCTTTGTCCCATTTGTTCTTCTCCTTTTCTTTCTAAATGTGGAAAAAACGATTACCAAATATTTCCAATAGCATAATATCACATCGTTCGCACAAAATCAATCCATAAATGGAAAATATTGTCACAAAGTTTTCGCCGCATTTTTGGCAAATTTGACAGTTTGTTTTACCGATTTTCAGACTGCATCGTTATTCGATCCGTTGCGTTGAAAAATATCAGATAATCAGACGAATGGGCGTGAATCAATAATATATCAGACATACAGCGTGTGCGGAAATGCCCTCGCATCTTCCGGTGAATCCCAGCTTTTCTTCTGTGGTGGCCTTGATATTTACGTCTTCGCAGTCAAGTGAAAGAGCCTCGGCGATGTTCTTTTTCATTTGGTCTATAAACGGCATGAGCTTTGGCCTTTGCGCGATCACGGTGGCGTCGATATTGGATATTCCGGCCATCTTATCGTCCAACAGCTTTTTTACCTCTTTTAGGAGAATGAGGCTGGAAATTCCTTCATACTTTTTGTCAGTATCGGGGAAATGATATCCGATGTCTTTTTCTCCTATCGCGCCAAGTAGCGCATCGGCGATCGCATGGCAGAGAACATCGGCGTCGGAGTGACCGTCAAGTCCTGTTTCGTGAGGAATATCGACTCCTCCGATTATTAACTTTCTGCCGAAAACCAGCCTGTGAACGTCGTATCCGTGTCCGACACGAAATTTTCCCTTGTTCATTTTGTCCTCCCGTTGATAATAGATTCCGCAATGGCGACGTCTCTCGGCGTCGTTATTTTCAGATTTTCGCCGGTGCATTCGGCAATGTGCACTTTAATACCGAGATTTTCACACAGCATTGCGTCGTCTGTCGCCGTGGCGTTGTTTTTTTGCGCATACAGCGCTGTTTCATACACGGCACGAGAGAAAACCTGCGGCGTTTGCGCACGCCACACGGTGTTCCTGTCGATAGTACCGTCGATTGTTTCTCCGTCTGACGATAATTTCAATGTATCGACAGAACGTGCAGCTGCTATGGCTGCACCGAATCTTTTTGCACATCCGATCACATTGTTGATCTCGTCCGGCGTGATCAGACAACGTGCGGCATCGTGGATCGCAACGTACGCAATGCCGGGATCGGTCGCCTCAAATCCGTGCTTGACCGACTCGGAACGCGTATCACCGCCGACGACGGAGCATTTGAATTTCGTTATGTTATGTGAACGCATCAGCTCGTCCGTTACGGAAATCTGATCGGACTTGGCGACTATTATGATCTCCTTGATCTGCGCACAGCTTTCAAATGCCATCGCCGTTCTGACGATGACGGGAAGTCCGCAGATATCTATCAGTTGCTTCGACACGCCGCCCATTCGTGTACTGTTACCGGCGGCAACGATTATAGCCGAAACGCTTGTCGGCTTGTCCGCATCAACGGACTGCATTACCGATTTGGCTACTAACGATAAAAGCTTTTTCATTCTGTCTCCTGAAACGCCCTACATAATTTCTAATAGATTTTACCACAATATTTGTCTGAAAATCAAGTTATGTGCGGAAATATATATAGAAAAGTGAAAAAAATCTGCTCAAAAACAATATTTTTTCATAAAAACTATTTAAATATTTGTAAACTTATATTATAATAATCTAAAGACTAAGTATAAGGGGTTAAAAATGGCGGCTATCAAGGACTTTATCGGTTATATCTTCAGCCAATTCAGAGGTGTGGCTGATGTCGCCGATATCATCATCGTATCAATAATCGTATATTTCGTTATTAAGTTCATCAGGGACAGACGCGCGAGCCGATTGGCGACGGGCGTTATCTTCATTATTGCGTTGCTCGTAATAAGCGAGAGCGCGGGTATGCGCGCTATGAACTTTTTGTTTTCGAATATTGTACAGGCCGGACTCATTGCCGTCATAGTGGTGTTCCAGCCCGAGTTAAGAAGCGCGCTTGAAAAGGTCGGCGGAAGCCCGATCAAAAGATTCAGCTTCTTCGATATCAAAAATCAGTCTGTCAAGCACGACCTGATTTCAAACATTTGTCAGACCGCAAGCGAGCTGTCGCAGGAATATACGGGCGCGCTGATCGTGCTCGAACGTTCGACCCCTTTGGGCGATATCATCAAGACGGGAACCGTTATCAACGCCGATCCCAACGTACTTCTGATGAAAAACGTATTTTTCAATAAAGCACCTCTGCATGACGGCGCCATGATAATTCGCGGCAGCAGGGTATATGCCGCCGGATGTATTTTGCCCCTTTCGACCAACGACGATATTATCAAGGACCTCGGTACCCGCCACCGTGCGGCAATAGGAATGAGTGAAAACAGCGATGCGGTCATCGTCGTCGTTTCCGAAGAAACGGGAACGATATCCGTTGCGGTCGACGGTCAGCTCAGACGCAATTTCGATTATAACACGCTCAAGGCGGAGTTGTCGCAGTTGATGCATGACGATTCCGACAACAAGCGCAAAACCAAATGAGAGGGGGACGGATAAATGAGTACGGCAAAGTCAGAAAAAGTCGCGCGCATCAACGACAAAGGCGATTACAAGGTGCAGACCAGCACCCGGCGCGAAATAGTTTTCGTGATCATATCGATACTTATCGCGGTTATCATCTGGATGTATACGATACAGTCGGATTCATCATCGCACTCGTACACAGGCAAAATGATCGATATCAGATATCCGTCGTCGGACGTTATGGCCGACCGCGTCCTTTCGATAGAAACGGCACTCGTTGATTTTAAGGTTATGGGTAATAAAACTGTGATCAGTAACCTTAACGATGTGGATCTGAGGGTCTATGCCGATCTGACCGGGATCAGCGATGTTGGGGTATATGAGATACCGATCATCTTTGAGGCGAACAGTTCGATCTATTTCTACGGTAAATCAGCAGAAACCATCACTGTGACCGTCACTGAAAAATGACGCGGTATTTAGTCCAGAATATCGATCTGCCCGTAGAGGCAGGCGCCGATGAGGTCTTATCGGTGGCGAAAAAGCGCCTTTTGACGCTTTTTTCTGATAAGCAGATACTTTTGCTGAATATATCCAAACGCTCCGTTGATGCCAGAAAACGCGATAATATCAAGTTTATTTGGTCCGTGTCGGCTGACGTGGACTGCGACAGGGCAATACCGCGCGAAAAATTGCTTTCGCGTGGGATCGCGTTAGCCAAAAGCTCTGCGATACACCCCGAATTTGGAAGTGAAATACTGACCGAAAGACCCGTTATTGCGGGATTCGGTCCGTGCGGAATGTTCTGCGGATTACTTCTGGCGGAATACGGTTATCGTCCGATAATCATTGAGCGCGGCTCGGATGTTCAGTCGCGGGCATCGGACGTGGACAATTTTTTGAAGAATAAGGTATTGAACACCGAGTCGAACATCCAATTCGGCGCGGGAGGCGCGGGTACGTTTTCGGACGGTAAACTCGTTACACGCATAAATGACGAAAAGTGTGCCTACGTAATTGAACAGTTACGCAAATTCGGCGCGCCCGATGATATCATATATCTCGCCAAGCCGCACATTGGCACCGACAATCTCAGACGCGTAGTATCAAATATACATAACGAAATAATTTCACTCGGCGGTGAGATTCACTATAACACCAGACTTGACGGCTTGAACTCTGAGCTCGGACGCATCAGATCGGTAAAGACGAGCAAGGGAACAATACCGTGCGGCGCATTGATATTGGCCATAGGCCACAGTGCGCGCGACACTTTTGACGCGGTAAAGCAGAACGGAGTATTACTGACGGCAAAGGCTTTTTCCGTCGGCGTACGTATAGAGCATCTTCAATCTGATATCGACGACGCGATGTACGGCGTAAATCGCAGTGCATTGTTGCCGCACGGTGAATATAATTTATCGCACAAATGTCGTACGGGTAGGGGTGTGTACACGTTTTGTATGTGTCCCGGCGGTACGGTCATGGCATCGTCGTCAGAGCAGAACGGTATAGTGACAAACGGTATGAGCACGTACCTGCGCGACGGTAAGAATGCAAACAGCGCCGTTGCCGTATCAGTATTACCCGATGATTTCGGGAATGATCCGATCGGCGCGATAGAGTATCAGCGCCGTTTGGAAATGAGGGCGTTTGACGTCGGAAAAGGCAATTACGCGGCACCGTGTCAGACGGTAGGGAGCTTTTTGAGCGGTAAGACAAATAAATATTCACGAGTCATGCCGACCTATATGGACGGAAATGTGACAATGTGCGATCTGCACGGCGTATTGCCTCAGATCGTATCGTCGTCTTTGGAAGAAGGGTTGACTGCTTTTGACAGACAGATCGTCGGATTCGCGGTCGATGACGCGGTACTTACCGGCGTGGAAACCAGAACCTCATCGCCCGTTCGTATACCTCGCTCGGATGTATTCACGGCAGATGGGTACATAAATCTGTATCCGGCAGGTGAAGGGGCAGGATACGCCGGAGGGATCACAAGCGCCGCCGTTGACGGCATAAACTGCGCCTTATCGGTCATGGCGAAATACAGGGCAAAATAATTTTTCGGGAGTAAATGATGTTCGACAGTAAAAGATGGAATGTACTGACACAGGATGAAAGGACCGTATGCGCACTGTCAAACGGCCTTAATACAGATGCGCTTTGCTCAAGACTTTTGATCAACCGCGGGTATACAAACGTCGAGGAAGCAAAGGCATTCGTAGAAAAATCCGACGTGTTTTTTTATAATCCGTTCATACTTGCCGATATGCGTCGTGCGGTCGACAGGATAAAGCAGGCACTGTACGACGATGAAAAGATAACGATTTACGGCGATTACGACGTCGACGGCGTGACTGCCGTATCGATACTGTATATGTATCTGCGCGATCGCGGCGCAAGGATAGATTATTATATTCCAACAAGGGAAAACGAGGGATACGGGCTGAATGCTTCTGCGTTTGACACGATAGCGGCCGGAGGCACGAAGCTTGTCATCACCGTTGATACCGGCATCACCGCGATCGATGAGGTCGAATACGCTAAGAGCATAGGCATAGACGTGGTGATCACCGATCACCATCAGTGCCGCCCTGAGCTTCCGCTTGCCTGCGCGGTCGTCAATCCGAAACGCCCCGACTGTCAGTATCCTTTTAAGGAGCTGTCGGGCGTCGGCGTGGTTTTTAAGATCATTTGCGCGCTTGAGCTTGATTACGTGAACGGCGGAGAGTATAATGTCTTCACCGTCAAGGATATTTGCAAGAGGTATATCGACCTCGTCACCATCGGTACGATCGCCGATGTTATGCCGCTCGTCGGTGAGAACAGGATCATAGTCCATTTAGGCCTTGCTATGCTTCAATATCCGAAAAACGTCGGCGCAAGGGCACTTTTTCGTGCTTCGAATGTCATCGGCGGCAATACGCAGAAGAAAATTACGGCGTCAACCATCGGCTATACGATAGCGCCGAGGATAAACGCGGCCGGAAGAATCGGAAGCGCTAAGACTGCTGTTGAACTGTTTTTGGAGCAGGATCCATCTCGCGCCGATATGATCGCCGAGGAGTTATGTGCGACAAATAAGTCAAGGCAGGAAACCGAAAACGAGATTTATCTTGATGCCCTTGATCAGATCAAGTCGCACGATTTGAAAAACGAGCATATCATAGTTTTGTCCAGCGACACGTGGCATCACGGTGTAATCGGTATTGTGTCGTCAAGGATCACGGAAAAATTCGGAAAGCCGTCCGTACTCATTTCGTTTGATAAAAGCGATAAGGATGAGGACGGAAATATGATAGGCAAGGGATCGGCACGCAGTGTGCGTGGGCTGAATCTCGTTCAGGCGCTTTCAAAATGCTCGGATTATCTCGTCAAGTTCGGCGGGCACGAGCTGGCGGCCGGATTGTCTGTCAGCAGTGATAAGCTGGCGGCATTTACCGAGGCACTTGATCGGGCTGTCGTTGAACTGACCGACAGCGATAATTCCGCAGTCAGTGCGATAGACATAGACGCCGAAATAACGGAAGAAAACATCACCGAGGATGAGTGCTATTCCATCGCATTGTTGGAGCCGTACGGATCGGGCAATCCCATGCCGACATTCGTTTTGCGCGATGCGTTGATTGTCGATATGGTGCAGCTCAGTATGGGAAAGCACAGCAAACTGACGGTCAGAACGGGTGAAAGCGAATTTACTGCCATAATGTTCGGCAACGACCTGTCAAAAGAGGGCTTCATGCCCGGGGATAAGGTGGATATCGTTTGCAATCTCGACGTGAATGAATTCCGCAATGTCAGATCGGTTCAGCTGGTTATCAGAGATATCGACCACAATGAATGTGACAGAAAAAGATTTGAAAAGATGAATGACGACATCCTCAGCGGGAATTATTCGCCGTCTGACGGTATGCCGAAGCGTGACGAATTTGCCGCGGTATATATGGCGCTCAAAAATGAATCCGGAAAGCTCAGGACCGATATACGGGCATTCGCCGATAAGCTTGACATAGCTGTGGCAAAATTGGGTATAATTCTTATGGCGATGTCGCAAATGGGGCTTTTGGATTACGCCCCGGAGCGTCGCTCATCTGCCGTATATGCCGTGAATCTGAAAAACGTATCGTCAAAGGTCGATATATATACGGCCCCGATAATGACTAAGCTATTCAAAAGGAACTGACTATGGACACTCGTATGCAAAACCTGCTCGATTCGCTTGAGCAATCGGGCAAAAACTATAACCTCGAAAAAATCAAAGACGCGTATATTTACGCTGCTAAATTACATGACGGACAATTTCGCCGTAGTGGCGAGAAGTACATTTACCATCCGATCGCCGTCGCGGAGATCGTGGCCGATTTCGGACTTGATACCGATTCCATTTGCGCCGCTTTACTTCACGATACCGTGGAGGATTGCGCCAACGTCGATAAGGTATATATCGAACACGAATTCGGTAAGCAGGTCGAGGAGCTTGTTGAGGGATTGACAAAGCTTGTTCAACTGCAATTTGCCGACAAAGAGGACGTCCATATGGAAAGCCTGCGCAAGATGTTTCTTGCTATGGCAAAGGACGTCAGAGTCATTTTTATCAAGCTTGCCGACAGAATGCACAATATGCGTACGCTCGACGCTCAGCCGGAGGAGAAGCGCCGTCGCATAGCTTTGGAAACGATGCACGTATATGCGCCTCTGGCTCACCGGCTTGGTATGCAAAGGGTCAAGCAGGAGCTGGAAAATCTATCGTTGTCATATCTTGATCCGTCGGGGTACAATCAGGTCAAGCAGAATATTGAATACAAATTCGGTAAAAATCAGGATTTCCTTGAGAACACCAAATATGTGATCAACGAAAAAATGAAAGAAAACGGCATTGACGCCTCCCTTGATGGCAGAGTCAAGTCGGTTTACAGCATATACCGCAAAATGTATAAGCAAAACAAGACCTTTGACGAGATATATGACTTTTACGCGATACGTATCATCGTGAATACCGAGATCGAGTGTTATACCGTCCTCGGACTTATTCACGAGATGTATAACTCAATTCCCGGCAGATTCAAGGACTATATCTCGATACCGAAGCCGAATATGTACCGTTCATTGCACACCACCGTCATCGGACGCGACGGAATTCCGTTTGAGGTGCAGATAAGAACGTGGGAAATGCATCATATTGCCGAATTCGGTATTGCGGCGCATTGGAAATATAAGTCGGGCGATAAGGGCAACGAGGATTTGGATAAGAAGCTGGAGTGGATCTCAAAGCTTGTCGAAAATGAGTCCAGCACACTCGATCCCGATGAGTTCATCGACGCGTTGAAAATTGATATCTTTTCCGACGAAACCTTTGTATTTACACCGCGCGGTGACGTTGTTACGCTTCCGCAGGACGCAAACTGTATCGACTTTGCGTATCATATCCATTCCGAGGTCGGTAACAGAATGGTCGGTGCCAAGGTCAACGGCATAATCGTCCCGATCGACAGACCGCTGAAAAACGGTGAGATCGTAGAAATTCTGACATCATCCAGCGCCAAGGGACCGAGCCGAGATTGGTTGAAGGTCGCCAAAACCAGCGACGCAAAGGGCAAAATACGTCAGTGGTTCAAAAAGGAAAAGCGCGACGAGAATATCGTTGCCGGCCGCGATGAAGTCATGGCCGAAATGCGCAAATACAACAGACCGTTCACGCAGGAGCAGGCAGAGCAGATAGCAACGAACGTCGCCGCACGTATAGGCATGGGCTGTGCCGATGATATGTACAATATGCTCGGCTACGGCGGTATGACGTTGAGCAAGATCGCCGTAAGGCTGCGCGAGGAATTTGATAACGTGATTTCGCCGGAGGAGCCGGAGATAATCACCGAGGTCGCGCAGATACAGACAGTCAACGCGCCGTCTGATTCGAAGGGACATATAGGCGTAGTGGTCGACGGGCAAGAGGGTTGTCAAGTCAAATTCGCGAAGTGTTGTAATCCGCTTCCGGGTGACAGCATAATCGGGTTTATTACCAAGGGATTCGGTATCTCGGTGCACAAGTGCGACTGTAATAACATCATCAATATCACTGAGGACAGTAAGGAACGCCTTGTGCGCGTTTCCTGGCGCGGCGATTCCACAACGGCACAGACAAGCACATACGTCGCGGCGTTGCAGATCATTGCGCTCAACCGTATTTCCATGCTCGCCAATATCAGTATGGCGCTGGCTGAAATGTCGGTCGATATCGTCCAGATCAACACTCAGGCGCATGGTCTGAACGAAACGCAGATCAACATCAGCGTGATGTGTAAAAACACGTCGCATCTGCACAGCATTATTTCCAGACTTAATTCAATAAAGGACGTGTACGAGGTCAAGCGCTCGTACGTTTGATGATATGAGAGCAGTATTACAGCGGGTCACACACGCTAAGGTCGTTTCCGACGGCGTGTTGACGGGCGAGATCGAAAAGGGTCTGTTTATTTTACTCGGCGTGCATCGCGGAGATGATGAAAAGGACGCTGATCTTTTGGCGGAAAAGATAGCCAAATGCCGCATTTTTTCGGATGAAAACGATAAAATGAATCTTTGCGTCAACGATGTCGGCGGCGGTGCGCTCGTTGTGTCCAATTTCACGTTATACGCCAATTATTCCAAAGGAAACAGACCGGATTACTTTGACTCTGAGGGGCCGGAGCGCGCAAATCAATTATATGAGATATTCGTTCATAAATTAAAGAAACTGATCCCGACTGTCGGGACAGGCGTTTTCGGCGCACATATGCAAATAGACACTGTATGTGACGGCCCCGTTACGATAGTAATGGACAGCGATGTATTGAGAAAATAGGGAAGTATGAAACTGATTATTAACGGCGACTTAAATGAATATTACGTTCAGACATTGTGTCTGCTGTTCTTTCCGGGTGAAAAGTTTTCAAAAACCGAGCCGGACGCACCGGATGCTCCGATCGCGGAATTGACAGTCGACGGGACTCAGAATGCGGCAAGCGCAACAGTGACACTGACGTACCGCGGTAAATCCGTGACAAAATCGGCAGAGGGTGTGGCGACCGGTGAATCATTTATGGCAGATGCAAAGCGGATCGCGGCCGGAAAAGCATTTTTTGCGGCAGGGAAATCACTGCTTGGAATCACGGCGCAATGGGGTATTCTGACGGGTGTCAGACCGTCAAAGATCGCGCTCAGGGCTCTGAACGGCGGTAAAACGAAATTGGAAACGAAAACACGCCTTGCAAAAGAGCTGATCCTCAGCCCCAAAAAGGCGGCGCTTGTCACGGATATTGCCGCGATCGAGCGCAAAATAATTGCCACATTGCCGCCAAAATCGTGCAGTGTGTACGTGTCAATACCTTTTTGCCCGTCGAGGTGCAGTTATTGCTCATTTGTTTCCTGCACGTCGCCGAAGCTGTTGGCACTGCTTGACGATTATCTTATAAAGCTTTGCCGCGATATCGACGAATGCTTTGACAATATCTACGAGCTGGGAATGAGTGTGTCGACATTATACATCGGCGGAGGTACGCCGACGACGCTCAATGCGGCTCAACTGAAGATTTTGCTCAGTAAGCTGTCGTCGCGTGTCGATGTTTCATCTTTGCGCGAATTTACGGTTGAGGCCGGACGTCCCGATACTGTCACCGCGGAAAAATTGGCACTTTTGCGCGAATTCGGCGTGACCAGAGTCAGCATCAATCCGCAGACGCTGAATGACGACATACTTGAGGCTATCGGCAGAAAGCACACGACGGAGCAGTTTTATTACGCGTATGATCTGGCCAGAAAATCCGGTATCAAATGCATCAATACCGATCTGATCGCCGGATTGCCCGGCGAGGGATTCGGCAGCTTCTCGGAAACGGTCGACAAAATAATCGCATTGAAGCCGGAGAATCTCACCGTACATACGCTGTGTATCAAGAGTGCCGCCGATTTTGCGCACGATGCCAAAAATAAAGTAAATGACAACGGCGACACGTCGAAATGCATAGATTATTCACAGATTTCGGCCAAAAATGCCGGATATATACCTTATTATATATACAGGCAGAAAAATGCAGTCAGCAATCTGGAAAATGTCGGATTTGCCTTTCCCGGTACCGAGGGATTGTATAATATATTCATGATGGAGGAGATCCACAGTATTTTTGCCGTCGGTGCGGGCGCCGTGACAAAGCTTGTTTCGCCTGACAGAAATCATATAGAACGCATATTTGAATTCAAATATCCATATGAATATCTAACGAAGGAAGATCCCGAAAAACGTGCCGAAAAACGTACAAAAATATTCGAATTTTTCAATACGTACGGCATTTGACAGGGAATAACCGGAGGATAAATTGCCACAGAAAAAATCAACATCAGAACATATAGCCGCGGGCGTTGTTATATTGATGGCGGCGGGAATATCCGAAAAAATACTCGGCGTACTGTTCAAAATTCCGCTTTATAACGTGCTCGGCAGTATCGGGATGGGGTATTTTAATTCCGCGTACAGCATATTCAGCACGTTCTATACGGTGTCACTGACCGGATTTCCGATCGCGACGGCGATACTCGTTTCCCGTAACTGCGCTATGAAGCGAATTCGCCAGATACGGCGCGTATTTTTGGCGTCGCTGACTATATTTATCATACTCGGTGTGGTGGGCTCCGCCGTTATGTTTTTCGGCTCGGACGTTATATCACATATCATCGACAGTGAGTCTGACTCCGCGCTTTGTATCAGGGCCATAGCTCCGATTTTGCTGATAATTTGCATTTCCAGCTCGGTCAGAGGTTATTTTCAGGGACATCAGAACATGATACCGACTGCGCTGTCGGAGTTTTTTGACGCGCTTGGAAAATGTGCCTTCGGCGTGATACTTGCGGTATACGCCCATAAATGCGGATACAGCGTCGAGGTCACAGCGGCGTATGCGATAGCAGGTGTCACGCTCGGTCACTTGCCGGGCATGATATTCCTTATCGCATTGAAAATATTGAAAAAACAGCAGTACGATCTGTCCGAGATGGGCGAAGACAGCTCCATCACCTCATACAAATCGATCTATCGTTCGATAATCGCGATCGCCATTCCGATCACGCTCAGCTCTGTGGCACTCGGTTTGACTGCTAATATCGATACTTTCACGATAATGAACTGCCTTGATGCCGAGGATGGCATGGCACAGTACGGCGATTATACCACGCTGGCGGTGACACTGTTCAGATTGCCTCAGGCGTTGATCATTCCGTTGTCATCTGCGCTTACTCCGGCGCTTTCTGCGGCGGTATCAATGGGGAACAGTGAAAAGAATGCGCATCTGTCGCGTTCGTCGCTGAAAATGGCAGCGGTTTTATCGTTACCGTGCGCATTCGGAATGGGTGTGATGTCATATCAGATCATTTATTTTCTGTTCGGACGCGCAAATTCGACGGAATCCATTCAAAATGTTGCGCCGTATCTGACGATTTTGGCTGTTGCGGTATTCTTCATGGCCATTCTGACGATTACTTCATCCATACTTCAATCAAATAATTTTCAGAAAAAGCCTGTTATATCCATGGTCTGCGGTGCAGTTGCAAAATTGATGCTGAATATAATCCTTGTTTCAAAATTCGGGATCATCGGCGCACCCATAAGCACTGTTGTCGGATATTTTATCATGGCACTGATAAATATGTTCTTTGTCAATAAGCTTGTATGCAGGGTGAGCGTTGCCGCGCTGTTCGCAAAACCGTTCGTCAGCTCGGCTGTTATGGCCGTCGCCGCTGTGATATTCTGCAAATTGATCAGCAAAGCATTGACGGTCAGATTTTCGCTTATCGCCACAATAATAGTGTCAATAGTCGTTTATGTAATAATGCTGTGCCTGACACGGGCGATAGACTATGACGATATCGGATATATTTCAAAAAAAGGACGGCTGTCGGCTGTATTATGTAAGCTGGGGCTGATAAGGAAAAAACAATGAAATTCACTACGCTGAAATCATTTATGGTCAATGAAGTAACGGTGCAGAACAAGGCAAGACCGTCGCCGCAATTGAATATCAAGAATAACTTTCAGATTTCACCATTGCAGGGATCATTATGCCGCGGTGAATTCAACATAGACATTACCGATAAGGATGAATCAACGGGTTTTCATGTTTCTGCCACCGGCACGTCGCTGTTTGAGGTAGATGTACAACGGTCCAAAACCGAAATACACATTGAGGCGATGCAGCAGATGTTTCCGTATATGCGATCGTTCATTCAAACACTGACAGCCAATATGGGCATACCGTCCATTATTATTCAACCGATCGATTACGGCAATATGCAAATAGTGAATATAAATATCCCGAATAAGTCCTGACAAATGAACGGCAGGGGATCAGAATTCTTATTACGATCCCCTGATTATTTATTCCGTGACTATTCTACAAAACAAAAATTTTGTAGAATAGAGGGAAGCGAAAATAATAAAAACCGGCCGATTGGGCTTGCCCGTGCCGATATACACGAAAAATCAGCGGTACAGACACTTTGCCGTACCGCTGACATTATTATTCCGCAAGAGCTCTTTCCAGCCAGATTATACCTATATCCAACGCATCGTAAAGACCGGATTTTTCACCTTGCTTGACGATCGTCTGTTTGCCGTCGGTTGACAGCACCTGAATCAGTATTCTGTCCGGAACCTCATTGCCGCCATCATTCTTTGTGGTCAGTATCATTAAAAACAAATAATACTTATCACGCATATCGCCGTATACTATTACGTTGCGCTCTCTGACGAGAGGCTTGTCTTTATACATAAGGTATTTACCTTCAAGAATTGTTTTTTCTTCCATTTCATTTCACCTTTCTGTTGATGGTAATATTATATACCGATTATTTCCGTTTGTCAATTATCAGATTACCGCTGTTTTATGACGCATGACGTGACAGTTGATATTAACGGCCACCGGCATACCGGCAATATGTGTCGGATACTTTTCTATGTTTACTTTCAGTGCTGTCGTCTTTCCGCCGAATCCCTGAGGTCCGATACCGAGCGCATTGATCCTTTCGAGTATCTCTTTTTCCAAATCGGCATATTCGGGATCGCTGTTGTATTCGTCGGCGTTCCGGGATAACGCAACCTTCGCGAGATAAGTCACATAATCAAACGTACCGCCGATGCCTATACCGACCTCGATCGGCGGACAAGGATTTGAACCGGCTGTTCTTACCGTTTCCACTACGAAATCGATCAGTTTTTCTTTTCCGTCTGTCGGCTTCATCATTCTTACCGTGCTCATATTCTCACTGCCGAATCCCTTCGGTAACGCGGTTATGCTGACCTTGTCGCCGTCGACGATGTGTGTATGTATGACTGCCGGTGTGTTGTCTTTAGTGTTTACACGGTCAAACAACGGATCTTTGACCACCGACGCACGCATTTTTCCGTCGGTATACGCCGCACTGACGCCGTCGTTTATGGCTTTTTCCAAATTGCCGCCGACAAAATGTACTTCTTGTCCGATGTGTAATATCACGACCGCCATGCCGGTATCCTGGCAAATCGGAACTTCGATTTCCTTTGCCGCGTCAAGGTTTTTTGCTATTGTATCCATGATGGCACACGGAATCGGATCGCTTTCCGCCGCCTTTGCGCGGTATATAAGCGCCGTTTCCGCATCGCCCAGCGTATGATTGGCCTCAATAAACAGTGATTTTACTGTATCCTTAATTGTATTTACGTCAATTTCTCTCATGATCAATTCTCAATAATGTTATTTTCAAGACGTGCGATCTGCTCACTGTATGAGTTGATCTGATCCTGTAATTCATCGCGCTGGTGCGTCAGATCATCGACTTTGATTCTGAGCCTAATAAATGTCACTGCCGCTATTACAGCCGCGATCAGCACTGCTATGCCAATAATTACCTCTGTTTTTCGACGTCTTCTCATTTTCATTCTCCTGCTGATGCATATGAATATCCGACACAAACGCAAGGAGTCGCGAATACTCGCGTGCATTTGTGCGCATAACGGATTTTTTATGAGATCGTTCTACGGATTTCAGAATTGCCGACCTCAATGCTCTGCAAATCCATACCACCGGTAACATTATAATATAAATCAGCCAATAAAACAAGCATCTGACCAAAAAAATGATCGACGATGACAAAAAAATGACTAATCTCCCGATCGTCAGCCTGTAAGCAAAAAATCCGGCGATACCGCCGAGTAAGCAGTATATCCGTATTTCGCCGTCGTTATATCCGAGAAAAAACAAAATATACGATGCCGCACAAATCAAAAAGAACAACACGTCCTCAATAAAAGTTATGGCTGTATCGGCGCCCGAGGTGAATCTGTGCATCTTTTCGTATGAGCGATGTGCAAAAAATGCAGGCGGCATCGGGATTTTTATGGTTTGCAACGCATTTTTGCGCTTCCTTGATATCCGCAAAATTCTGAAAAAGTCAAACACGGCGCCGAGCGCGACACCAATTACGATACCGCCAATAAGTAGGCTGTATGAATCGTAGAAAAACGTATTCATTTGAACAGCCTTGAAAGAAAACCGCCTTTATTCACCGTTTGACCGTCACGATAAAATAACGCGTCGATGCTTCCCTGTACCGTCAACGTCCCGTGATCTGTGTCCAGACTCAGTATTCGCATATCACTACCCTCTACGTTAAGTCTGCCGAGCGCAGTCGACACCTCAATATTCTGTTCATCAAATCCGATTATGTCTGATACTCCTGTCAGCGTCAGACTTTTTCTGCTGTCTATGGTGACAGTCGATTGCCGATCGCTTTGATTATCTGCCATGTTGACCTCCGAAATTTATCATTTGATAATAAATATGACGATCGGGGGTCAAATATTCAGTCGATCACCTCATAAAGCTCGACGGCCTCATTTTTGAGTGTGTGTTCACGTATATCCGTCACACGCACACGCAGTTTTTTCTCACCGAACGACACCTCTATGATATCACCGACCTTTACATTATACGATGCCTTTGCATCCTTGCCGTTCACGGTGACGTGATCGGTATCGCAAGCACTGTTAGCTACGGTACGTCGCTTAATGATCCGCGATACCTTCAGATATTTATCAAGTCGCATTATTCTCTCCTAAAAGACAAAGCCGCTTTACAGCGGCTTTCCTTTGATTTTATTTGTTAAGTGACTCTTTAAGAGACTTGCTTACTGTGAAAGCAACTGTCTTAGTGGCAGGAATTGTAATCGTAGCCTGCGTCTTGGGATTTCTGCCTGTTCTTGCAGCCTTTGTTTTGATTGAAAAAGTTCCGAGGCCCGAAAGCTGAACCTTATCACCGGCAACGAGAGTAGCCTCGATCGAATCAACAACAGCACATACTGTAGCCTCGACATCTTTCTTTTTGAGTCCGGTTTTGGCAACTACATCATCAATAATCTGCGTCTTGTTCATTGGTCGTTCTTCCTTTCTATAATATTCATATTCTGTCATGGACAGAAAATTACCTTATAATTATAACAATTGTTTTTCGCATTTACAAGGGGTTTTGTTAATTTTTTTGAAAAAAAATCATTATTTTGAGCAAATTTTAGTAGGTTTTGATAAAATTTCAAAAAAGTGTGAGCTGGTTTGTTTCAGATAAGCCGTCAAGAACACCGGCCGAAGACAATGCCTCTATGACCGCCTTTGTCACTCCGGAGCGTTGCTTCAGCTCCTCTATCGAAAAATATTCCTGACCGTCCTGCGGCCGTGAGTTTTGCAGTGAGATTGCCGCAGATTCGCCGACACCCGGCAAGGCACCGAACGGCAATCTGATTTTCCCGTTTTCCGGCAAAAACAGACGAGCGTCGGATTTGTACAGATCAACGGGCAAAAATTCGTATCCGCGCGACATATACTCATTGGCAAGCATCAGCTTATCCAGCATTTCACTTTCCTTCTGTGAGCAGTCCCTTCCCTTTTCCTGCAGTTCTTCTATTGTCTGTCTGACCGTCTTGATACCCTTCATTACTATCGATGCGTCAAATCCGACAGGTGCGGCGCAAAAGAATCCTGCATAGAACGATACGGGATCATTGACCTTATACCATCCGAGACGTATAGCTGACATGACATAGGCGGCGGCGTGAGCCTTTGGGAACATATATTTGATCTTTTGCAGACTTTCGATATACCATTCCGGCACCTTTTTATCCCGCATGGCCTGTTGCATTTCCGGCGGAATGATCTTGCCCTTTTTGTTTTTGCGTACAAACTCCATTATCTTGAACGACAGTCCGTTGTCAAGTCCGTATCTGATAAGGTCCAACATAATGCCGTCGCGCGTCCCGACGACCTCGGAAATCGTGCAAATATTCTTCTTAATAAGGTCCTGCGCATTTCCAAGCCAAACGTCGGTGCCGTGCGTCAGCCCGGAAACCTGCATCATATCGGCAAAATTTTTGGGCTTTGAGTCAATAACGACCTGCTGAACGAAATTAGTGCCGAGCTCCGGCAGACCGAGTGTGCCGATCTGTGAATATATCTCCTCCGGCTCGACGCCCAGCGGCTTCGTTGAGGCGAAAAGCTCATATACATCGGGTGCGTTCATAGGAACGTCAAGCACGCTTGAATTGGAAAACCTCTCGATATATTTGTATTTTGTCGGAATATCGTGACCGAGCTCATCCAGCTTCAACAACGTGTCGTGCAGATACTCAAACGTGAAATGCGTGGTAACGATATCTGAATGCGGGTCGTCTGCCGGATGCTGTACGGGACAGAAATCGTATATTTCGTATTCCTTTGGCACGACGACTATACCGCCGGGGTGTTGACCGGTTGTTCTCTTTACGCCTACACATTTTGATACGAGGCGGCATTTTTCCGCGTTGCTGACGTTGAGATTATGTTCCTCCAGATATTTCATGACAAATCCAAACGCTGTTTTTGACGCGACCTCACCGATCGTTCCCGCGCGAAAGACGTTTTCGGAACCGAAAAGCTCCTCAGTATACTTGTGGACTTTTCCCTGCACCTCGCCTGAAAAGTTCAGGTCGATATCGGGTGATTTATCACCCTTGAATCCCAAAAATGTTTCAAAAGGTATGTCGTTTCCGTCGCCGCGAAGCGGTTTTCCACAGCATGGACAGGTTTTATCCGGCAAATCAAAACCGGATCCGACGGAACCGTTTGTGATAAACTCAGAGTATTTGCACTCCGGGCAATAATAGTGAGGTAACAGCGGATTGACCTCGGAAATTCCGGCCATCGTCGCAACGAATGATGAGCCGACAGAGCCACGCGATCCCACGAGATAACCTTGACTTTCGCTGTACCACACCAGCTTTTGTGCTATCATATACAGCACGGCAAAACCGTTTTTGATGATAGACGTAAGCTCTTTGTCAAGTCTTGTCGATACGATGTCCGGTATGGGGTCTCCGTACATTTTGACGGCGTGCTCGTGGCATATGCGTTGCAGATCTTCCTCCGCGCCGTCCATATGCGGCGTAAAAGTACCATCCGGGAACGGAAGCATATCCGGCTCAACCATATCGGCGATAATATTGGTGTTTTTGACGACGACCTCATATGCCTTTTCCTCGCCAAGATACGAAAACTCCTTCAGCATTTCGTCCGTGGTGCGTAAATACAATTTACTGCTGTCGGCATCGGCAAATTTCATACCGCTTAACAAAACAGATCTGTATATCTCATCGTGCTCGTCCAGAACGTGCGCATCGCAGGTCGCTACGACCGGCTTACCGAGCTCGTCTCCGAGTGCCACTATCTTTCTGTTGATGTTTTTCAGATCCTCTTCGCTGCTGACGAGGCCCTTCGCAATCAAAAAGCTGTTATTTGACAGAGGCTGTATTTCAAGGTAATCGTAGAACTGCGCTATTGCCTTGATATCGTCCTCGGGCTTGCCGTCCAGAATCGCAGAATAAAGTTCACCCGCTTCACAGGCTGAACCGATGATCAAACCTTCTC
>JAKSPY010000021.1 GCA_024404445.1 Clostridia bacterium
GCGCGACACGAATGACTCGACGCGCAAGGTCGCGCCGGCAATTCCCGCAAAGGACGCAGTGATGCTCGACAATTCCGGCGCGTTTGAGGATACGGTCAGAACGGCCATGGACGTCATCAGGGAAAAGGCGGGTCTGTAATGAGCATCCGCATAGCACAATACGCCGGCTTCTGCTTCGGCGTCAGACGCGCATACGATACGGTCATATCTCTGTCGGAGAAGACAGATAAACCGATCTACACGGTCGGAAAGCTCATCCACAACGATATCGTGGTGGACAAGCTGAAGGCAAAAGGCATCTTTCCGGTTGACGAAAATGAAATCGACGAAATCCTGCGCACGGCGACGCGGGGATCGGTCTTTGTGATACGCACGCACGGTACGACGAAAGAGATCAGCGACAAGCTATATTCCGCGGCGGATGATTGCGGATATGAAATAATCGACTGTACCTGCCCCTTCGTAAAAAAAATACACGGAATAATGAAGGAACACACATCCGGCGATACGGTGACGTTTCTTTACGGTGATAAAAATCACCCTGAAGTACGCGGTATATCAAGTTATATCAGGGGAAAGCAGTACATACACGCGAAAAGCGACGAGCTGGCAGATGACATCGCCGGCGGCAGGATCGCGGTAAATGCATCCGATAAGGGGATAGTGGCTTCTCAGACCACCCAAAATTCGGAATATTATAAAAAATATAAAAAAATTATCGAAAACCTATATACAAATCCGTTTTTTTTTGATACAATATGTAACGTTACCGAAAATCGGCAATCCGAGGTCGATGAGTTATCAAGGGAATGTGAGCTGATGGTCATCATAGGCGGGCGTGACAGCTCCAATTCACGCAAGCTGTACGATATCAGTAAACGCAACTGCGATAATACTCTGTTCATTGAGTCGGCGTCCGATGACAGGCTGACACAAATCAAGATGCCGCAAACAGCCGGCATCGCCGCCGGTGCTTCTACACCGGGCGAAATAATTGAGGAGGTTTACAGAACCATGAGCGAACAGGAAAATTTCGCGCAACTTCTTGACGAAAGTGAAAGCTTCAAAACATTAAATACAGGAGATACCGTTAAGGGCATTGTTACTTCCGTTTCCAATACCGAAGTCAAGCTTGACCTCGGTGCCAAGTGCACCGGCGTGCTGACGTTGGAAAACGCGACAGACGATCCCACAGCCAAGCTTGCCGACCTTTTCAAAGTCGGTGACGAGGTCGAAGGCGTAGCAGTACGTGTCAGCGACGTTGACGGTATTGCTGTAATCTCAAAGAGAAAGACAGACGCCGCAAAGGAATGGAACACAGTCAACGCGGCTCTCGAATCGGGGGAGATCCTTGAGGGCAAGGTCGTCGAGGCCGTTAAGGGCGGCGTAGTCGTTTCTTCTCACGCACAGAAGGTTTTCATTCCCGCATCCCAGACAACGATCCCGAAGGACGGCGATCTCTCCGTTCTCGTCGGCACAACACAGAAATTCAAGGTCATCGACATAAAGGCAGACAGACGCCGTGCGGTTGGCTCAATCAAGGCTGTCGCACGCGACGAGAAGAAAGCCAAAGAGGCTGAATTCTGGGCTTCTGTCGAAGAGGGCAAGCATTACACCGGCACTGTTAAGAGCCTGACATCCTACGGCGCATTCGTCGATCTCGGCGGCGTTGACGGTATGGTACATATGTCAGAGCTGTCATGGCTCCGCATAGCAAAGCCGTCTGACGTAGTCGCAGTCGGCGACACGCTTGACGTATTCGTTAAGTCGTTCGATCAGGAAAAGGGGCGCATTTCACTCGGATACAAGACAGAGGAGTCCAATCCCTGGACGCTGTTCCGCGCTCAGTATAACGTCGATGACGTCGCAAAGGTCAAGATCGTTTCCATGATGCCGTTCGGTGCTTTTGCACAGATCATCCCCGGCGTTGACGGCCTTATTCACATTTCGCAGATCGCCGACAAGAAGCTTGCCAGCCCCGCTGAGGTCCTTGAAAAAGGTCAGGAGGGCGATGCCAAGCTCACCGATATCGACGACGAGAACAAGAAGGTCAGCCTTTCGATCCGCGCCCTGCTCACCCCCGAAGAGGAGGCAGTCGAGGAGCCTGTCGCTGAGGAAGCAACAGAAACAGCTGACGCTGAATAATCACAAAAATCACGCGGAAATTCGGGGCTGTAAATAAACAGCCCCGAAAAAAGCGAAAAAAGAAGCTGTAAGAATACCGAAAAGGTAGACTTGCAGCTTTTTTTGGTATAATTGAATTGATGAAAACCAATAACACCGAGGTGTATTTATTTACAGCCCCTTTCCTTTTTATATAAATACGTTTCCGTGCATTACTTTTTTCACATTTGCGGTCGCGATTATTTTATCGGAGACCGCGACGCTGATCTTTCCGTGCTCGGTCATAAAATCCGCCCTGTTGCGTAATCCGAGCTTATCAAGCGCGCTGACGGCGGCACAGGCTCCGGTCGGCGACAGTCCGACGTACCCCGCGTGACGTTCATACGAAAGGAGCTTCACATAATCCGAGTTGACGGACGAAATGATATCGACATCGGTCCCATGCGAAAACAGTTGATTCTCCGACAGAGATTCCGCGATACCGTACAGAATCATACCGTAAGCGTCATCCGAAATAACGACTGACCGTACGCCGCACATATTCATCGCAGTGACCTTTACGCACTTCGATCCGCAGTGCGTATCGCGTGAGACGCACTCCCGTCTGTCAATCGTGCCGACAGACGCGGGAGAAAAATCAGCCGTCGGGAAAGTGAGGGATATCTCGCCCGATCCTTTGACCTCGGCACTGATTATGCCGTCACCCATGGCAAAACGTATCTTGTCGGAGCCGAAAGCCGCCGAATAATACCGCGCCGCGGCAAATGCTCCCGCAACGTCGGACTTTTTACGTCCTCCGTCAGAGGCATAGACAGTGATCAACGGGCATTTGAGCGAACAGACTATCAGCATTTCGGCACCGATCCCACTTTGGCGTGAACAAACGGCCTTGACGGTTTCGCGCGGAATAATCGTCTTTACGGACGGCAACAAGGCGCACGTATAGCCGCAAACAGAATACTTATATATTTCCATATCCACCTCCGCTTGTATATACTATGCAAGCGAACGGCAAAACGTAAAAAGGAGCTGTAAATAAATACACCTCGGGGTTATTGGTTTTCATCAATTCAATTATACCAAAAAAAGCTGCAAGTCTACCTTTTCGGTATTCTTACAGCTTCTTTTTTTCGCTTTTTCGGGGCTATTTATTTACAGCCCCTTATTTCATATAAGGACTGCGTGTCAGAACGTCCGACGGGCGACACGGCGACACGCGGCAAAGCGACGCCAACGCGTCGGCGCGCAGTGAAAGCTCAAACTGAGCCGACACGGCCTCGCCGAACGATTTATAGTCGGCCGGTTTCGTAATAATCGGTATAGCGGACGTCTTACGGATATTCGCGAGTATCTCCCTGCCCGTCTTATTCGCGGCAAGCACCGCGGTATACTCGACACTGCGGTAATCGGATTCATACATACTGAGGATGGCATTCAGCATGGCGCGCCGCACACGTGAGCCGGAATAATTTCTGTTCGACGCGTATTCGATAGAAGTATTTATATCTGTGGATTTGTCAAACGCATTCCCGATCCTGTATGCCAATTCATCCGTCATGTCATAACACGATGAAAAGTCAGCCGCGCCGTGCAACCTGAAATACGACGCAAACGGTGCAAACATCCTGCTGTAATCGTATATTTTGTCAATATTACCGGCAATGATCTCCGCCGTATATTCCGGCACGTCATCACGGGATACCGTACCGTCAATGATCCTTTTACGTATTTCGGTCGCACTTGATATTCCGTTACCGATACCGTTATAGCTTTTGCCGACGCGCTTTATCGGACGAATCTCCGTTTTACTGTTCAGTCTGATCAGCTCAGAGACGTAATTCACCGCAAGGATATCGTTTGAGCCGTCAAACACCGGCGTGGCACCGAATTCATTCCTGTATGTACCAAAATACATATCGGCATAGCGCACATCGGCATTTCTGCCCTTTGCTCCGTTCAGTGCCGTGATGAATCTATCGGTCAACAGATTTCCGGACACTTTTTTTATTTCCTCTGCGTCGGCACATTCACTGCCGAATACAAGCTCGTCAATACACCCGATACCGTTTATCACACCGATACCGCCGTGTGCAAATTTCTCAGCACCCGCCGAGCAAAACGGAAACGGAAGCTCCAGAACCAGATCACATCCGCCTTCTATCGCCATGATGGCACGTTCGTATTTTGACAGGATCGCCGTTTCGCCCCGTTGCGTAAATGCTCCGCTCATCACCGCTATAACGGCGTCATTATGCTTTTTTGCCTCGGTAACGATATACTCATGCCCGAAATGAAACGGATTGAATTCACATATCACAGCGCAAATACGCATATCGTGCCTCCTTTTACTGTTTTTTTGCAAAAAATAACGTCATTGCTATTGCATTATACGCGGCCTGTATGTATAATAACTATTTGGTTGGTTTGATTATACAATATACATTAAATAAAATCAAGTGACTTGGAGGACAAAATAATGTACGTACTCGTTGTTAATGCAGGAAGCTCATCGCTGAAATATCAGCTGTTCGACACCGTAAAAAAGGATGTGGTGGCAAAAGGCCTTTGCGAGCGCATCGGTATCGGCGGAAAGATCGAGCATAAGAAATCCGACGGAACAAAGATCGTCAAGGAGTTGCCGATGCCGAATCATTCGGTTGCCACAAAGATAGTTGTCGATATGCTGACGGATAAAAATGACGGCTGTATCTCTGATATGAGTCAGATCGGTGCCGTCGGTCACAGGATCGTTCACGGCGGTCAGTATTTCACGGAGAGCGTACTCATTACCGACGATGTGCTGAAAAAGATTGAGCTCTGCACCGACTTTGCACCTCTTCACACTCCTGCCAGCCTTATGGGAATTCAGGGCTGTACGTCTGTTATGCCGGATGTGCCGCAGGTAGCCGTATTCGATACGTCATTCCACGCGACCATCAGCCCCGAAGCATACACATATCCCATCCCCTATGAGCTCGCCGATAAATACGGTATCAGAAAATACGGTTTCCACGGAACGTCGCACAGATTCGTTTCCGCCGAGATGATCAAAATACTCGGCAAGCCGGCCGAGCAGACAAAGATAATCACGTGCCACATCGGCAACGGATCATCGATTTCCGCCGTTATGGGCGGCAAGTGCCTTGACACTACTATGGGCTTTACGCCTCTTGACGGTCTTGTCATGGGCACACGTTGCGGCTCCATCGATCCGGCAGTCGTTACGTTCCTTATGAAGAAGGAAGGCTTCACGCCCGATGAAATGAGCGATTTCATGAATAAGAAGTGCGGTTTCCTCGGTCTGACGGGCGGAATAGCCGACAGCCGTGATATTGAGGCCGGCGTTCTCAATAACGATAAGCGTTGTATGCTCGTCGCCGATACGCAGGCATATCAGATCAAAAAGTATATCGGTGCGTACGCCGCCGCCATGAACGGCCTTGATGCCATCGTATTTACCGCAGGAATGGGTGAGAATTGCCCCGAAATGAGAGAGAGAGTCTGCACGAATATGGAATATATGGGCATCGAGATAGATACAGAGCTCAACAAGAAGGTTTGGCGTCAGCCCGATAACGTCGAGCTTTCCACGAAAAATTCCAAAGTCAAGGTTTACGTCATCCCGACGAACGAGGAATTGATGATCGCCACGGATACAGAGGCTATCGTCACAAGAAAATAATCGACAAAAGCATACGAGTCGCCCGTTTTTCAACGGGCGATTTTTTCATTATTATTCATCATTTCTATTGAAATTATCGGCACTCCATGATATAATGTAATAAACTAAAATGGGGGAGAATGGTACAATTGTCATTCTCTCATTCAGCAAATCGGGGATACTGATCCCCGGAAAGGATATTTTATGGCAAATACTATTCACAAAAGCACAGCAGAGCTCCGTGCAGTTTTGTCACAAAGACAAAATGCCGCATCTGCTAAGCTTGCCGAAAAGGGCAAGCTGACAGCACGCGCCAGAATGGATATTCTGTTCGACGAAGGCACATTTGTTGAGGTGGGCGCATATGTTTCCAGAAAAACGACCGAGCTTGACACAGGTGCAGATGACAGCTTTGAGCCCGTCATCACGGGTTACGGCTCAGTCAACGGAATGCTCGTTTTCGCGTTCTCACAGGATTTTTCCCGTTTAAGCGGTGCTTTGGGTGAGATGCACGCAAAGAAAATATGCGACATTTTCGACAAAGCCATGAGGGCCGAAGCACCCGTAATAGGCGTATTCGACAGCGCCGGAGCAAAGGTTTTGGAGGGCGTTGACGCCCTCGCCGGTTACGGAAAGATTATGGCGAAATACGCTCAGGCAATGTATATCCCCAAAATAGCGGTCATCAGCGGCCCGTGCGGAGGCAGTGCGGCAGTGATCGCAAAGATGTCCGACATCGTCATCGCGGCGGAAAAGACAGGGTCACTTTATATGGTACCGTCCTCTGCCCTGACTGACAAGACGCTCGGCACTCCGGCACGTCTTGCATCCGACGGAATGTGTGACCTCACAGCGCCCGACGACGCGTCTGCCGTCGCACTCGCGGGGAAAATCGTCGGTTATTTCGGCAAAACGATTGAAACAGGCGACGACCTCAACAGAACGGTTGACGTCGCATCAATAATAGGCACGGA
The DNA here is from genome assembly GCA_024404445.1 of Clostridia bacterium. Taxonomy (GTDB): domain Bacteria; phylum Bacillota; class Clostridia; order Oscillospirales; family CAG-272; genus RGIG6816. The sequence goes on from JAKSPY010000021.1 coordinate 6,760, forward strand.
CGGATATGATGTTCACGATATTATCAATGTCGTTGCCGACAACGGTTCTTTCACCGAATTACAGGCGACACATTCGGCACAGATGGTCATCGGGCTTTGCACGATAGGCGGCAAAGTCACAGGCGTCGTTGCCAATAACCCCGCAGTTAAAAACGGCATCGTCTGCCCGTGTGCGATCGAGAAGGCGACCGACCTTATCAATATGTGCTCGTATTTTGATGTACCCGTCCTCACACTCGTAGACTCCTGCGGCGTAGCCGAGAAGGATTGCGTAGAGGAAAAGCAGATCGAAAAGAAGCTCGCTTCCCTCGCCTGCGCATATGCCGACTGCGACAGCGCAAAGGTCACGGTCGTGCTGGGCAAGGCATACGGCACGACATACACGGTATTCGGATCGAAATCGGTCGGTGCGGACATCGCGCTCGCACTTGACAGCGCAAAGATATCCGCGCTCAATCCCGTGAAGGCAGTCGAGTTCTTCGGTGAGGTAACAGATGAATCAAAGGTTGACCTCACAGCCGATGAATGGGCGGCGAAATACGCCACTCCGCTGGAAGCCGCAAAGGGCGGACACATCGACGACATAATCGAGTCATGCGAGCTTCGTCAAAGGATAGCGGCTTCATTTGAAATGCTGTCAATGTGAGGTGTGCCATGAATATTTCCGGAATGATTGAGAATGGCATCGGTATCGGGTTTCAGACTGTCGGTATCGGAATGCTGTTCGTTCTCGGCATCATCGCCGTTTTATACGTTGTTTTGCTCGTTTTGATCCCGCTTTTTTCAAAAACAGCGACAAAGAAAACAGCAAAAGCGACCGAGCCGACGCCGGTTGCCGCGCAGACGGTCACAGTGCCCGATGCCAATAACGACGAGGAGATCATCGCCGTCATCACAGCCGCGATAAGCGCCGCGACAAACAGCCCGATCGGCACATTCAGAGTGGTAAACTATAAACGAATCAAATAACGGAGGATATATTAAGATGAAAAGATATAACGTCACAGTAAACGGGAAGACATATGATGTCACCGTGGAAGAGATTTCCGCAGGTGCCGCCGCTCCCGCAGCTCCCGCAACGCCGGCAGCTCCCGCAGTGGCTCCCGTTGCCGCAGCTCCCGCCGCACCCGCAAACGGCACTAAAGTCAATGCGCCGATGCCCGGCACAGTCCTTAAAACAAACGTCGCAGTCGGCGACAAGGTAGAAAAAGGTCAGGTCGTCTGCGTTCTTGAGGCTATGAAAATGGAGAACGACATCACGGCTCCCACAGCCGGCACGGTTTCGTTCATTGTTGCCAAGGGCACATCTGTCAAAACAGGCGATGCCTTAGTCGTGCTCGCGTAATTGCCGCCTCACAATAAGGAGGTGAGCATACCTTGATAGAAGCATTAAAAAACATTTGGGGTGAAACGGGGCTTTCCATGTTTTCGGACACGGAGCTTCTGATAAAGACCCTCATAATGTACGTTATTGTAGGCGTGCTCGTTTACCTTGCGATCGTCAAAGGCTTTGAGCCGTTACTTCTTTTGCCGATCGCAACAGGTATGTTGCTCGCCAATATCCCCGGAGCAGAGCTTTTTCACTCTGAATTGTTTATCAGCAACGATCCGGATTTTGAATTTTCGATTCTTGACGTAGTTAAAAACGGCAATCTCATTGACTTTCTTTATCTCGGCGTCAAACTCGGTATCTACCCGTCGTTGATATTCCTCGGTGTAGGTGCGATGACCGACTTTTCCCCGCTGATCGCCGATCCCAAACGTCTGTTTATGGGCGGAACGGCACAGTTTGGCGTTTTCGTGGCATTTTTCGGTGCCATACTGTTGGGATTCACAGTTGAAGAGGCCGCCGCGATCGGTATCATCGGCGGTGCCGACGGTCCTACCGCAATTCTCGTAACAAAGATACTTGCCCCGCACCTGCTTGGTGCGATCGCGATAGCCGCCTACTCATATATGGCACTTATCCCCATGATACAGCCGCCGTTCATGAGATTGCTCACGACGAAAAAAGAAAGAGCGATCAAGATGGAACAGCTTCGCCCCGTATCAAAGATCGAGCTCGTCGCTTTCCCGATAATCGTTACGGTCGTGGTTTCGATCATTCTTCCCGATGCCGCGCCGCTTATCGGTTTCCTTATGTTCGGCAACCTTCTGACGGTTTCCGGCGTTACCGACAGAATATCGAAGGCGGCTCAGAATGAGCTCATGAACATAGTCACCATTTTCCTCGGCGTTTCCGTCGGCGCGACGGCAAACGCAATGACGTTCCTTGATTGGCAGACGCTGAAGATCATAGGCCTTGGCCTTGCGGCATTCTGCATTTCCACGATCGGCGGTCTTTTGGGCGGCAAGCTTATGTGCTGGCTGACACACGGAAAGATCAATCCGCTTATCGGCTCCGCGGGTGTATCTGCCGTTCCGATGGCGGCAAGAGTCGCACAGTATGTCGGCCGCGAGGAAAATCCCGACAATTATCTTCTTATGCACGCAATGGGTCCGAACGTCGCCGGGGTTATCGGCTCGGCAATAGCGGCAGGAGTATTCCTTGCCCTGTTCGGTTAATTTAACGAAAGAGGTCATAGATATGGCAAAAGTAAAAATTTGTGAAACAGTCCTGCGTGACTCTCATCAGTCGCTTATCGCCACCAGAATGACGACGGAGCAGATGCTCCCGATTTTGGAGGAAATGGATAAGGTCGGCTATTATTCGCTGGAAGCATGGGGCGGTGCCACATTTGACGCGTGCCTCCGTTTCCTTGACGAGGATCCGTGGGAGCGTCTGCGCAAGATCCGCGACAAAGTCAAAAACACAAAACTGCAAATGCTGTTCAGAGGTCAGAATATCCTCGGTTACCGTCACTATGCCGACGACGTGGTCGAGTATTTCGTTCAGAAGTCAATAGCCAACGGTATCGATATCATCAGAATTTTCGACGCCTTGAATGATCCGCGCAACCTAGAAACGGCAATAAACGCCACGATAAAGGAGGGCGGACACGTTCAGGCCGCCATCAGCTATACGACGAGCCCCGTCCACTCAAATGCCGGCTTTGCAGAGTATGCAAAGCAACTTGAGGAAATGGGCGCGAACTCAATATGCATCAAGGATATGGCCGGACTTCTTAAGCCGTACGATGCATATGAATTGGTTTCTCTCATCAAGCAAAAGGTTAAGATACCCGTCGAGCTTCACACACACTATACGTCCGGTCTGGCGTCGATGACCGTCATGAAGGCCGTCGAGGCCGGTTGCGATATAGTCGATACCGCGATCTCGCCGATGGCAATGGGCACGTCACAACCGCCGACAGAGTCCATCGTTGCGGCTCTTGCAGGTACGGAGTACGATACGGGGCTCGACCTCGGTCAGCTTGACAAGGTATGCAAATACTTTACTCCCATACGTGAGCAGTACCTCGCCGAGGGCAGACTTGACCCGAAGGTTCTGAAGGTAAACGTCAATGCCCTGCTCTATCAGGTACCCGGCGGTATGCTGTCAAATCTGATCTCACAGCTCAAGCAGGCAGGCAAGTCAGACAAGCTCGATGAGGTGCTGGCTGAAGTACCGAACGTCAGAAAAGACGCGGGATATCCTCCGCTTGTCACGCCTTCGTCACAGATCGTTGGCACGCAGGCTGTTTATAACGTGATCGGCGGCGAAAGGTATAAGATGGTCACAAAGGAATTCAAGGGACTTGTCAAGGGCGAGTACGGTAAGACGCCTGTTGAGATCTCCGATGAATTCGCAAAGCAGATCCTCGGTGACGAAAAACGCATTTCGTACCGTCCGGCTGACGATCTCAAGCCGGAGCTGGATACACTGCGCGAAAAGGTAAAGCCATGGGCTATTCAGGACGAGGATGTGCTCTCTTATGCCCTGTTTGAGCAGGTAGCAGTCAAGTTTTTCGAGTCGCGTAAGGCAAAGCTGCACGCCATCGACAAGGAAAACGCCGATTTTGACAACAAGATCCATACAGTCTGATGCGTCAGTATCTTGACGTTCTGGAATTCGCGGGTTTTCCCGTGATCATAGCGGACAGCGACGGAATAATCATCTATAAAAACAAAATCGCAAGACGCTTTCTGCCGACTGTACGGCGCGGCATGAGGTATGACAAATTTCTGCTTCTTGACGATCAATATCAGTGCGTGACCACTAAGGTCCCGTACTGTGCGTACACGCGCGCCCTGACTGAAATCGTCAGATCAGATGACAGCGATCTGCGTATGTTTTTGTTCCCCATGTTCATGCAATTGAACGATTACCGCGAAAGCGCACGGCTGATCTATTCCAATATGGAATCGGTATTTGAGCTGTTCAACGATGAAAAAGTCACCACATACCCTATCGCACGTTTGTCAGAGGAGCTTTTGAATACATTCAAGCTTTTCGCAAAGGTCAATGATGAAAACAGGGCTACGATCGATATGTGCGACGTAATACGGCAGGTCAACGATCATCTGTCGTCAGGATACCGTGCACTCGGCTACCGTGCCACAGTTGAGGCATCGCATTCGGTAGAAGAGGAACGGTATTTTCGGATCAATCCCCGTTCGCTGTTTCACGCAATGATGTTTGCGGCTTACGTAGGAATGAGGATATCGTCTAACGGCAGTGCGCTTATAGTATGCAAATACGATTCGCTAAAGTCCATACTGTATTTTGACACCATGACGCGAATCCCGATCGAAAACGTAGGCAAATCGATCGCGGAGCTTGTGCCGGAATGCACTGTCGAGATCGAAATTCTGAAACGCATGAAGCTGATCGGCGATTGGATAGACTGCCGTCACGATGAAACGGGCGTGGTGAATATCCGAGTCAAGCTGACGACCGACAATGACAATTACGAATTCTGTCAGCCGCTTTGGTACGTTGAAAAGCTGAAGAGCGAAATGTTGCAAGTCGTTATGGAAAGCCTCGACAAACAGTTTGAGTCTATCCCCGATGAGCTGAAAAGAACACCGATATAACAAAAGAAAGCACTTGCCGGAACGGAGAAGAAAACCTCCGATCGGCAAGTGCTGTTTTTTGTTTTTTTACTGTTCCTTGACTATTCTGACTATTGCGCTCGTGCCCAGACGGTCGGCGCCGAGTGAAATAAAGTCCTCCGCGTCCTTTAACGACCGAATTCCTCCGGCCGCCTTGATCTTCGTCCCGCGGCTGACGTTAGCGCTGAACAGCGCGATGTCCTCACGTGTCGCTCCACCGGTCGAAAAGCCTGTGCTTGTTTTGATGAAATCCGCGTCGGACTCACTGACGATGCGGCACATCGTCTTTTTTTCGTCATCAGTCAAAAGGCAGGTTTCAATTATCACCTTCAATAATTTACCGCGGCAGGCCTTTTTGACCGCATTGATCTCGGCAAGCACGCCGTCGCAGTCACCGGATTTGAGCATACCGATATTGATGACCATATCTATCTCGTCGGCGCCGTTATCGACGGCATCAGACGTTTCGGCGCATTTGACCGCAGTCGTATTATATCCGTTCGGAAATCCAATAACCGTGCAAATTCTGACCCTTCCCTCCGCATATTCGGCGGCTTTTTTCACATAGCAAGGCGGAATACACACCGACGCCGTGCCGAATTCAATACCGTCATCGACTATTGCGCGTATATCGTCCCACGTCGCAGTTTGCTTCAGCAACGTGTGGTCAACGCGACTGAGTATTTCTTTTGTATTCATAACAGCACCTCGATTTCTTTTATTTTGTTTAAGTATATCATAACGACGCACGATAATCAATCTTTTTATTGACATAAAATGCCCGTTGGTTTATAATGTTCACAACACGGAGGAATTATGAGAATACACAACCTTAACCTAACGATTTCCACTGTTGCGGCGGCGGTGGTCAGCGTCGTATTCGTGCGCGACATTTCGCGGATATGGATCCTGCCGCTCACGTTTGTCGTATGCGTCGCAGGCCTTTTTCTGCTGTTTTGGATCGCAGTATTATTGTTTGCGTCAGCGGCCGATAAGCATCGTGAATATGACAAGTCAAGCAGATTTTACTTGAAAATGATCAACATTATTTACGACAGCGTTTGCTCCGTTTTGCGCGTCAGACTGCACGTAAGCGGTCTGGAAAAGGTGCCGGACGGCACGTTTTTCATTGTCAGCAATCACAAAAGCAGTATAGACAATATGTGTCAGAGCTACGTCCTGCGCAGTCACAACATCTCATATATTTCGAAGCCGGAAAATTTCAGAATCCCGTTCGCAGGCAATATGATGAACAGATGCAGATATCTCCCGATCGACCGCGACAATCCGAGAAAAGCATTGACGACGATCAAAAAAGCGATAGACATGATAAAATCGGACGATATGTCGATCGGACTGTTCCCTGAGGGGCACAGAATAACCGACGAAACCGTCGGAAAATTTTCCGACGGGACGTTCATCATTTCGCGTGAATGTCAGCGTCCGACGGTGATAAGCTCAATATCGGGATCCGACAAACTGAAATCGAACTTTCCTTTTAAGCCTACCGACATTTATATAGACATCATTGACGTGCTCCCGTTTGACAAGGCGCGTTCGATGAGATCAAACGCGATATCCGAATATGCCCACTCATTGATCTACGCAAAAATCACGGAAAGAACCGAAAACAGCACCTCAGAATAGGGTGCTGTTTTTATATTGGCCATCAACGAATATTACCCTGTTCATGACATTGTCATCGACGGCGTAAACATCCTGTACCGATCCGGCTATCAGCACGGTATCGCTGTCGGTATCGTATATCGTTACCGTGGCGTTTTGCTTCGGCCCGTGAGCGCCGAGAATAAGCACTGAATAGTCCGCACGGTAAACCGTACCGATATCGGCTGAGTATGTGCCGAGATACCCGATCTTACCGGCGACGCGGAATTCTATGACGGGGTGCGTGGACGATGCGATATACGTGCGCTCCACCTCAATTTTGCCGGCCGGACACATAAACGACTTATCATACACGGTGACCGGACACTCGTCGCCGACGATCGAAACAATGCCGTCCAGCGCCGTCGCATAGTCACTGCCCGTCGTGCGGCCGTCATCCGACGGCACGAGGATCGATTTGATCCTGGTCTGAGCCATCAGTTTTTTGATCGCGGTGGTATGGTTGGCGTGCAAATGAGTCAGTACGAGGCAGTCGATCTGATTCACGCGATTGTCGGAAAAATACTCGCAAGCCGTGAGCAGTATATCGCTTTTGCCGCTTGACGCGTCGAACAGCACAGTCTTTCCGTCTGATATCAGGCACACGGCATCGTTGCCGTTTACGGTCAGATAATCATATTCAACACCATCGCCTCCGGCAGAATAAAAGGCCGAGCAAGCGATAAATACGGAAAATGCCGCGGCTATCACCGGTATCGTGAAGACGGTCTTTACGCGGCGCGACATCAGCATGATCAGAACGACGGCCAGAGCGGTATAAATGATATACGGCGTGAACGGATAATCCAGCGATACGTATACGCCGTCGATATCGGCGATCGTATCCGTCGCGCCCAGCAATAGACGCGTCACTACAGCCGTGATGCCGCATACCCACGTACCAACAAGCGGGATATACATAGTCAATACGGATATCAATGCCAGAATCAGTACCAGCTCCGACAGCGGCAACAACGTAACAGCCGTCAGCAAAAACGCAAATGACGTCGCGCCGTATACTGCGGCAGTAACGGGCAATGCGAAAAAGTACGCGGTAACAGTCACAGCCAATAATGACAGCACGGCCGCCAAAAGCCCGTACAGCGCACGCGAAATACGTCCGGTACCCTTTTCGGCCAATCTGCCGATATTCATCTCCGGCACGATGACGACGATGCCGAAGGTGGTCGCAAACGATAACCACAGTCCGATATCGTACGCGGCATACGGCTTGACCGCTATGATCACGGCGACCGATATCATCAGCGACGTCAGCGAGTCATTGCTCTGCCCCAACAGCTCCGACGCGTACAGCAAAGTCAACATGAACGCGGCACGCATAACCGACTCGGAAAAACCGACAAGTGCCATATATGCAAGCGCGGCAGGTATCAGAATGAGCAGTCGCCTCAGCTTATTCATGGACCGCAGTACGAAATTCATCGCCGCCATGATTATTGATAAGTGCATACCGCTTATCGCCAGTATATGCGACGCGCCGGCATATCTGAAATCCAATTTGACGGTATCCGACAGTCCGCTTCTGTCACCGAGAAGAAGCGCGGAACACAGTGCGCCTGCCTGTCCTCCGACGGACGATGTGAGCTTTCGCGACAGGACATCGCGAAACGACGTCAGTATGTCTGATATTTCCGGCCGTTTTGTCGTGCCAACATCAATATCATCACATTCAAACGTCGCAAAAATACCGTCGGCACGAAGATACAGCTCATCATCCGACAGCGGCGAATAAACGCCTTTCGCGATAAAAACGGAATTGACCTCGACCGACGATTCGCCGACCGTTTCCAGAACGGCGTTCGACGATACGGACTCACCGTCGATTGTATACAGCTCCGTTTCGAATAAGCTGTAATACGACGACTCGTATATTATCCGTTTAACGCATCCGGTCAGACGGTGAGACCCTCCGTCATTGAATTGCGTAAGCGCCGTCGATTTATCAAGAAAGGTCAAGCCCAATATGACCCCGGCCGTGCCGAGTACGACGGCCAATATCGCCGCGACAGCGGAAAAAACGACTTTTTTCTTATATACCGTGACAAAATAAACAAACAAAAATACCGACACAACACCCAGCACTGAAGCTACGGCGACAAGGCTGATGCCCCACAGACACGCCGAAGCGGCGCCAATGAACACTGCCGCCGCGTACGCCAGATATTTGTCGGTACGTTTGATTTGTTTCATTATTGTCAGCCGATAGCGTTGATACGCGCCTCAAGCTCCTTCTTCTGCTCGGAATATCCGGGCTTATCAAGCAGCGCAAACATATTTTTCTTATATGCCTCGACTCCGGGCTGATCGAACGGATTTATGCCGAGGGTATAACCCGAAACGGCAACGGCCTTTTCAAAGAAATAAACGAGATAACCGAAGTCGCCGGCGCTTCTCGACGTGAGGTCGATAACGCAGTTCGGCACATTTCCGTCAGTATGTGCCATGACCGTCCCCATAAATGCCTTTTGATTTACGAAATTCATTTCCTTGCCGGCGAGGAAATTCAGTCCGTCGGAATTGCCCTCGTCGTACGGTATCGTGAAGCCGTCGTTGATATTCACGTCGATGACCGTTTCAAACATCACTCTTTCACCCTGCTGGATGAACTGTCCCATGGAGTGCAGATCGGTGGAATATATCGCAGACGACGGGTAAAGGCCCTTTCCGTCCTTGCCCTCGCTTTCGCCGAACAACTGCTTCCACCACTCACACGTAAGCGTAAGCGCGGGGTCGTTGGAAACGAGGATCTCCACGCTCTTTCCCTCTCTGTAAAGAATATTTCTGATAGCGGCATATTTATAGCACGGATTGGTCATCACGTCGCCTGCGGCGAGCTCTGCGCGCGCCTTTGCCGCTCCGGCCATCATTTCGTCAATGTCGATACCGGCAACGGCGATCGGAAGCAAGCCGACAGCCGTCAGAACGGAATATCTGCCGCCGACGTCATCGGGGATGACGAAGCTTTCATATCCGAGCGAATCGGCCTGTGCGCGAAGCGCACCTCTCGCCTTATCGGTCGTGGCGAAGATATGCTCTGATGCCTTATCGCCGTACTTTTTGATCAGCAGGTCGCGGAATACGCGGAACGCAACGGCAGGCTCCGTCGTCGTGCCGGATTTGGAAATGACATTTACGCACACGTCGCGTCCGTCGCAAAGCGAGATCATCTCACTCAGATGCGATGAGCTGATATCGTTGCCGACAAAATAGATGTCCGGCGTCTTTTTGGGAAGCGAATTGTAATAATTACCCTTTACGAACTCTATCGCAGCACGTGCGCCGAGATATGAGCCGCCGATACCTATCACGATGAAAACATCGCATGATTTTCTGATCCTTTGCGCCGCGTCCTTGATACGGTCAAATTCCTCCTTGTCGTAATCGACGGGCAGATCTACCCAACCGAGGAAATCATTTCCGGCGCCGTTTCTGTTCTCCAAAGTGGCAACGGATCTCATTATTTCCGGCTCGATAGCCTTCAGTTTTTCGTCTGATACGAAGCTTTTCAGATACTTATCGGTAAAAGTGAATGCCATATAAAACCTCTTTGTAATATATATTCTGCGGCAGTTTTACTGCCATTTTTTATTCATCGTCATAATTTTTGATACGCGATTCGTGATATCCGTCTATTCCGGCCCTTTGCATTGCGCCGAATATGCGGTGCTTAATGCCCTTGTTATCCCTTTCAAGGCCTGTCAGAAGGTATTTCATCTGCTCACGCTCGGTGTTTTTATTCGCCGGGCAGGCACTTTCCACTATCGGCAAAAACGCCGACGACGCAAAATATCTGATATCCTTTTCCGGCGCATATACAAGCGGTCTGATTACCGTTATGTCTGTCCTGTCAAGATATGTTACGGGCGAAAAACAGCCTATTCTTCCCTCATAAAACAAATTCAGCATGAAAGTCTGCACCGCATCGTCAAAATGATGCCCCAGTGCAACCTTATTGCATCCGAGCTTTTTGGCAGTGTCATTCAGCATACCGCGGCGCAGCTTCGCGCACAGTGAACAGGGATTGCTTTCATGGCGCACGTCGAATACGATCTTTGCAATATTCGACGGCTCCACATGATATTCGACGCCTAAGCGCTCACACAGCTCCGCAATACCGGAATAATCCGCCGGCGGAGTATTTCTGCAGTCAAGGTCGTCAAATTTCATATCTATCGTCACCGCGACAATATCAAATTTTTTCGGATAGAAGCGCTGTAATTCGGCCAACGTACAAAGAAGCGACAGCGAATCCTTACCTGCCGAAACACCGACGGCGATTCTGTCGCCGTCATCGATCATTTTATATTCGTCAACTGCACGACGGGCATAGCTGAGCAACCGCCTTAAACCCTTCATATCTTCCTCCGACACTATATAACTTATTTATTATATCAAATGTCGATCGCATTTTCAATATTATTTTTCGCATTATCGTCCGTTTTCGCCGCAGTTCGGCAGTATTTCGCCGTATTTGGCATAAGTTCCCTGCTTTATACACTGTATGCCGCGGGAATACTTTACTCAGATCACAAAAATGAGGCGAAATATGTATTTCAATAAGGTCGATATTTGCGGAATAAACACGTCAAAACTGAAAACGCTGACAGACGAGCAAAAGGATGAGCTGTTAAAAAAGTGTGCCAACGGCGACAGCGCGGCACGTAATGAGCTGATCGACGGCAATCTGCGTCTGGTTCTGTCCGTGATACAGAAATTCGGAGGACGTGGGGAGGATGCCGACGACCTGTTTCAGATAGGATGTGTAGGGCTTATCAAGGCCATCGATAATTTTGATATTTCAGTCGGTGTAAAATTCTCAACATATGCCGTGCCGATGATCATAGGCGAGATAAGACGCTATCTGCGCGACAATAATATGCTCCGCATCAGCCGCGGTATACGCGACGTGGCGTATAAAGCACTGTCCGCAAACGAAACGCTGACCCGTAAGACAGGGCGTGAGCCGACCGTCGCGGAGATCGCGGCGGAGATCGGAGAAGATGAGGCAAGCGTGGCGCAGGCATTGGAAGCGATAATCGCGCCGGTATCGCTGTACGATCCCGTTTATAACGACGGCGGCGATTCGATCTATCTGATGGATCAGATCAGCGATAATTCCTGCACCGACGAGGTATGGCTGGAAAACATCGCTCTGAACGACGCCATGAAAAAGCTGAACGAGCGCGAAAAATCCATAATAGCCATGCGTTTTTATAACGGCAAGACTCAAATGGAGATCTCCGACGAGATCGGCATCTCACAGGCACAGGTTTCACGCATAGAAAAAGGCGCGTTGGACAGAATCAAAAAGCAAATGTAATCGCCTGAAAGCCTTTACATTCCATGTGCATTATGGTATAATAATATAGTTTTATTTTGTAGGAGGACGTTATGCGGCTGGATAAATTTCTTTCCGATATGGGTGTACTGTCACGCTCCGAATCGAAGCGAATGGCCAGATCCGGTGCGATAACGGTAAACGGCATCGCCGCACGCGATACCTCCGTACATATAGACCCGGAAAAGGACATAGTCGTATGCGGCGGCGA
>JAKSPY010000022.1 GCA_024404445.1 Clostridia bacterium
GTCGGTGCTGTCGCGGGTATCTTAGCCGACAGAAAAGCGACCAAAAAGGAAAAAAACAAACAGTCATGAAGATGATTGAAAAGGTACGACTTGAATATAATAAACCTTCATCTGAGGTGTGCTTTCCAAGTGGGATTCGTGCCTGAAAGGCAACGAGAAAGGATTTGGCCATATATGAATTTCAAAAGATTTATATCGATACTGTTGTCTGTGGCGGCGATGCTCTGCGTTGGCGTTTTGAGCGTAAACGCGGCGTCCGGCGTGACCGAAATAAGAACTGCACAGGATTTTATTGATTTTGCCAACAATGTGAATAATAAGAGGAGAACCTATGCGGGAGAGATCGTTTCGCTCGAAGCTGATATCGACGTCGGCAACTGCGACCCGGTAGGCAATGCAGATTTAGGCAACTACTCAAGCTTCAACGGCACTTTTGAAGGCAACGGTCACACTATAACGGTGAATATAACGACGGATAAAAAATCTGCCGCTCTGTTCGGGAATATCTCGAACGCGACGATAAGAAATCTGACTGTTACAGGCAGCGTCGTTGGGTATAATACTTATACCGCCGGTATCGTCGCATCTACGGGTAACTATTGTACCATTGAGTCCTGCAAAAGCAATGTGAACGTTTCAAACCGAAACCCTGTGTCATGGTACGGAGACTGCTCGGTCGGCGGTATATGCGGAGTTTGCTTCGGAACCTTTATAATCAATTGTGAGAACTCCGGCACTGTCAACGGAAATTCAAACGGAATGAGCGGATACACCGGCGGTATCGTCGGGCAGGCAGATACCTCAAAAATCATCGGTTGTACGAATAACGGAATTGTTACCGCACCTTCATGCGCAAACGTAGGAGGAATAGCGGGATGGGCGCGGAATGGAAGTGTTATTTCCGATTGCCTAAACAGCAATTCGGTAAGCGGAAAAAGCATGGTCGGAGGCATCGTGGGCGATCTGAACGGGTCCACGATATATTCATCTAAAAATGGTGTTAACGGTAGTATAACCGGGGCTGATAATTTCGCCGGAGGTATTGCCGGATATACAACTGATAATGTTTTAATTTACGGTGTGACCAATGAAGGCGCCGTTACGATAACCAATGATATTGCCGGCTCCGATGCCGGAGGAATCGTCGGTGCCGGTGAAAAAAACGGTAGAATTGACCACGCGGTAAACAGAGGAACGGTATCGGCCACAAAATGCGCCGGAGGAATTCTCGGTCAATTCTTCAACGGCAGTTATACGCTGATCTCCTGCGTGAATTACGGCGACGTATATGATCCTTCCGTATATTCACTCGGAGGATGTCAGGCAGGTATACTCGGAGGCGGGACTTCCGTTTCGGGTGCAGTGAACGTCAGCTTATGCGCAAATTACGGAAATGTCAGCGGATATAATAACGTGTTCGGCATTGCCGCTTTGAACGGGGAAAACATCCGGTCCTGCATTTCGGCTGGCAGGATCACAGGTACGTCGACTTATTATTGCGGTCTTACCACCGCTAACGAGGACAGCGTATTCTATAAGCCTGTTGAATTTGACAGAACCATTAAGGCACTCAACAGGCTGCTTACAGAGGATGATAAGAAAAACGGACGCGGTTGGGGATACGATAACGACAATAATATCGTCCCGATGCTGACGAACGGACTCGGAACCGAGATATTCCCGTATTCGATCACCTCGGCCGACGAGCTTGCGCTGATCGCAACGCTTGTAAATAACGGTTGGAAAGGTCAATATCCCAACGGCGGTCTGCTTTATTTCCGCCTTGACTCGGATATATACGACGAATACGACGTTATCAGACCGATAGGGCGCGGAACTCTTAAAACCACCCCGAGCACCGATTGCGCGTTTGATGACGTGTTCGACGGAAACGGACATACTGTATGGCTCAGAGTGAGAGCCGAGGAAGACGAATATGAATACGCCGGACTTTTCGGGTATACCTTTTCGGCTTGCATAAAGAATCTCCGCGTAGCGGGCGGCGTTTCGGGTGAGAGCATTACCGGCGGTATCGTCGGATGCGCAATAGATACGCTTATTTATAACTGCCAGAACGACGCGAACGTAACCGGAGGGAAATACGTCGGAGGTATCGCGGGATTCTTCGGCACAAGCGGGGACGGTATGATAATAAACTGCGTCAACCGCGGAAATATCACGGCGACGGTGGATCATGCCGCAGGTATCGTAGGGCAGGTGGATTCATACAGAACGCGTGAAAGCATTGACGTCATGACGCGTACTCTGAATCTCGGAGATGTCGTCAGCGCCGGAAAAATACACGATCCAAGCTACAATTCATACGGAAACGAGCTTACCTCTGCCGGTGCGCTTCTGGAATTCGGTTACATTTACGATAAGAACGACGAGAATTTTTGGGTAGATATCAATGACGGGTATTTTCCGAGAGGATTTACCTTTCCGGATTACTTTTTCCCGATCAGCGTATTGAATAGAATAGGCGACTTCAACGATCTTTATACTCTTGCCGTACGCGGCGAAAGCGTCGGATTTGCCGAGCTTACACCGGAGGAAGGTGAAGCTTATCCCGAAGCGTACTTCCATACTGTTTATCCCGATTATGATAATGCCGGCAGGATGGAATATTGGTATTCCTATTCTAACGGTATGTATTATGTAAACGAGTATTTTGAAAACGAAATGTCGGAATGGTTCTTCGACTTCTGGCTTGAAGAAGAGGGGTATCTGGAGCCGCTTGACCGCGAGGTGACATATATTATCGACGGTAAGTTCTTTTCGACTGCCGAGGAGGCACAGGATTATCTGTATCTGAACGGCGAAGACGGAATCGAGAGCATCTCACTCGGCGGCGATATCACGACGACCCGGCCCGTAAAGATCGTCGGCGACGGAAAGACCCTGACTGTAAATCTTAACGGTCACACCTGGACTTATTGCGGATTGGACAACAGCGGAGTTTTTGAAACGGATTCATGCGGCACGCATCTCATAATCATCGGAGACAGCGATGAAAGGATAAAAGAGATTCATAACACGCCCATAACCGCGTATAAGCCGGAGGACGGCTATCCCGGTTTCCCCACGATAAAGGTGCATGACAAATACAGATGCCGCCTGTTCGTTGCGAATACCGACGCTCAGATCGATATCACATACGTCCGCGTGACCGGCACGAGCACCGATTATAACGGCGGAGCGATATACGTCAAAGGCGTTTCGACAATGCTCTTTGATTATACGGTGTTTGACAATTCGTTTGCGACGGAAAGCGGCGGTGCCGTATATATTGCGGGCGAGTTCAGTCGCATGGCGTATATGTACCTCAGCAATACGGTCTTTTATGATTGCAGTGCATATACAGGTGGCGGAGCAATATACTCGAAAAGCGGATTATATATTGAGTCATTTGACAATTCGGGGTTTGTATCCTGCCACGTCACAGAATACGGCGGCGGAGCGATCGCCTTCATCGGTGACAGCTCTGACAGCTATAACACGGCAAAGAGCCTGTTCTTCAAGGGCTGTTATTGCGGATGGAGTGCCCGGTACAACGATCTGCTGGCTCATCCGAATCCCGATGTCGTCGGCGGCGGAGCGATAATTATTGCCGATAGCCATACAACAGTGACCGATTGTGAATTTGAGAATTGCATTTCGGACGGAAGCGGCGGTAGTATTTACGTAATTTCGTTATTGAGTGACGTAAGAATAACCGATTCACACTTCAAGGACGGTGCCGCAGTAGAGAACGGATATGCTATTTCGTTCGGCCTTTCCGGCGGCGAATGCAGTAATTTGGCGATACTCACCACTGCCCGACAGAAGATCGATACGGTCGTCAATTCATCTTCAAGTGATAAACCCGGTTGGATAGCTGTCAGCAGTCTGTTTGGCAAAACGCCGGTTACCGTCAGTCAAGTATCACAAAGCGGAGCCTCGTTCTATGGCTCCATGCTGTCGGGCGGAAACATCATAGCGATCATCTGCGTGGCCTTGCTCATAGCATCAGGAACGGTAGCGATCATTATTTTCAAACGTAAGAAAAGTATGGTCAATGCGGCAGACAGTACGAGCGACGGCTCACCCGACTGAATAATAACGGAAAATGCCGATCGCCGGTCTTGACCGGCGGAAAATAATATTCTCATAAAATCAAAAGGAGGCAGTCACCAAACGGTGGTTCTGTCTCCTTTTGTCATCTTTATATATTGCTGAAAGGATTCGCAAAGTTTGTTCTCATTCCGGTTTTCGGATCGGCCTTAACGTGCGCATTTGCGTGCTATTTTCTCAGGTATGGCATCAGCGCGTCTACGATCGGCGAATATAACGCGGCGGCCTCAAATTTATCCATCAGCACATCATCGTTGCGTATCATGTCTATGTATATCGTGCTGTCGGCGTCTACGTATCCTCTGTTGTTTATTTCGATGATCAGCGGTACGCAGTATTTGCCCTCGGTCTGTAACGACATGGTACCGATGTCCAGCCTCGCGCGCGTCATGAATGTTTCGTTTTCTTCAAACTCCGTCAGACTGCCGGACAGCGTCCAGGTAAGGAAGGCATCGACTATGCAAAATGCGGTATCATGTATCACGCGACTGCCGTCGGCACTTTGCAGCATACTGTCCATCAGCGCGGTGTCGGTGAGATAATCTATCAGATCCTCTTTGATCTCCGTCGTGCCGGTAGCCTTACTGTATATCTCCGCCGCGGCGCGCATGTCGTCAGTCATATAACACTTGTCCGTGCCGACTGTGTACTCCGACGCGTTTTCAACAAGTTTTTTTCCGAGATCGCCGAAGCCTAAACCGGATATGAATTCCACGCCCGGACTTTCCGTGGTCGTTTCCAACACCGGCTCTGCGAATGAGTAAACGCCGAGAAACGGCATCAGTATCATACCGCAGATGATGACAGCCGAAACCGCACCGAGGAACGCACCGCCCAAACGCGCCGGAAACGTCAGATCGGTCTGCTTATTTCCGAGCGTCAATGTGGCGAACGCATACACGATCCGCATGATTATCAGCAAAATGATGAATACGACTATCGTGCCAAACGTCTCGCCGACAAACCCCGGAAAGGCCTCGGAAAACGCGGTCATCGCCTCGGTCTTTATCTCCGGCGGTATTTCTACCGAGACCATCTTGTCGATCACATCGGAGCTTTTCGTCAGTCCCGTGACGATGCCGGAAAGCCTCGGCATGAGAATGACGGTCAACAGCGCGGATACCGCTGTCAGCAGTAATTGTATCGCGGCGCGCGCGGTGCGCTTACGAAATCCCGTGATGATACCGATCACGATCCCCGCGACGATCGCAAAATTTATTATGAACGATAATGCGGCGACGCTGATCGCAAGTGCGGGCCGCACGGTGATGGTGGAATATAGACTATTCATGCTGCACATCCTTTCGGCAACAGTATACCATCATTTGTCTTGATTTGTCAACGGGGATGATTTGACAGTTTATCTCTGTTTATGGAATATTATGTTGTAATCGGACGAAGAATATAGTATAATAATCAAAAACAGGCGGGAGGGCGTATGATAAAGATACTGTATATACTGACTGATACAAACGTCGGCGGTGCGGGACTTCTGACCGTTTCGCTCATTCGCCGCCTTGACAGCACGGCTTTCGATGTATCGGTCGCCGTACCGCGCGGCTCGGCACTTGTGCCGCTTTTGCGTGATGCGCGCGCTGATGCGGAGATCATCGAAACGCTGACGGGCAGAGACAGATCGTTTGAGCTCGCCGCGATCCGTGAACTGAAAAGGATAATCAAACGTGTGAAGCCGGATATCGTGCACACGAACGCGTCGCTGTCCGGCAGGATCGCCGCCGTGTCCGCAGGCGTACCGTCTGTTATTTATACACGTCACTGTGCGTTCGCAAATAAAGAATATATGATGTCGTACCCGGCAAAAATCATTAACGGATTTATCAGCCGCAGATATTCCACACGTGTGATCGCCACTGCTGACGTCGCACGCGAAAAACTAATCGAGATCGGCGTGCCTGACGATATGATAACGGTGATCGTAAACGGTGCGGAGCAATTTCCGACGCTTGACAGCCGAGAATGTGCGGTCGAACGCGACCGGCTGGGCATAGCCGGTGATGATTTCGTCGTATATACCGCGGCACGGTTGGAGGAATACAAGGGATACAGATATATAATCGGCGCGGCGCGCATTTTGAAAGAGAAGTGTCCGTGCGTCAGATTCGTCTGCATCGGCGACGGCTCTATGAGGGCGGAACTTGAGAGCCTGAGCGTCGACCTTGACAATATAATGTTTCTCGGCTTTTGCGGTGAGCCGTATCGTATCTGCAACATAGCCGACGTATGTCTGAGCTGTTCATACGGAGCTGAAACCACATCTCTCGCGATATCTGAGGGTATGAGCCTCGGTAAGCCCCAAATAGTTACGCGCTCCGGCGGGTATAGTCAGCTTATCGATGACGGTGTAGACGGAATATGTATTGAGCCGCAGAGCGCGGAGGCTGTGGCGGAGTCGGTTATACAACTGTATAACAACGAAAAACTGAGGCGACAGCTGGGAAATGCCGCGAAAGAAAAATACCTGTCGGCTTTGTCTGCCGACAGAATGGCGTGTGATGTGACAGAAATTTACCTTGAGGAATATAAAAAACACAGCGGGGTATCAATATGAAAATCAGATTTATAAAGACTGACGAAAGGGCACAAGCACCGAAATACGGTACAGAATTTTCGGCAGGCGCCGATATATGCGCATTGGATGAGGTGACGCTGTCGCCCGGTCAGACTGTGCTTATCCACACCGGGATCGCCGTCGAAATACCCGACGGATATGCCGGATTTATCTATGCCAGAAGCGGAATGGCAACAAAGCGCGGTCTTGCGCCCGCCAACAAGGTCGGCGTCATCGACTCGGATTATCGCGGGGAGATCATGGTCGCCATGTATAATCAGTCGTCAGAGAACAGGACGGTCATGGCAGGTGAGCGTGTGGCTCAGATGGTCATAGCGCCGTACATAAAGGCAGAATTCGATGAATGTGAAACGCTTGACGAAACATTACGCGGCTCCGGCGGCTTCGGCAGCACGGGTAGATCATAACGAAATATCCTACCAATCCCCAACATCATATATAAAAAATTCAAATATTTAGAGGTGTAGATATGAATAACAAAAACGATTTGCTTTGGGGTCTGTGCATGATCATCATCGGTGTCGCGACGCTCGTCATTGCGGGATCAAGTATCATCGGAATCACATTGCCGGATACGGTTATAAGGGTTGTCGGGATCATCGATCTTATCATGCTTCCCGTTTTTGCATATACTACCGTGAAAAAAGTCAAAAACAGCAAAAATTAACCTAAATCATTTTGATAAAAAGCCCTGCGAAAAGTTCAAGACTTTTCGCAGGGCCGATCTTTTTGTTCGGATCATTTGATGCTGTCAATATATTTTATCGCCGACAGTGCGGCTATGGCACCGTCAGATACGGCTGTCGCCACCTGACGTATCGCCTTTGTCCTGCAATCGCCCGCCACGAATACCCCGGGTGTGGTCGTCATGCAATCCTCACCGGAAATGATGTATCCGCGCTCGTCAGTCGATACGACGTTTGTAAACGGCTCATTCTCCGGTACCTGTCCGATAGCGACGAATATCCCGTCTACCTTAAGTAGTGTTTTTTCGCCCGTCACGGTATTTGACAGCGATATCGACTTTAATTCCGATTCGCCGTTCAGTGCTTCCACCACGGTGTTGTAAATAATATTTACGTTCGGACGATTCACGAGTATGTTGATCAGTTTCTGCTCGCCTGTCAGTGTGGAAAGGTTTTGCACGATCGTCACCGATCTGCATCCCTCTGATAACAGAACGCTGTCCTGCAACGCGGTGTTTCCGCCGCCGATGACCGCTACGTTTTTATCCTTATAGAATGCACCGTCGCAAATGGCGCAGAATGAAATGCCGTTTCCGATGAAGCTTTCCTCGCGGTCAAGCCCAAGACGGCGATGCTTTGATCCGGCGGCGATGATCACGGCCTTTGCCTCGTATTCGCCGTCGGTCGTCGTGACAATCTTTCTGTCGCCGAAATCGCGCACCTCTGTGACATCGGTCGGCTCGACGTCGGCACCGTGAGATAATACCTGCTCTATGAGCTTTTCGGCAAGCTCGTTGCCGCTTACGGAAAGCATACCGGGATAGTTTTCGACCTTCGGAGAGTAGGTTATCTGCCCGCCGAAAGTTTCTTTTTCCAACACAAGCACGCTTTTTTCGGCGCGCCGTGCATACAGTGCGGCCGTGAGCCCCGCAGGGCCCGCGCCGACTATGATGATATCATACATAGATTGACCTCTTACTTAGCAGTGCCTTCAATGAATTTTCTGATATTTGATACGTTTGCGAATTTTTCAAATCCGCTGTCAGTGACCGCGACGAGTGTCGGTGCCTGCTTGATGCCGTATTTTTCGACCAGCGCGGGGTTTTCCTCGGCGATCAGCTTTGTGTACTTCACGCCGCCTTTTTCAAGGAACATCGTCGCCATTTTACAGTTGGGACAATTAGGTGTGGTGAAAAGAATTATCTCATTGACATCGACAGGGCACGCACACTGTCCGGCCGCTTCCTGCTTGACTGCCACGGACTCCGCGACGGGCGCCGATTTAACGGTCTCCGGTGCCGCGGACTCTGCCGCGAGATCGTTCTGCTTGAGCTCCGGATGCTTGCTGTTCGACATCGGGATGTCGTATACGCGACGGCTTCTGTACTCCTCGGCCTTGCCGTCGTTCCAATTCTTGACAGGGCGGTAATAGCCTGTTATACGGCTGTATACTTCCGTTGTCTGTCCGCAGGTCGGGCACGTGAAGTGCTCACCGACTATATAGCCGTGATCCTTACATACTGAGTATGTGGGTGACAGCGTGTAATACGGAAGCTTATAGTTTTCGGCGATCTTGCGAACGAGATTTGCGGCGCTTCTCCATGACGGGAGCTTCTCGCCGAGGAACGCGTGGAATACCGTGCCGCTTGTGTAAAGCGTCTGAATGTCGTCCTGAATGTCAAGTGCCTCAAATATATCGGCCGTATAACCGACGGGAAGGTTAGACGAGTTGGTGTAATACGGCGTCTTTCCGTTTTCGGATGCCGTGATGATGTCGGGGAATCTCTTTACGTCGTGCTTTGCGAGGCGGTATGACGTTGACTCGGCTGGTGTTGCTTCCAGATTGTACAGGTCGCCGTACTGCTCCTGATAATCGGACAGACGGTCACGGATATGGTTGAGGACCTCGTCTGTGAAATCCTGGGCCTCCTTGTGAGTCATGTCCTTTCTGATCCATTTGGCATTGAGGCACGCCTCATTCATGCCTACGAGACCGATGGTGGAGAAGTGATTATCGAATGTGCCGAGGTATCTCTTTGTATACGGATACAAGCCCTCGTCGAGAAGCTTCGTGATGATCGTACGTTTGACCTTGAGCGATCTTGCGGCGATATCCATCATACGGTCAAGGCGGGCATAGAAATCGGCTTTATCAGCCGCGAGATAACCGATACGCGGCATATTGATGGTTACGACGCCGATAGAGCCCGTGCTCTCGCCGCTGCCGAAGAAACCGCCGGACTTCTTGCGCAGCTCGCGCAGGTCAAGACGGAGTCTGCAGCACATCGAACGGACATCGCTCGGCTCCATGTCGCTGTTGATATAGTTTGAGAAATACGGCGTGCCGTATTTTGCCGCCATTTCAAACAGCAGGCGGTTGTTCTCCGTTTCCGACCAATCGAAGTCGGATGTGATCGAATATGTGGGGATAGGGTATTGGAAGCCGCGTCCGTTGGCGTCGCCCTCGATCATTGTTTCGATGAACGCCTTGTTTACCATATCCATCTCTTTTTTGCAGTCTTTATAGCGGAAGTCTACCTCTTTGCCGCCTATGATACAGTTCTGCTCGGCAAGGTCGGCCGGGACCGTCCAATCAAGCGTGACGTTGGAGAACGGTGCCTGTGTGCCCCAACGTGACGGCGTATTCACACCGTATATGAAGGACTCGATGCACTTCTTGACCTGATCGTATGAAAGATTATCCACCTTGACGAACGGGGCAAGGTAAGTATCGAACGACGAGAACGCCTGCGCACCTGCCCACTCGTTCTGCATGATGCCGAGAAAGTTTACCATCTGGTTGCAGAGGGAAACGAGGTGCTTCGCCGGTGCGGACGTGATCTTGCCGGAAACGCCGCCGAGACCCTCTTTGATAAGCTGACGAAGCGACCAGCCGGCGCAATAACCCGTCAGCATCGAAAGATCGTGCAGATGGATATCCGCGTGACGATGTGCGTTCGCTATCTCATCGTCATATATCTCGGACAACCAATAGTTGGCCGTGATCGCGCCGGAGTTGGACAGAATGAGACCTCCGACGGAATATGTGACCGTGGAATTCTCCTTGACGCGCCAATCGGTGATCTTTACATAGCTGTCAACGATCTCCTTATAGTCAAGAATCGTGCTCTTCATGTTGCGGAGCTTTTCTCTCTGACGGCGGTAAAGGATGTATGCCTTTGCGACATCTGCGTACCCGCACTGAACGAGGACCGCCTCAACACTGTCCTGAATATCCTCGACGGAGATAAGACCCTCTTTGATCTTCGGGTCAAAGTCGGCCGTGACCTTGATCGCGATGAGGTCGATCACCGATGGGTGATAATTCTTCTCTTGCGCCTCAAATGCAAGCTTGATCGCCGACGATATCTTCGATATATCGAAATCCACTATTTTTCCGTCTCTTTTCAGTACCTGGTACATGCTCTTCCTCCGAGATTTTCTAACGTAGTCATAATAAAATATGCGAGTATAGTATATCTCGTGAGGTCTGCTTTGTCAATTGTGATAACATACAATATTTAGATCGTTTTTTCGCCTTTTCGCACAAACATTACTACATATTGTGTTTTTCCGGAAACAGAAAACTGCGCGGTCAGATACCGCGCAGTGATGCATTTGGCAGGTGGTTGCTGGCTTTTTCGAGGCAGGCACGATAGCCATCGTCGGACAAAGGGTGCAAGCCCTCCGAAATTACGCTTCCGGAGTCCTTATACGCTTGTATAAAATATGCCGGACAGCCGGAAATCCAACAGCCGATTTTGTCAAAATCATCGGGTGTGTGATACTCGGCGACGGCAGTTGTGCGGTACTCATATGGCACCTTTGCGCGGCTGAGGATCGATATCGTTCTGTCAAGAGGTGCGAGGTTGATATCGGGGACACCGACTGTCACCCCGTACTTTTCGCGAGTGTTTTTGATATCGACGGCAATGTAGTCCAGCATACCGTCGTCGATCAGCTTTTCCAGCCTGTCGGGGAAAAAGCCGTTAGTATCCAGCTTGATCAAAAATCCCATGTCCCTTATGCGGCCGATAAATTCTTCAATATCAAGGTTGAGCAACGGCTCTCCGCCCGTTATGGCGACGCCGTCGAGTATGCCGCGACGCTTTGATAAAAAAGTGAAAAATTCATCAATGTCCAAATCCGGCTGATCATTCGGATTCAATACCAATAACGAGTTGTGGCAGAACGGACAGCGCAAATTGCAGCCTCCCGTGAACACCGTGCACGCGACCTTGCCCGGAAAATCGAGCAGGGTGGTTTTCTGTAACCCCTTTAAAATCATTGCCATACCTCACTTTTTCTGATATTATACAGTTGTATATTATCGCTTGTCATCAAAATACACAAGTGCATATCAACATATTATCTATAATTCGTTACCTTTTGGTCGAATGTGCAAAAATGCTTTGCCGCCGACCGTCGGTCATTTTTGCCCACGCCGGACGGCGTTTCTGAAAGGCGGAAAATCTGTGTGACAAACTGTTTTTGCATCGTGAATTATATCACACCGACGGGACAAAATCAAGTATGAAAAGGACGAGGTGATGACGTCATGCGTTCGTGATTTCGCCGGATCGGCAGATCATCATATTGAAAAGAATGTCTCGATATCGGGGATATGACGTCGCGGCTGCGCGATCACGACCGCCTTTTTATGACTGCCGATTGACAAAAACGTCACGGTATGATAAGATTCTATCGTTATGAAACGATTGATTTTTGACGTATTATATTATAAGGAGAAAGAGTATGGAACATTTATCCGATATTGAGATATCACAGAGCGTTACGCCGGAGCATATTCTGACAATTGCGGAACGCGCTCACGTCGATGCGAAATACGTCGAACAATACGGAAACCATAAGGCGAAGATCGACCTTTCGCTCCTTGACGAAACGACGCGCCCTGACGGGAAGCTCATTCTTGTCACGGCTATGACACCCACACCGGCCGGTGAAGGCAAAACCACCACGACGATAGGGCTTGCCGACGGCCTGCGCCGCATAGGTAAGGACGTGACGGTCGCATTGAGAGAGCCGTCGTTGGGTCCGGTATTCGGTATCAAGGGCGGTGCCGCCGGAGGCGGATATGCGCAGGTCATCCCCATGGAGGATATAAATCTGCATTTTACCGGCGATTTCCACGCCATAGGCGCTGCCAATAATCTGCTTGCCGCTATGCTTGATAATCACATACAGCAGGGTAATACGCTCGGCATCGACGTAAGAAAGGTCACATGGAGGCGCTGTGTCGATATGAATGACAGGCAATTGCGATCCATAGTCGACGGCCTCGGCGGTAAGGCCAACGGCACGCCCCGTGAGGATGGCTTTGACATCACCGTGGCATCCGAGATAATGGCGGTATTGTGCCTTGCCTCGTCACTCCGCGATCTGAAAGAGCGTCTGTCGAGGATGATCGTCGGGTATACCTACGACGATAAGCCGGTGACCGCCGGCGATCTAAAGGCCGCCGGCGCCATGACGGCATTACTGAAGGACGCGCTGAAGCCGAATCTTGTTCAGACGCTTGAGGGTACGCCTGCATTCGTCCACGGCGGTCCGTTTGCCAATATCGCGCACGGCTGTAACTCTGTCATAGCCACGCGAATGGCACTGAAAATGGGGGATTATACCGTGACCGAGGCGGGATTCGGTGCTGACCTCGGCGCGGAAAAATTTATGGATATCAAGTGCCGCCTGTCCGGGCTGACACCGGATGCCGTCGTTATCGTGGCGACTGTGCGCGCGCTGAAAATGCACGGCGGACTGCCGAAAACCGCACTCGCGACTGAGGATCTCACGGCGCTGGAAAGCGGGATTCCGAATCTGCTGCGTCACGTATCAAATATCAAAAACGTGTTCGGACTGCCGTGCGTCGTGGCTGTTAATCGCTTCCCGACGGACACGGATGCCGAGATCGATCTCATTATCGAAAAATGCAGTAGCCTCGGTGTGAACGCCGTTTTGTCAACGGTATGTGCCGATGGCGGAAATGGCGGAGAAGCCCTTGCCCGTGAGGTCGTGCGCCTGTGCGAGGAGGAAAGCGGAGATTTCGGGTATTCTTACGGATTGGATTGCGGCATCGAGGATAAGATCCGCACCGTTGTCAAAAGGGTTTACGGAGGGAAAGATATCAGCGTCCTGCCCTCTGCCGAAAAGCAGATCGCGGCGCTTACCGCGCTCGGATTTGATAAGATGCCCGTCTGTATTGCAAAAACGCAGTACAGCTTTTCCGACGATCCGACGAAGCTCGGGGCGCCCGATGATTTTATCGTCACGGTCAAAAACGTCAGGGTGTCTGCGGGGGCAGGCTTCATTGTCGTTCTTACGGGCGACATCATGACGATGCCGGGACTGCCGAGGGTACCCGCCGCCGAGAAGATCGACGTGACAGACGACGGCAGGATCGTGGGTCTGTTCTGATAACGACGCGTCAGACATCAAAAATTATACGCCTGTCGGGAAGAGCACCGTTACTCTTTTCGACAGGCGTTTGTGTTTTTTATTCGGTATAATCGTCAAAGCCGGTCTTCTTCATATCGCGCATATACTGCCCGGCGTCCATACCGATGATACCGGAGGTATAGTGATTTCTGTACGTCTGACCGCCGGCGGTCCATTCTATCATGTAAACGGCGTAGCTTTGATCGGCGTTTATCGATGTCAGCGGAATATTCTCGTTATTATCGACGCTGAAATCGCCCTGCGCGATCTTTTTGCCTTCCGTCACGTTCGTCACACTGTATGAGCCCGACATATCCGTGCACGTGTCGTTTGCGGCAATGAGCGTCAGCGTACCGTCGTCCTGCTCATTCAGCATGAGGCACAGCGGCGACTGTGAGCGTTTCAGATATTCAAAGGCCATTTTTTTGTGATAATAGTAATCCACTACCGCGTCGGCTACCTGCGGCCAACCGTCAAGCAGATTCCACCACAAGATCCCCGTGCGCCTCCATTTTTTCGCGCGGAAGCTTTCCACGAAATACTTGAACGCCTCGGCTTGAGATATCTGCGACAAAAGCGCGTATTCATCGACGGTGTCCGGCAGTGAGCCGAACAGATATCTGACCTCTTTCTGATGCAGACCTGCGCGATAGACATACGACAATTCACCGTCATCCTGCGCCTCGCTCGTATGCGCCAGCCAATGCAGATTCGGCTTTCCGTTTTCGTCGTTTATCGGCCACAGCTTGTCCTCGCCTATGAATTTGCGTAATGACGACGGTGACGGACAGCCGTGATAACCGATCTCGCTTGCAAAATAGCAGGTCGCTTTTTTATAGTAATCTTTTTTGAAATAATACCTGTCGCTGTCCCATAAATGAGCCTCCGGCGTGGGCAGACGGTCGCGATACGCCTCCGGTGAAACGTACGGCGAGCTGGGCAGATATTGACGTGTGAAATCGTGATTTCTGATGACCTCCGGCAGAACGCGTCGGGTGATCACGTTGTCATTCGGATCGCGTCTGTATCCGTTCCACCCCTCACACGTGGAGTCGCACTCATTGTCGCCCGCCCACAGAACGAGCGAGGCGTGATGACGCAACCGTTTTACCACGGCGGTCGCCTCTGTCTCAATTTTTTTGCAGAATTCTTCATCCTGTGGGTAAACTGCGCACGCGAGCGCAAAGTCCTGCCATACCATGATGCCGTGCTCATCGCAGAAATCGTAAAAACCGTCGTCCGGATATACGCTTCCGCCCCAGACACGCACCATATTGCACCCCGATTCGTCGAGCAACTCAAGCGCACGCGGCTGACGCTGTTCGTCTTCGCAGTGGAAAGGGCTCATCGGCACCCAATTCGTACCGAGGCAGAAGATGGGTCTGCCGTTTATTCTGAATGTGAAGTCGCCCACTCCGTCGCGTATCGCATCCGTTCTGATAAGCTCGGCCGTGCGTATTCCGAATTTCATCGTTTTAATATCGACCAGCTCATCGCCGTGCCACAGCCGTGCAACAACATCGTACAGATTTTGCTCGCCGTGGTTTTTCGGCCACCACAGGCGGCAGTTTTCGATACCGAAGGCAAGACGTGTATATTCGGTGTGGTGAGGACAGCATTCCTCGTGGAATGTACTGCTTCCGCATTTACCGTCGATCTCTATTCGGTATTCACGCGGGTTGTCGGCCGAAAGATTCAGGGCAAAGTAGATTCTGACGCGCGCCGTCCTTTTTTCTGCGTCTGCGCGCAACGTGAACAGATGCAGCTCGTCTATGCTGTCATTTGCTCTTTCCCGCAATGTGACCGGCTTATATATTCCGCATGACAGTATCCTCGGCATGATGTCCCAACCGTAGCTGTGCATCGGCTTGCGGGTATACAGAGCCTCAAAGCTGTAAAACAGCGTGTGGCACATCAGAGGCAACCGTTTTTCGCGTGCCGCGACCATCACGGGGATGAAATGCACCACCAGCTCATTTTTGCCGGCTATGATTCCGTTCGCTTTTACTGCGTGCGGTATGAACATATTGTCTGTTTTGCCGATGAGATTCCCGTTCAGATATATTTCGCAGACGGTGTCCAAGCCCTCAAAATCAAAATACAGCCGATCGGTATCGCGGTTTTCCACCGTGAAGTCGGTGCAGTACCATACGTGAGTGTATTCATATTTCTGATATTCCCAGCTGTTGTTGCCGAAATACGGGTCCGGCAATATTCCCGCGCGGTGAAGCGTGAGCAGAAAATCGCCCGGCACCGCCGCGTCAAGCGCATTGCCGATCGCCTCTACCTCGCTGACCGTTTTCGGATCGACGTGCTTTTCGGTTACCGTCTTGTTATCGAGATATGAGATACGCCATGTGCCGGAAAGGTCTGTGACTGTCTTATCCATTTTTACCTCCGTACTGTTTTTCTCCGTCATATGCGACAGCCAGCGCCGCATAATCGCCGATATTCTCACCAAGCTCTGCCGACACTATCCGACAGCAATTCGCCGAATCGGAAAGCGCCTCGCGCGCTATGACCTCCTGCGCATACGGGTACAACAACTCACGTGCGCGTGCGAAAATACTGCCTATGACTATGACATCGGGATTTATTATGTCGATAAGAACGGCAAGGCCCTCACCCAGCTTTTCGCCGCATGATCTGTATACCCCGATCGCGGTCGTATCGCCCGCGAATGCCGCGTCGGCGATCGATTTTGCGCTGACGGACGGCAAATCGGAAAGCGATCTGCAGTACATCGGCGAGATGCCTGACCGTATCGCGAGCTCTGCCGCTACACGTCCGGCCTGAGTCAGACCTCCGCCGGAGCAAAATCCTTCGAATGAGCCTGCCTTTCTGTAACCTGTCGGGCCGTCTTTGGCCATTCTTATATGTCCGATCTCGCCGGCGTTGCCGCACGCGCCCTCGTACAGACGACCGTTTATGATCAGACCGGCGCCCATGCCGGTGCCGAAGGTCAGAAAGATCATGTTTTCCGCTCCGCGTCCCGCGCCGTAGCGCCATTCGGCAAGCGCACAGGCGTTCGCGTCGTTGCAAAGATACGCGGGCACGCCGAATTCCCTTGTGAGTATGTCGGTGATCGGCACGTTATCCCAATCGCTGAGATTGGGCGGCGACATTATCAGCCCCTTTTTGCGGTCGAGCGGTCCTCCGCACGATACGCCGATACCGTCAAATCCGGAAAATGAGTGCGCGGCGCTGATTATTTCTGCCATTGTGTTTTCACACGACGTCGTATCAAACCGCATTTTGCCGTATATTCCTTTTTCATCGCCGAGCACCACGGCACATTTCGTGCCGCCTATGTCGATTCCGAGCTTCATATATCCTCCGAAAGATTCAGAATAATACCTCAATATTCAAACACGGAGCGGCAGTTACAGAGAAATCCGCGTATACGCTGTCACCGATCTGCGACACGGTAAAGCCGCAGTCGTTTTCGTCGATCTTCACTGCCGTTGCCTGTTTGCCGTGCGGCAATAATATGTGCGCGTTGACAGTCCTTGCCGGTGACTTTATCTGATAGCGCATACCGCGATCGGTGCGGATATACCGTACGTCGACTGTAGCGTGCGTCAGCTCATATCCCGTGATATACCGCAGCTCGTCGTATTCCGTGACGGGGAAGCGCGGAGAAAAAGCGATACTGTCGTACGACACGCCGGTATTGACTATTCCGGCCAGACCGCAGTCTATGGCATTCAGAAGCGCCGCCGCGCCCCACGCGCTCGGACCTCCGCCCTGACGTGTTCCGTCGTGCGGAGAGTACAAAAAATATATTGTGCCGTCACGTTCCGTCATTTCTTCAAAGCGCTTGATGATATCCCAGCCGTACGCCTCATAACCGTTATTGAAGGCGGCCAGCGCCAGCTCACCGGCAGTGAACGGGGATATTGCTCCGTTTACGTATTTGCCCGGTGCGTACGACTGGCCGTTTCCCATTAAGAACGACGGCTCATACGGGGGATCTATCGAAAACCATTCGGCAAACGCCTGCGTGGTTTTGCGACGCGCCATGTATTCCTCAATGATCGAACGCGACTGCTCAGCGTTCGTCACTCCGCGATTCATATCGTAGGTATTCGAAAGGGAAAGGCGTTCGCTTTCCTTATCGTCTATTCCGTCGCCGAGGTAAAGAGTGTGAATGAAGAATTTGCCGTTCCACAGATATCTGAACATTGCCGTTCTGATCTGTTCGGCGCGTTTTTCCCATTCGACAGCCTTTTCGGTATTGCCCAACAGTCGGTTGAAATATGCCAACTGATTCATTGCCTGATAAACGCCGGAATTGTCACCGTGCATGATGCCCATCGGCATACCGTCGGATATCCGTCTGTTGGTGCCGGGCTCACGGTAAGCAAAATCCCACGTGTCGATGGTCAGCGCACGTTTGACCAGACCGTGCGCCTCATCCCAACGCTTCGGCGACGACGTGATGTATTCGATACCTTTTTCAAGGCGCGGAAGGTATTTTTTCAGCCAATCGATGTCGCCTGTCACGCGGTAACAGTCCATCGCCCCCTCGACGACGAGGTATTCAATGTCAGCCTCGATCTCCAGACGGACGAGCGCCAGATTGTCCTCGGGAAAAATGATCCTGCAATCCTCGTTCACGTATTGCCAATGATAGTCGTCCAGCTGTTTTATCAACTCATAATAGCAACCGTCGTCGCGCTGTGTGTCCAGAATGTAATTCAGAAACGACGTCATGTCGTATTCCCAATGGCAAAAGCCCTTCATTTCATGTACGTGGTCGCGTATCCAATTCTTTGAGCACATCAGAACTCTGCCATCGATAAAGACGAGCCGGCGGTCGTCTATAATGCTCAGTCGCAGTCGGTCGATCATTTGGCCGAGGCGGCTGTCGAGCGTCGTCAGCATGCAGGGATATCCCATCTCTTCATTGTTATATATCCCGTTGTGTCTGCCGTCGATATTGCACGACGGTAACGGAAAACGAAATTCTATCATGGCACTGCCTCCGTGAAAAGTCTTATATAATTAAAGTATATACCTGCATACATAAAAGTCAAGCGTTTTTGCCCTATTTCGTCGTGCGAAA
>JAKSPY010000023.1 GCA_024404445.1 Clostridia bacterium
TCTGTTCATGTTGTTTTTCCTCATTTCTTTTATTGAATTTTGATGCGTATGTTCTGCCGTCCTTTCGGCGCCGGCACTCGCGGCTTCCGACAGATAATATGGGCAAGTCTTCCGACTTTGCGGCCTGACGTCTTCCCCGACCTTCTCAGCTTGCGCCAATGGATATACAATCACGGCGATTGCACGGGAAAGCCATACCGCTCACGGCGACGGGCTCGTTCGGGATTTTCACCCGATTCCTTATTGAGCTCAATGAGCACCCAACCATACCCTGTAATTGTACCACAACATACGGCGTATAGTCAACAGTGTTTGCTCACAAAATGAAATAATGCCTCCTTTGGGGGAGGCATTATCAAATTAACCGATATTCTTTTTGATCATTATTTTTCTGATGACGACGTAAACGATGATATAGCAAATAAACGTCCAAATCAAGCCGGACAAAATGTCGATGAATGCGTGCTGCTTTACATAACACGTTGATGCGGTAATAATCAACGTCAATAACAGCGACGAATAATAAATGACCTTGTTACGACCGAGTTTCGTATCGGCGATACCGAAAAACGCCATAAATGAACCGACGACGTGAATGCTCGGAAATACGTTTGTACACGTGTCGGCAGAATAAAGGCGGTTAACCAACCATGTGGCGATATTGCTTCTGCCCAATGCCGCAAGATCGGGACGCAGGCTTTGCCCATTCGGGAAGATCGGAAACAGGATAATGCAAGTACCGAAGCTTATTATCATAAACATCGCCATACGGCGAAAAGCGTTTTTATCGGTAAGTGCGGTATATAGTCCCACCGCTCCCATAAACGGAAACCACAAAACATACGGAAATACCATCCATTCGCAAAACGGTATGTAGCTGTCGATCGCCGTTGCAGTGTCAAACCACTGTACCGACTCAGGTACCAGCTTCTCAACAATGAAGAATGAAATCAAATAGACCGGAAGATACAACCCCCACAGCAGATAACCGTATTTCTTAAACCATGCAGAAAATTTGCTGTTCTTTTCCATACTCTATTTCCTTATATTATTCTTTATCGGCTGTTGCGATAAGATCAGATTCGCCGAGCATATCGGCTATGATCACATCACCCGCGTGAACGGGAGCCGTGACTGTCGCGGCATTTACGATTCTCATTGCATCAAACAGTTTTTCCTTTGAAATGGGATTTTTTGTCTTTACCGCAACGAAAGAACCGGAACGGTTTGCCACGCGGACCGTCGTCGTCAGTGTGCGCGTCGGGTGAGTAACCTCTGCTATCGCATATTTCTCTCCGCGCGGGCAAGTATTTCCGCTGACCTTGATGTTATCGCCGTCGATGCTGACCGAAAGACTGCATCCCAGCGGACAGTTAATACATATCATTTCTCTGTTTTCCATCGTGAACACCTCACTTGACTATCTCAATATCGATCGCATCGGGCATCGTGTCCAGCACTGCCTTTTTGACTACTGCGTATTCCATTTCACCGGGAGCCATCTTGCGCTTTTTCTGACCGGAAACCACTTCGCCGTCAGCCTTTACCGTCAACGTAACGTCATTCATGACTGCGCCGACGCGGAAATACACCTTGACGTCATCGTTTTCATCATATATATCTATACGCTGAGGCACTGTATATCTGATGCCGCCCGCTTTTCCGACCGACACTGTCTTGACGATCTTCTTATCGACAGCACCGCGCTTGATATATTCCGACGCGGATCTGCCGGCCAGCTCCGCTTCCTCGGAAACATAGTCGACAAGGTCGTGAACATGAAGCACGTTCCCGGCAGAGAAAATACCGTTCTTTGACGTCTGCCTGTTCTGATTGACGGATGCTCCGCCGGTTATCATGTCGAGGTCGATACCAGCTGCCTGTGTCAGTTCATTTTCAGGCAACAGACCGCACGAAAGCAGAAGCGTGTCGCACTCAATATACTGACTCTTTTCAGGTATTACGCGAAACTTTTCGTCGACCTCTGCTATCGTTACGCCGGTCACGCGCTCATTGCCGTGGATCTGCGCGACGGTATGACTGAGCAACAACGGAATATTGAAATCCTTCAGGCATTGCACGATATTTCTGTTAAGTCCGCCGGAGTACGGCATCAGCTCGCATACTGCCTTGACGTTTGCACCCTCAAGTGTCATACGGCGAGCCATAATGAGACCGATATCGCCGCTGCCGAGGATAACGATGTTTTTGCCGGGCATCATGCCCTTGATATTGACATATCTTTGGGCAGTACCCGCAGTATAAATTCCGGCCGGACGGGTACCGGGAATATTCAATGCGCCGCGCGGACGTTCACGGCATCCCATAGCAAGGACGATCGCCTGTGCATCTAGTGTAAATACTCCGCGGTCGCTGTTCATTGCGGTGACTACCTTGCCGTTGTCGGTATCTTCTATGGAAAGCACCATCGTATTGCAAACAAACGGTATATTTCTCTCCATGACCATTTTTCTGTATCTTGCGGCATATTCCGGGCCTGTCAATTCCTCACCGAAACGATGAAGCCCGAAACCGTTGTGGATACATTGGCGCAATATACCGCCCAAAGAATCGTCACGCTCGATAATAAGTATATTTTCCGTTCCGTTATCGTGAGCCGACACTGCCGCAGCCATACCGGCGGGGCCACCGCCTACTATTACCAAATCATAGCTAAGCATTACGCACACCTCACTTTGTCTTTCCGACGAGCAATTTTGAATTGCCGCCGAATTTTGTCACATCTGTTTCCGGTATTCCGAGTTCTTTTGCAATCAGCTCGGTCACAAACGGCGAGCAGAAGCCGCCCTGACATCTGCCCATTCCGGCACGCGTACGGCGCTTGACCGCATCAAGCGAGCGGGCGGGCGGATTCTGACGTATAGCCTGTAAGATCTCGCCCTCGGTTATGGTTTCGCAACGGCAGACAAGATGGCCGAATGCCGGATCCTTTGCGATGATCGCATTCTTTTCATCCGCGGACAGTTTTTCGAATCTGCGTGCGGAAACGCGTGTGGGAACAAATTCCTCGTTTCTTTCAAGCACAAGTCCCGCCTCCGACAGCAGCTCCACGGCATATAGTGCTATTGCGGGAGAAGACGAAAGCCCGGGCGAATCTATACCGATCAGCTCAAGGCATCTCGGTGAGTTATCCGACATTCTGATGATGAAATCTTCACTTTCTTCGCATGCGGAACGCAGACCGCAGAATGACGTGATTATCTTTCTGAAATTGAGCTTGCCAGACGATTTCAGTGCCGTTGCTTTCGTCAGATCAAGGCCATCCAACGTCGTTGAACAATCGTCCTTGTCCGTCTTTTCGGACGTCGGACCGATGAGCAGGTTGCCGTCGACGGTAGGAGTGATGAGTATTCCCTTGCCTGCCTTTGTCGGCACCTGAAATATGGTTCTGTCGACCATATCGCCCTCACTGCGGTCAAACAGCATATATTCGCCTTTTTTGGCTGTAATGGTATACTTGTCGCCGAGCATTGCGGCTATCGTATCGCAGTAAAGACCCGCCGCGTTTACGATATACCGCGCCTCGACGCGCTCCTGTCCGTTAGTAATGACGTAATGATCGCCGACGGACTTGATATCGGTGACCTCAAAATTACACTTCAGCTGTGCCCCGTTATCCATGGCGTTGCCGACAGCCGCGATATTCAGATCGTAGGGACATACTATGCCGGATGATGTACACAGCAATGCCGATGTCACGGTATCGGAAAGTGCCGGCTCAAGTCTTCTTGCCTCGTCGCCGCTGATCACACTCAGACCGGGGATACCGTTTTTGATACCGCGGTCGTAAAGCTCTCTGACCTTTTCATCCTGTTCATCACCGAACGCAAGCACCATGGAGCCGTTATTCCTATAATGCACATCGAGCTCCTCGGCCAGCTTTGCCATCATTGCGGTGCCTTTGGCATTAAGCTTTGCTTTCAGCGTTCCGGGGAGCGGATCAAATCCGCCGTGAACTATCGCACTGTTAGCCCTTGATGCGCCGCCCGCCACATCGTCGGCCTTTTCGAGAATAATGACAGACAGCTTATATCTCGTGAGCTCTCTCGCGGTCAAACCGCCCACGACACCGCCGCCTATCACAGCTACGTCAAATATCATATATTACCTCCGTTTTGCAAATAATTGTCTTTAAGAATGTCAAGAAGGACGCCGCAATCGTCAAGGGCGAAATCCGGCTTGTATTCGCTGATCTCCGCCTGCTCACGTGTCGTTTCTCCGCTGAACACAAGCATGGTGTGTACGCCCGCGTTTATCCCGCTGGCAATATCGGTGTACAGCCTGTCGCCGATCACGAGCGTGGTATCAAGGTTTATCATCGGATCACGCTCCGCCATCTTTTTAACGGCGAACAACGGCATTTCGGGACGCGGCTTGCCGATAAAATACGGACGTTTTTTAGTCGCGTTATATATCATCTCGGCAACCGAACCGCAGTCCGGTACATATCCGAATTCAGTCGGGCATACGAGGTCGGGATTCGACGCGATATACGGAATGTCTTTTTCTGTCAGAATTTTGGAAATATCCCACAGCTTTCCATACGTCAATTCGGTATCATATCCCATTATGACGCCCTCAATATCATCTGACATTTCCTCGGTGATGATACCGGTCGAGGATTTCAGCTCCTCGACGAAAGATTTTGTTCCGGCGACGTAAAGCTTTTTACCGCTGAGATTCTCGTTAATATACATGGCGGTGACCTGTGCCGAGGTCAGAAAGTCATCCTCAGTCGCCTCCACACCGAGCTTTGCAAGCTTTTTTACGTACGCACTGACATTCATCGACGAATTGTTAGTTATGAAAAGATAATGCTTGCCCTGCTCTCTTATCGTTTTCAGCAGTTCGATCGTGAACGGAAACAGATCATATCCGAGATATATGGTTCCGTCCATATCAAACAGGAAAAGACGTATATCATTAAGTTTGCTTTTGTCCATAAAAACTCCTTTTGAGATGATCGCAACAGAATATTATACCCCGAACGACGAGCAATGTCAACATGTTCACAGTGATATTTCCACGGTATGGTGTCTGCCGTCGCGCTTTATCAGGGCGCTGTCAGCCCTTTGTCCGTCAACGGTGATCACGGTCGACGGACCGATATGAGCATATTCCGCGCCGCTGACGGTAACATCAACATACTCACCGTCCAGCTTGACGGAATACTCGATTTTTGTCATACCCTCCGGCATTATCGGATCAATATGAAGCTCTTTCGTGTTCGTTTGAATGCCGAGTATCTCAAACACCGCCAACGTCAGCCAGCTAGACGTACCGGACAGGATCGGTCCGATATTCTCGCCCGTATCGCTGTTGATATACTGTGTGCAGAAGCGCGGATTGCCCTTTGTCACATAAGGATCGGCTAGCGTTGTAAACGGCAATACCTTATTTATCATAAAGAACGCCAATGCGCAAAGACGAGCCGACAGCGCGTTGTCGCCGACAATTTTCGCGGCCTTCAGTGAGGCAACGGCCGCCATCATTTCCGCGTGCTTGAATACGCCGCCGTTTTCCCTGTCGCCGTAAAAATACAGACCCGTAGCCGTATCCGATCCGAGCGCACGGAAATTAACAGGGGTACAGAGCTTACACCCGAAAGGCGTTTTCAGTTCTTTTTCGACCTTATCGAGCATCTGCCCGATTTTCTGCTCATCGGCTACGCCGGCCAGAATCGACCATGAATATGAATTGAGAAAATACGTGCCGATCCTGCCGTCAGCACTGAGGCCGTCGCCGTCAGCGCCGAGATACGTATATCCGCCCTCGCGCCCGTCATTTATCAGTGCACGAGCATAGAAATTATCGAAATAGCAATTCACATCGACCGATTTTCTGACCTTGTCGCTGATCGAACGTGCAAATTCTGCATCTGACCTTCGGCCGATCGCGTCGGCAAGCTCTGCCGTTTCATCAGCCGCGATGATCAAAAGAAATGCGTTCATGACGCTTTCGCATAGTTTATTGTCAAACGCCGTGCCGTACTTCTGACCGTTCTCGGCAAGCTGACGCTCGTAAAGTGCCTGCTTCTGCTCGCCGAACAGACACTGACGGTCGAGCTTCAGCGTATCGTTCCAATCCGCTTTATCAAGAAGCGGAAGACCGTGAGCGCCGATCGAAATGCATCCGCTGTATCTGACGGCCTCGATCAACGTATCGATCAGCTTGCGTCTGATCTTTCCATCACCGCTGTCGGCTGTGTCGAATTCCGCATTAAGAAAATCGTAGTCGTCGGTGAGCATGACGTATCTGTAAACCGCCTGTGCCAGCCATAGTTGATCATCGGAGCATTTGCCGGCGTCCTTGCCGCTCCACGTAAAGTCATGGTTTGCATATCCCATTTTATAAACATTGCGCGCCCACATGGATATCAGCTCGCGCACAAGGTCGCCTCTGCCGGCAGAAACGAGATAATACATCGATCCGTATATGTCCTGTATTTCACGGAAGCCTGTTTCACGATAGCCTTTTTGAGTCCATGCAAACGCACGCGAAACAAACGTCTGATACATGACCTGAAACGGCAGATTTTCCGTCAGATACGTATCGAGATCGTTATTGCCCGTTTTCACCCTGATATATGAGCTGTAATCGGCAAACGATCGGATAACGCCGTCAAATTCACTCGTCAGCGCGTCTCCGTCGCCGTATTTGTCGCAAATCAGTCTAACCGCTTTATCAAGCGACTCGGCCGCGTCCGCGCGCGCCTGTACGATACCTACGTACTCATCGATATCGGTGCTTTGCCCGTCATCAAGCGTAAAGTATTTGCCCATCGCAAAGAACGGTATGGCCTTTCTGCCTCCGTTATTGGTCATATGAACAAGCATCTGCGGATCGGCGAGAGAACCGTTGCCGATAAAATCGGTCTTATTCACGCAATACTCATCCATGCCCTCGCCGTTGCAAAGAAGCATGGCAAAGCGCTTCTCTTTTTTCATATAATCGGGCTGGGCGTGATGAGTTACGGCAATCGGCCTTTCACCGTCAGACAGTATTTCACTTTCAAGGATCAAATTTGAATACATTATATCGTTGATCGCCGATTCCGGTGAGCATATGCCGAAAACACCGGTCGCCACGATCTTGAGATTCCTTTTTTTGCCACTGACGTTTTTGACGGTGATACGCTGTACCTCGACTGCGTCCGGCATACCGTCGTGCTGAGGCATGATGAATATCAGCCTGTCAATGATCAGCCCGCATTCCGTTTCGTAGGTGATGCGCGTGTAATTCTGCAAATGACGGCAAACCGCCGACCTCACATTATGAAAAGCGTCAAGCGAATAAAAAATCTTTTTACCGTTTTCGACAATGTAAAACTGCCTGTTGGCAGGGTCTCCGTTATCCTCAAGATGCACGGAAAATGCGGTCGACAGCACCTGCTTCGCACCGCCGGCACGGAAAGAGCCGCGCCCGAATGCGTCAACCGCGCTCTTCGGCGTGGTGAACAGCGGCGTAGCATAACCGTACCTGTCGCCGATAAGCAGATTGACGTAAAAATGAGTCCCGACCGGGGCGAGCTTCAGATCGATCACATGACCGCCGTTCTCGTCAATATACCCACAGGCCTTTATCACATCGTTTTTCGATTTGACTGCCGCTGTACGCACGGCGTCGTCGACAGTAATAAGCCCGTCCCTTGCGGAATAGACCTCCAAATTATCGGAGTCAAAGCAAAAAAACACGCTGTCACAAGCATGATTTGCAAAAAAGCCGGACAAAGCGGGATTATTAAGCAGTCCGCGACACACAGGTGCGTGCATACCGATACCGCAGGCACCGACCGCGTATTTGCGCGCGGCGTCAGTATATTCGGCATCAACTATGCCGACGGTTTTTTCGGTGAACAGCGACCTGATCAGCTCGGCAGGCTGTTTTACGGTGTCTCGTGCTTTTTCGGAATTGAAATACATAATGTTATCCTTTCACGCTTCGACCTTTTTCAGTTTAGGAGCCAGAGAACGAAGCGAATCGTCATCCAAAAATGAAATCAGTTTATCATACGACGCGATCAACTCCCCGTCGCCGGACGGTATCTTATCGCTGATCACGTCTTTCATATTATCGAAAATTATCCATCGCAAATGCGACAAAAGAGATTTCTCTATCCAATACTCAAACTCGGTGCGCGGGCTCAGCTTTTCCA
Organism: Clostridia bacterium; assembly: GCA_024404445.1. GTDB lineage: Bacteria > Bacillota > Clostridia > Oscillospirales > CAG-272 > RGIG6816. The sequence goes on from JAKSPY010000023.1 coordinate 8,177, forward strand.
GCCTTTTCATCCTTAAATAAAGCTCAAAGCCGTCGGACACGTCGTGCCAAATGTCAACAAAAGCGTAATTATATCTCATCTTCGGCATCACCGTCTGCACGTAATCGAATGCGTCGTCGTTGACGATGATTATTTTATCCTTATTCGCAAATTGCGGCAGGATGTGTTTTGTAAAAAGGTCGATCGCGTTCTTATCGCGTTCGACGACAGTGACCGTCTTGACGTCGGTCTTATTCGATGCCATATAGGCAAAATATCCGAGACCGAGGCCGAACGTCACGACATCGCCGTGAGCATTTGCTATCGGCAGACGCCTCGTCTCGATCTCATTCGGCTTTACCGCCATCCATTCAATACCGTTTTCGAACACCGCCGGAAAACTGAATTTTTCGGCAAAGAATCCGATCGACGGTATCTCGCGAAAATCGTTTTTCACCTCGATATCGCGGCATACAAAAGCCTCATACGGCTCGTATGCTTCGTATTTATACTCCCATTTGCCGTGCTTTCCCTCAGGTATTCTGATATTCTTGAAATAATCGTCAGACAGATAATCCTCGGCCTTCAGTTCCCGGACGGACGGCAGGATATACAGTTGCTCAAGATTATTGTCATACGCGTTCGTTTCCGTTTCAAGTCCGAAAACGGCGCTGAGCACAGCACCGTACGCCTCCGCACGCGTCACGTCACATTCCGATACCAATTCGTCTATCATATCGCCGCTTACTGTGCAAGGCGCGTTATTGAGAAGCGAGGCGTACATCGACAGCACGTCGAAATTCATTTTGCGGATGCCGTCAAGCGAGGCGAATCTATCCTTATCCTCCCGCGAAAGTGCTATACGCATTATCTCGATACCCTGCCGTCTGACTTTCCGTTTGCCAGCGCCTCGATCTCCGCCACCGACGAAACCGCAAAGTCGCCCTCGGTGGTCTGCTTCAAGCAGCCGGCGGCCGCAGCAAACTCGACCGACTCTTTAACGCTCTTCTTGCCGATGAGCGAATAGACGATGCCCGCAGAGAAAGCATCCCCTCCGCCTATGCGGTCGACCAGCTCGATCGTATATTCCTTTGAAAACTCACACAGGCCGGATTTATCGGTCAAAAGTGCGTAAAATCTATTTACGTTTGCGCTGATGGTACGTCTGACGGTCAGTGCTACGTATGACAGATCAAATCGCTTTTTCAGTTCATCCGCCACGTATTTTTCCCCGTCGTATGTCAGGTCATTACCTTTTTCATACAGCTCCGCAGGCACGGAAATGCCGAATATCGCACAGGCATCAGCCGAATTGCCGATACAGATATCCGTGCATGACATCATATCCGAAAGGACGGTGCACGCCTTGTCAAGCGTCCACAGTTTTTTGCGATAATTCAGATCGCATATGACTTTTATGCCCTTTTTCCGAGCCGTTTCGCAGGCTGATCTGCATATATCGGCGACTCCGTCGCAAAGAGCTGTCGTGATGCCGGTATAGAAAAACGCATCTGCTCCGTCGAGCAGCTTGTCCCAATCAAAATCCGACGGCATCGCCATAGCGACGGCCGAATTCTTTCTGTCATAGATAACATTTGACGGTCGTTGCGATGCGCCGCGCTCAACAAAATATATGCCCAAACGCTCACCGCCGTATACGATGCCGGACGTATCCACGCCAAACGAGCGCAGCTTATCGCGCGCGGCAAGCGCGATATCGTTATCGGGCATTTTGGTGACGTAAGCGGAATTTACCCCGAAATTCGCCAATGACACGGCGACATTTGCCTCGGCACCGCCAAAAGTCACGGTAAACGAATCTGCCTGACGAAATCTGTAATATCCGGGCGGTGTCAATCTGAGCATAAGCTCACCGAAAGATACGATTTTCATTCTGTTTTCTCCGATCATCTGTCTTTTTTCAGCGTTATTTTTTCAAAGACGCTGTATTCTGTGTTACGGTCAAGTCGGAATATCTCAGCCGACATCGGATGAATGCTCGGACTGCCGTTTATCAGAGGCCTGTACTCGTCGGCTGAAAAGACATATTCTTTACCCGATCTGTTGATCACGGTGACGGTCATATCCTTTTCCCCGATACGCTCCACGCAGGCGATCTCATAATCAACGTGGGCAAGGCGGAATTCACCGTCGGCGAAAATATCCTTATTGTCATTTCTTACCCGTCCTATCGCGGCGTACCAATCGCGCAGATCAAGGCGCTTTTCATCTGTCAGATCCCACGGATACGTGCGTCGGCAAAACGGATCGTCATATCCCTGCATACCGACCTCATCGCCGTAGAATATGCACGGCACGCCGGGGAACGATGCCAACAGCGCATACGCAGTCTTTTGCATCTTATACGCCGTATCAAGCTTTTCACGCGGAATCTGCAACGATACCAGCTCTGCCTTTTTCCGGTTTGCCGGCCTCAGACCGCCGAGCGCGGTCAGAAGGCGCAATGTGTCGTGCGTCCCGAGAATGTTCATCATGCAGTCACATACCCACTTAGGATATGATGAATACAAATCATCGACCGTCTGCAACAGCATCATGAAATCGCCGTCACGCACGTAATCGATTATCGCACGGCGTATGGGATAATTCATAACGGAATCCAACTCATGTCCGCGAAAATATCTGCGGCGATTGCCGTATGATACTTTAGTCACCGCGTTTTCCCACACCTCGCCGATTATGACCGACCTCGGATCCTCCTCTGAGGCGGCGGAACGCAATTCCGCCAAAAACGAATCGCTCAATTCATCAGCGACATCAAGCCTCCATCCGGATATACCTCTGCGCAGATACGATCTGATAACGCCGTTTTTGCCGCAGATGTATTCGCGGTATGTTTCGTCGTCGCATTTAACACGCGGATGAATATCTATACCCCACCAACATTCATATTTATCGGGATAGGACGTGAAATTATACCAGCGGTAGTACGGTGAATCCTTTGACTGATATGCACCTACCGAGTCATATTTGCCGTACTTGTTGAAATATATGCTGTTACTGCCCGTGTGATTGAATACTCCGTCGAGTATGATGCTTATCCCTTGCTCTTTTGCGGCGGCTATCAGACTGTCAAGCGCCTCATCACCGCCGAACATTTCGTCCACGGACATATAGTCGGATGTATCGTATTTGTGATTGGAATACGCCGAAAAAATCGGGTTGAGATAAATGACATTTACCCCAAGTGATTTAAGATACGGTAGTTTTTTCTCCACTCCCGCGAGGTCGCCGCCGAAAAAGTCGTTATTCAGTATCGGCATCCCGCGTTCGGCATACATCGGATCATCAGACCAATCGCCGTGCATTATTACATCATCGCGCGGCGTTTCATTACCGCCGCGGCAAAACCGGTCGACAAATATCTGGTACATCGTACCGCCGTGTAGCCAACCGAAATCCGCCTTCACATCGTGGTATACCAGCATAGTGTACGAATACTCAAAACTATCGCTGATATCTCGGAGCTCGGTCACGGCATCCAGCTTTCTTCTGTGCGTTTCAAATCTGCCGCGATTAGTGGTAAAGATATATTTGTAAAAGAACAGACCGCCGTTATCGTCGCACAGCTTGTCGGTTTGTATTTCCGTGACGAACCTGTCTGACAGGCGATGCATCGTCAGATATGACACATTTCCGTCGTCATCCGATTTCATACATATAACGACAGACTGTGCGTCATCCGGTGCCTTCACCGTAAAACGCACTGTATCTCCAACGGCAAAAGCGCGCCGCGATGTCGCGGCGGCCTTTCCATGCGTTATCAATTCTATTCGTTCAAATACGCCCTTTGGCTCGCTTTTGATATAATTAGCCATCTGTCCCTCAAATCATTTTCCGTTGTGACCGATCTTTTTGATATGCCATATATTGTCGGCATATTCTCTTATGCTTCTGTCGGAAGCAAAGAATCCGGCACCGGCAATATTGAGCAGTGATTTTCTCGTCCAAAGACTTCTGTTCTCGTAATCGCAAACGGCGTCGCCGTAGGTGTTGTAGTATGACTCAAAATCAGCGAGGCACATATACGGATCGGATACGCTGACGCCGTACAGGAAGTACTTAACCATCTCACTGAAGTCTTCCCCGCCGAAGCCCATACCGATTCGATCGATGATGTCGCGCAGACGCTGGTTTGTCTTATAGTAAAGTAACGAGTTATAGCCTGAACGCCACAATTCGTCTACCTCTCTTGAATTCAGACCGAAAATGTAGATATTTTCCATGCCGACCGCATCAGCCATTTCGACGTTTGCGCCGTCAAGAGTACCGATCGTCATGGCACCGTTGATCATGAACTTCATGCATCCGGTTCCGCTTGCCTCCTTGCCTGCAAGTGAAATCTGCTCGCTGATATCCGTCGCGGGCATAAGCACCTCAGCCGTGGAAACATTGTAATCCTCAACGAATATGACTTTCAGTTTATCTCTGACCTGCGGATCGTTGTCGATCTCTTTGCCGAGCATACAAATCAGCTTGATGATATCCTTTGCCATATAATAGCCCGGCGCGGCCTTACCGCCGAAAATGAAAGTCTTCGGCTTATAGTTTCCGTTGGGATTTGCCTTGATCTCATTATAAAGTCCGACGATCTTCAGCACATTCAGCAGCTGACGCTTATACTCGTGCATTCTCTTTGCCTGAACGTCAAACAGTGAATGAGTATCAATCGATACACCGTTTTTTTCCAGATATCTCTTAGCAAAACGCTCCTTGTTCCTGTGCTTTATGGAACGGAGCTCATCGATCACGGCACTGTCATCCGCAAATTTTCCGAATTCCGCGATCATTTCGGGATTTTTTCTGTAGTCCGGTCCGATGGTATCGTCGAGCAGCTTGGCAAGGCCCGGATTTGAATAACACAGCCAGCGGCGGTGAGCGATGCCGTTTGTGACGTTCGTGAATCTGTCGGGATATGCCTTATAAAAATCGTGGAATACCGTTTCCTTCAGTATCTCGGAATGAAGCTTAGACACACCGTTGACGGCGTGAGAGCCGACAACTGAAAGGTTTGCCATTCTGACATTGCCGTTTGCAATAACGGACATACGTGAAATTCTGTCCCAATCACCCGGATACATATTCCACAAATCAGCGCAGAATCTACGGTTTATCTCACATACAAGCTGATAAATACGTGGCAGACGAAGTTTGAAAAGATCCTCGTTCCACTGCTCAAGCGCTTCAGGCAATACCGTGTGATTGGTGTACGATACAGACCTCGTCACCACGCTCCACGCCGTCTCCCACGAGAATGAATACGTATCGACAAAGATACGCATAAGTTCCGGAATGACAAGCGCCGGATGAGTATCATTGATATGGATCGCTACCTTATCGGCAAAATTGGCAAGCGTGCCGTAAACCGCCAGGTGGTCGACAATGATATTCTGCAACGATGCGCTGACGAGGAAATACTGCTGACTCAGACGCAGGATCTTGCCCTCCATGTGATCATCCGACGGGTACAGCACCTTTGTCAGTGTTTCGGCATCCATGTTCTTTTTGACAGCCTGCATATACTGTCCCTGCGTGAACAGCTTCATGTTGAAATTGGTTATATCCTGTGCCTTCCACAGGCGGAGGTTGTTGACAGCGAGGCTGTCGGCACCCGAGATCATCATATCGTACGGTACTGCCTGGCCCTCCTCCTAATCGGTGTGGATGACGTCAAGCTTGCCGTTCTCCCAGCTTTCGGTGATCTTACCGCCGAAACGCACGGGAAAAGTCTTATCAGTCCTTGTTACCAGCCATCCCTCACCTCTCGGCATCCACACGTCGGGAAGCTCCACCTGGTTTCCGTCGATTATCTTCTGCTTGAAAAGGCCGTACTCATAGCACAGCGAAAATCCGGTTGCAGGATAATCGAGAGTGGTAAGTGAATCCATAAAGCAAGCGGCAAGCCTGCCGAGGCCTCCGTTGCCGAGGCCGGGATCCGGCTCCATTTCATAAATATCGTCAATATCAATGCCCATTTCGGCAAGGACGCTCTTATATCCCTCGGCAAGTCCCAAGTTGTTGAGGTTGTTTTTCAGCGATCTGCCGATAAGAAATTCCATGCACAGATAGTAAACGCGCTTTGCCTTTTCCTTTTTTACCTCACTTTTGAATATTGATCTCTTGTTTGTGAGGATCTCCTTCACGGTCACGATCACCGCACGATATATCTGATCCTTTGTTGCGTCCTCGGGTTTGACCCCGAAATATCTCGAAAGTTTTGACTCCAGAGCTTCTCTGATCTGTGAGTTAGTCAATAATTCAGCCATTTGCTTTGTCCTTTTCTGTCAAATCTCAATATTTTGATACGGTTTCATACAGTTCCCTGTATTTTTCCGCAGATGTGCGCCACGAGAAATCTATTTTCATTATCTTTTTGACCAGCTTTGTCCATGCCTGCTTGTCGCCGAACATTGCCTCGGCATCACGCATAACGTGCATCATATCATGTGCATTATATGCCGCAAACGTAAAGCCGTTGCCGTAATCCTCACCGCAATACGGCTTTATCGTATCATACAGACCGCCCGTTTCGCGCACAACGGGCACCGTGCCGTAACGCGAAGCTATCATCTGAGCCAGGCCGCACGCTTCACTGCGTGACGGCATCAGAAAGATATCCGCGCCCGCGTATATCAGTTTCGACAGCTTTCTGTCATATGATATCGAAACGGAAGCCTTATCGGGATGACGCGCCGCCACACCACGGAAAAATTCCTCGTATTCGTGCTCACCGGTGCCGAGCAAAATGAATTGGACGTCATCGGCAAGAAATTCGTCAAGTATACGCTTCACGAGGTCAAATCCCTTGTGTGCGGCAAGACGGGATATCATCGCATAGATCGGGACATCACTGCGCACCGGCAGTCCGAAACGCCTTTGCAATTCTGCCTTATCTTCGGCCTTTCCGCGCAACGACCTCAAATTGAATTGATACGGAATATCGGTATCGACAGACGGATTATAGAAATCCACATCTATCCCGTTGATGATCCCGTCGATCTTGAAGCTGTACTGCCGCAGGATATGATGCAGTCCCCATGAAAATTCCTCGGTCTGTATTTCCTTTGCGTACTGCGGGCTGACTGTCGTAACGCGGTCGGCGCAGACTATGGCGCCCTTTGTGAGGTTTATCGTGCCGCTGTAATTGACTATGCCGCGCATATAATCATTGAATCCGAACACGTCGCCGAATATTTCCATACCGTATACGCCCTGATACTCAATATTGTGTATCGTGTAAACGGCGCGGATACGTGCGTACTCCGGTGATCCCGAATACAGCTGTTTCAGTACGATCACGCTCAAGGCAGTCTGCCAATCGTTGGCATGGAGCACGTCGGGATAAAAATCCACTGCTGCCATAAGATCGAGAACGGCATATGAGAAAAATGCAAATCTTTCCGCATCGTCAAATTCGCCGTACAACTGACCGCGGGAAAAATACTGCTCATTGTCGATGAAATAATATTTTACGCCGTCCTTGACAAGTGAGAATATACCGCAGTACTGTCTGCGCCACGATACGTTGACCATTATCCAACGTTCAAACGTCATTTTACTGCGCCACTCATCGGAAATTTTGGAATACAACGGCATGACACAGCGCACGTCAAGTGAGCGGTCGCTTTTTTTCAGTGCGGCAGGCAAAGCGCCGAGCACGTCGCCGAGGCCGCCGGTTGCCGCGAAAGGCATTATTTCGCTGCCGGCGAAAAGAATACTGTTCATATATACCTCCGTCAGATCATTTTACCCTTTTCGATATAGAACGGTTGCGACGAATGTCCGCAAAGCATCACGTCGTCGCGTATCACGACGTTTTTATCCGCCACAACATAGTTGAGCGACGTATTCGAGCCCGTGTATACATCCTGGAAAAGGATAGAGTTTTTGACCACCGCGCCGCGTCCGATCTTGACGCCACGGAAAAGAATGCAGTTCTCCACAGTTCCGTCGATGACGCATCCGTCGGCTATCATCGAATTCTTTATCGATGAATACTCACTGTAATACGTCGGTGCTGAGTTACGGACCTTCGTGTATATCGGTCGGTTTGGTATCTCAAACAATTCCCTGAACATAGTACCGCCGTCAAGCAAAGCCATATTTTCCTTGAAATACTGTTCCAAAGATGAAACGCAGGCAAAATAGCCGTCGTATCTGTAAACGCGGTAATTCCTGTACGGGAAATTACGTGCTATGACGTCGCGCGCAAAGCTAGTATAGCCGTGTGCGATCGCGTCCTGCACAACCTCGCACAGGTATTTGCGGCTGAGAACGATGATCGAAAGCATCATTTCCGCACTTCCGGATATCTCGCTGGGATGAGCGATAACATCGATAAGTCTGCCGTCATCGGATGACTTGACAAACGAGTTGCTGGCCGCCGTCACAGAATCGACGACCATATTCTTAACGGCTATCGTCATGTCGGCACCCGTTGCGATATGCTCGTCGACAATGGCACCGATATCTATATTGCATATTACATCGCAGTCGGACAAAACGACGTAATCGTCGGTCATATGCGAGATCATATGCAAAAGCGTTTTCATGGCGCCGAGGCGCGTATCGTAATTATTGCCTACGCCGGCTGTGTAACCGGTGGTATAAGTCATGACGTTGGGCGGAAAGAATTTAATACCGCCGGATCTGCGCGCCAGATCCCAATCCTTACCGGTACCTATGTGATCGATAAGCGAATTGTAGTTGTTATTGGTGATAAGGCTGATATTCTTGATATTGGAGTTGACCATATTGGAGAGCGTAAAGTCTATCAGTCTGTATCTGCAACCGAAAGGAACGGAGGCGATAGTTCTGATACCCGTAAGCTCTGACAGATTGCTGTCGTGAATGTTAGAAAAAATTATTCCTGCTACTGACATTTGTCCTTCCTCCTTATTCCTTATTGCTGAGCATTGCCCCGTCTTCGACAACCGATCCGTCCTCTATCACCACGTTCATTCCCACGACGGAGATCTGAGCGCCGTCATAGCGCGAACGACCGACGCACGCGTTCTTTCCGATAACGGCATCGGCATCGACTATCGAATAGTCGATCGTCGCGCCGGAACGTATGACCACCCCGCCCATGATAACGGAGTCGCGCACAGTCGCGCCCGGCTCGATCGTCACACTGCTGGAGATAACGGAGTTGATGACAGTGCCGGATATCTTACAGCCCTCGGTGATGAGTGAGTTGATTATGCGCGCGTTGCCCGAAATACTCTGAGGCGGTTCGGCGTTGTTGCGGTAGAATATGCGCCAGCTCTTGTCCCTGATATTGAATTTCGGATTCTTTCCCAGCAGATCCATATTTGCCTCCCAAAGGCTTTGGATCGTACCGACATCCTTCCAATAACCGCCGAAAGTATACGAGTACATCGAAAGCCCGTCATTCAGCATGGCGGGTATAACATTCTTGCCGAAATCGTTGGATGAATTCGGATCGGCCTCATCCCTGCGGAGGTAATCAAGGAGCACCTTTGTTGAGAAGATGTATATGCCCATAGAAGCCTTATTGCTCTTCGGGTGTGCAGGCTTTTCCTCAAACTCGATGATCTTGCCGTTTTCGTCGGTATTCAGTATGCCGAAACGGCTCGCCTCCTCCATGGGAACCTCAAGAACGGCTATCGTACAGTCGGCGTTGTGCTTTTTATGTATATCAAGCATCTCGGCGTAGTTCATCTTATATATGTGATCACCCGAAAGGATCAGCACATAATCGGGCGAATAACGCTCAATGAAGCTGGTATTCTGATAAATGGCGTTTGCCGTGCCGCGATACCAATCGGATGACGACTTGCCCTGATAAGGAGGCAGAACCATGACGCCGCCGTGCACGCGGTCAAGATCCCACGGCTCACCGTTTCCGATATATTCATTCAATGCAAGCGGCTGATATTGTGTGAGAACACCTACCGTGTCAATTCCGGAATTGACACAGTTGGACATAGGAAAATCAATAATGCGATATTTTCCGCCGAAAGAAACAGCCGGCTTGGCCGTTTTTTCCGTCAGTGCGTATAGTCTGCTGCCCTGTCCGCCTGCCAAAAGCATGGCGATGCATTCCTTTTTCTTATACATACGTCCTCCAAATTATGCGCAAATTCCATGCGCAGATTTTGCCTGTGCATATTATAATACCAAATCACGGAAAACGCAATAGCAAATATAGATATATATAAAATAAAAAGTGTGCCGTTTTGACACACTTTTGCCATATAATGCCGTATTATCGTATGATGCCGTCCGACAGAGTCACGATCACTGCATTCATCATACGCGCCTCGTCGGAGTCGTGCGTTATGAGCATAACGCTTTTTCCGCGGGTATATTCCGATACGCACCTGATAACATCTGATTTCGTCGCTTCATCAAGGGCCGAAAACGGCTCATCCATAAGGTAAATATCGGGATCGTACGCGATAAGCCTCGCCAGCGAAACGCGTGCCGCCATACCTGTCGACAGATCGCGCGGATACAGACCGAGCGCATCGCCGAGGCCGAGCGAGATAAGTATTTTTTTTGCGCGTTCAGTCTTTTGCGATCCTTTGCCGTCCATAACGCAGGTCACATTCGACAGCACGTCGGCATTTCCGAACAGACGCGGCTCGGCGAACGATACGCCGATCTTGCCACGATACTCCACATCGCCTCCGTCCGGTTTGAGTAAACCGGAGGCAATGAGCAGAAGC
>JAKSPY010000024.1 GCA_024404445.1 Clostridia bacterium
CGTGAGCCGCGGCGAGCTTATCGGCAAGCTCGCTGTCGTGTGCCTTTATTGCCTCGAATATTGCCTTGTGTTCCTTCGTCGTTTCCGTAAGGCGGTTTGGCGTCGACATTGAAAGCTTTCTGTACGCACCGATACTGCGGTGCAGATCGACAAGCACGTTTTTCAGTATTCTGCTGCCGCTTGTCTGATATATGTACTCGTGAAAGTCGGTGTCGAGGTCCTTCAGCTTATCCATGTTGTTTCTGCCGGAATAGAATTCCGCCATGTCGACTATATCCTCCAACCGCGCGATATCATCGTCGGTGATGTTTTTTGCGGCTGTCGCGGCGGCAAAGCCCTCCAACCGTTTTCTGATACTGTAAATATCGATCAGATCACTCCGCGATATACCTCTGACGACGGCGCCCTTATTCGGTATCAACTCGATCAGCCCGTCCTTTTCCAGACGGTGCAATGCCTCACGCACGGGTGTGCGGCTGACGTTGAATTCGTGTGAAAGTCTGATTTCGGTCAGTGGCGTGCCCGGCTCATACTTTCCCGTAATTATCGCTTCCTCTAAATCGCGGTATATTTTTACTTCCAATGACGGTGAATTGTCGTTAATCATTTCTGTCACTCCATAATCCTGTATTTTCCGGGCGCAAGCTGTTCGATAAGCTCCTCCAGCTCTTCGTCGCTCATGACCGTTGTCCTGCCGTCGGAGTACATGGCGTCTATTTTGTCTTTCAGCCCGGCGACGATGGCGTCATGCTTCGTGACGGGGCTGTCGTGCAGCTCATAATGGTGATTGATCCAGAAGGCGATCCCCGCGAGTCCCGACGTATTCGATACGGAAACGGACGCCGGCCTGTTCAGTATCGCTTCTGTGTCGAAAATATTGTATATCTCCGCATCCTTCATCATTCCGTCGGCGTGGATGCCGGCGCGCGTCAAATTGAAATCCTCGCCCACAAACGGCGTCATATCGGGTATGCGGTATTTCAGTTCCTTTTTGTAATAGTCTGCAATTTCCGTTATGACCTCCGGGTGCATACCGTCGAGCGTGCCGCGCATCGACGCATATTCCATCACCATGGCCTCCAACGGTATGTTTCCGGTACGTTCACCTATGCCCAACAGGGAACAATTGACCGCCGATGCGCCGTACAGCCATGCCGCGGTACCGTTGACGACCGCCTTATAAAAGTCATTATGACCGTGCCATTCCAGCATTTCCGACGGTACGTCGGCGTAGTGATGCAGACCGTAGACTATGCCCGGCACGCTTCGCGGAAGTGTAACTCCGGAGTACGGCACGCCGTAGCCCATTGTGTCGCACATACGGAATTTGACGGGTATACCCGCCTGTTCGCTCATCTCGGTCAGCTCGTTGACGAACGGAACGACAAAGCCGTAGAAATCGGCGCGCGTGATGTCCTCCAGATGGCAACGCGGTCTGATACCGACCTCAAATGCCTCCCCGATCACCGACATATAGTGCTCAAGCGCCTGCCTGCGTGTCATGCCCAGCTTCTTGAAAATATGATAGTCGGAGCATGAAACGAGTATGCCCGTTTCCTTGATGCCGATATCGCGCACAAGCTCAAAATCCTGCTTGCTCGCGCGTATCCACGTGGTGATTTCGGGGAATTTCAGTCCGAGCCACATACATTTTTCCAGCGCTTCACGGTCTTTTTTGCTGTAAACGAAAAACTCGCTCTGTCTGATGATACCTTTTTCACCGCCCAATTGCGACATCAACTTGAACAGGTGCACGATCTGCTCAGGCGTGTACGGCGCACGCGACTGCTGTCCGTCGCGGAAGGTCGTGTCTGTTATCCAGATATCCTTGGGCATCGATATCGGCACGCGGCGAAAATTGAAGGGCGTTTTCGGTATCTCGGTATACGGATATATTTCACGGTACAGGTTCGGCTCATCGACGTCCTGCAGGGAATACTTGTATTTTGACATTTCCAAAAGATTTGACTGTTCATTGACTGTCAGCATGACTACCTCCGATTGTGCAATTGTATACAAACATACAATATATTACGCAAATCCGGCATAAATGTCAACGATTATCGACAATGTATTAAAAAACATACAATTCACGTATGCCAAATATTATTGTTATTTTTGCCCTCAGGCGATTGAAAAACGGCGATATTTGTGGTAAAATAAATCTAATATTTTCACTAGAGGTGGATATGCTTTTGAAATATGTGGCTACATGCCTTTTCGGGCTTGAACACGCGCTGGGCGAGGAAATCGACGCGCTCGGCTATCACCGCATCGACACGATTGACGGCAGGGTGACGTTTGAGGGCGATGAATCAGCGATCGCCAGATGCAATCTGTGGCTTCGCACGGCGGAACGCGTATTCATCCTTGTCGGTAACTGTCGCGCAGATACGTTCGATATGCTTTTTGAGGGCACAAGAGCTATGCCGTGGGAGCAATATATCGGCGAGAGAGACGAATTTCCCGTCAAAGGACATTCGGTGAAAAGCGCACTTTTTTCGATCCCGGACTGTCAGAAAATAGTTAAAAAGGCGGTCGTTGAACGGCTGAAATCAAAATATGGCACGTCGTGGTTTTGTGAAGAAGGCGTAAAGTATCAGATAGAATTCTTTATCCTGAAGGATGAGGCCATGCTTCTCATTGATACGTCGGGCATCGCGCTGCATAAAAGGGGATACCGCCCCGGTCAGCTTGCCGCGCCCCTGCGTGAAACGCTGGCGGCGTTTATCGCGCAGACATCACGTCCGCGTGAGGACGTGCTGTTCTGGGATCCGATGTGCGGCTCCGGTACGATACCGATCGAGGCATCGCTGATCATGACAAATACGGCACCGGGCATAGGCAGGAGCTTCGCCGCGGAGAGCTTTCCGATAGTCGGCAAGCAGACGTGGAAGGCCGCGCGCGATGAGGCGAATTCCGTCAGAAATACGTCTGCGCATTTTGAGGCATACGCGTCGGATATCGATCCGAAATGTGTAGAGTATGCAAAGGAATGCGTGCGCCGTGCGGGAGTTTTGGGGCAGGTCAAGGCATTTGAACGCGACGCTTTGGAGATACGCACCGGCGGCAGACGCGGCACAATAGTCAGTAACCCACCATACGGCGAAAGGCTGTTGACCCCGGAGCAGACGGAGGCACTGTACAAAAAGATGGGTGAGCATTATCGCACGCTCGATAATTGGCAGGTGTACATTATCACGTCACATATGGGATTTGAGCGCCTGTACGGAAGGCGGGCAGACCGCGTCCGTAAACTGTATAACGGTATGATCCCGTGTAATCTGTACCAATTTTTCAAGAAGAAGGAAGATAAAAAATGATTTGCAAATACGTAAAACAGCTTGTCGATTACGCCGTTAAAAAGGGGCTGATCTCCGATCTTGACAGGACTTATGCGATTAACTCGCTCATAGGCATACTCGGCATTGACGAGTATACCGACTGCGACGCTCCGGAGGCACCGCTGGAGGAGATATTGCGCGCGCTCGACGATTACGCCGTGGAAAAGGGAATGATCGAGGACAGTGTGGTATATCGCGATATGTTCGACGCTAAGCTTATGGGTGCCCTGACACCGCGTCCGAGCGAGGTAATCAAAACATTCAATGAGAAATACGCCGTATCGCCGAAGACAGCGACGGATTGGTATTACGATTTTTCGTGTTCGACCGATTATATACGCACTTACCGCGTAAAAAAGGATCTGAAATGGAAGGTCGGCAGTGAGTACGGCGATATCGATATAACGATCAACCTTTCAAAGCCGGAAAAAGATCCGCGGGCGATCGCTGCCGCGAAGAACGCGCCGCAGTCGGGGTACCCGAAGTGCCTGCTGTGCACCGAAACAGAGGGTTATTACGGCAGGGTGAATTTCCCGGCCAGAGAGAATCACCGCATAATACCGATAACCATCGGCGGGCAGGATTGGCGTCTGCAATATTCACCGTACGTATACTATAATGAGCATTGCATAGCGTTATCGGCGAAGCATGAGCCGATGAACGTGAACGCCGCGACCGTTGTCAGAATGTTCGATTTCGTCACGCTGTTCCCGCACTATTTCATCGGATCAAATGCCGGTCTGCCGATCGTCGGAGGATCGATCCTCACGCACGAGCATATGCAGGGCGGCAGATATACGTTTGCAATGGAGCGCGCGCCGATAGACAGAGAATTCAGATTCAAGGACTTTGAAACCGTGCGTGCGGCCCGCGTAAAATGGCCGATGTCGTGTATCAGACTGACGTCGCCCGACAGAAAGGCGATCGAAAAGCTCGCAGTCGTTATTTTCGACGAATGGGGAAAATACACCGATGAAAGTGTGTTCGTGTTTGCCGAAACGGATGGTATGCCGCATAACGCGATAACGCCTATCGCACGCCGCCGCGGAGAGGATTATGAGCTGGATCTCGTCTTACGCAATAACATCACCACATCCGAGTATCCCGACGGATATTTCCACCCGCACCCCGATAAGCATAATATCAAAAAGGAGAATATCGGTCTGATCGAGGTCATGGGCCTCGCTGTACTGCCGTCCAGACTCAAAACCGAGATGGCGGCGCTGAAATCCGCGCTTATTGACGGCAGAGATATTTCGTCTGACGCGCTGTTGTCGAAGCACAGCGCGTGGGCGGATGCTTTCCGTGCTGATTACACGTTCACAGAGGAAAATACGGACGGGATACTGCGTGAGCAGATAGGAAAAACATTTGTCAGGGTGCTTGAGGATGCCGGAGTATTCAAGTATGACGATATTGGGATCGCGGCATTTGACCGCTTTATTGACTCAGTCGGTGTGATATGAAAGCAGAACGAATCTTCCCGTCCGTAACGATAACGAAAAAGGGCGAGCAGTCGATCAGACGCGGCCACCCGTGGGTTTATGACACCGAGATAACCTCATCGAACGGTGAGATAACCAACGGTTGCTTTGTCGATGTGCTGTCGTCGGGCGGCTCGTATCTCGGTACGGGGCTTTACAGTGCGAAAAGCAAGATACGCGTCAGGATAATGACGCAAAACGCCAACGAAACGTTTTCCGAGGCCTTTTTCGAGCGCCGCATAAGATATGCGGTGATGTACAGAAAAACGGTGATGGGCAATAACTTTTCCGCTTGCCGCCTTATTTTCGGCGAGGCGGATGAAATGCCGGGGCTTACGGTAGACCGTTACGGCGATATACTTGTGACTCAGGTGCTGTCGTATGGCATGGAGATCAGAAAGGATATGATCTACCGTCTGCTGATCTCGGTAATGAACGGGATCGGTGAGCACATATCGGGTATTTATGAGCGTAACGATGTCGCGATACGTGAGCTTGAGGGCTTACCGCAGGGTAAGGGATGGTATGAGGCCGAAGGATCCGCTCACCCCGAAAGAACGGAAGTCGACATCACGGAGAACGGTATAAAATATACCGTGGATTTTGAAAACGGGCAGAAGACGGGGTTTTTCCTCGATCAGAAATACAACCGTGCCGCTGTCGCGCGGTTGGCAAAAGGAAAAAACGTGCTCGATTGCTTTACTCACACCGGCTCCTTTGCGCTGAATGCGGCATACGGCGGTGCAAATCACGTGACAGCGGTGGATATTTCGGAGTTGGCAGTCGAAAACGCGCGCCACAATGCCGAGGTCAACGGCCTTGATGACAGGATGGACTTTCTGTGTGCCGACGTATTTGACCTCTTGCCGATGTTGGAGATGGAAAAGAAGAATTATTACGATTTCATTATTCTTGATCCTCCCGCATTTACGAAAAGCAGAAAGACCGTGTCGAATGCCGAAAAGGGGTATAAGGAGATTAACTATCGCGCAATGAAGCTTTTGCCGCGCGGCGGGTATTTTGCCACATGCTCGTGCTCGCATTTCATGCGTGACGACTTGTTCCGCGCAATGCTGGCAGATGCCGCACGCGACGCCAACGTTAAACTGCGTCAAATCGAGGCACGTCAGCAGTGCTGTGATCATCCCGTACTGTGGAACGTGCCGGAAACCGATTACCTGAAATTCTACATATTCCAGATAATCTGACAATAGAATATGCTTGACAAGTGACCGTCTGTTTGCTATAATATCAGTGACCGGGCGGTCACATTGTTATCGGAGGTCAGTTTATGCCAAATGAAACAAAAGCCAGAATACTGACGGCGGCGCTGGATCTGTTTTCTGAAAACGGATATGACGGGACGAATCTGCAGGGCATTGCCGATTCCGTCGGAATAGTGAAATCGGCGCTGTACCGTCATTATAAAAGCAAGGGCGAAATATTCGATGCAATGTTGGATTATCTGACGGCGTATTACGATGAGCATTTCGGATCGGCCGACGGCTTGCCGACGATACCGAAAAACGGCACGGAGCTTTCCGCGCTGGCGATGCGTATGCTTGATTTTACCGTCAACGATGCGACTATCGTCAAGGTCAGAAAAATCCTGACAGTCGAGCAATTCCGTTTTGAAAAGGCTAATATCCTCGCGACGAAGTATTTTTACGTGAATACCGAATCCTTTTTCGCACGTATATTTGACGGGATGATGAAAAACGGAGTTATGAAGCGCGGTGACGCGGCACTGTTGGCTTTTGAATTTTCATCGCCGATAACCGTGCTTATACACGATTGCGATAGAGATCCGAAGCGGAAAAACGATAATATGGAAAAAGCAAAAAAACACATCGACAGGTTCTGTACGGAAAATGTGGGAAACGGAGACAAAGAATGAGTACGATATGCGGGGCTGATTGCGAACAATGCACCTTCAAATGCGATTGTCACGGCTGTGAAAATACGTGCGGAAGGCCTTTCGGCGGCGATTGTATCGCGGCCGGATACATAAAAGTCGGCGGGGTAGAATCATACGCGGAGTTCAAGCGCGGACTGACGGATGAGATCAACGTGTTTTTGACCTCGCTCGGTATACGTACGACCGATGCCTTATATGAATTGCCGGGTATGTACGTCAATCTGACGTATCGACTGCCGAGCGGCGAATCGGTCAGATTTCTTGACGACAATAAGATATATCTCGGCTGTCAGATAGAGTTTTCCGATTGCGGAGTGTGTTACGGCGTCGTCGCCGACACGACGTTCATCCTTGTTTGCAGTTATTCGATGAACGGAAGCAATCCGGAGCTTATAGCGTACAAAAAGAGATAGAAAGAGGCATGAGATGGTTAAGGATATTACTGTTGTCAGTCTTTCGAGCGGAATACTCGGTGAACAGTTTGTCAGACATGAGCTGGATATAGGTCTGCGCAGACTTAACGAATACGGCATAAGCGTGCATTTTGCCAAGCACGCGCTGTCCGGACTTGACTTTATTGCGGCACATCCGGAATGCAGGGCAGAGGACCTTTTATGCGCACTCCGCAGTGATACCGATATGATACTATGCGCCATAGGAGGCGATGACACGTATCGGCTGTTGCCGTATCTGTTTGATAACGGTGAACTGCAAAATGCCGCGTCGGATAAGATATTTCTCGGATTTTCAGATACGACCGTAAACCATTTTATGCTGAATAAGGTCGGCACGAGGACGTTTTACGGTCAATCGTTCCTGTCTGACGTCTGTGAGCTTGATAAGGAGATGCTGCCGTATACGCGCCGCTATTTTGAGGAGCTTATCAGAACAGGGACGATATCGGAGGTGACACCGTCCGACGTGTGGTACAGCTCACGCAGTGATTTCAGTCCCGCGTGTATCGGTACGCCGCTGATGTCACATAAAAACTGCGGATTCAGACTTTTACAGGGCGCACCGTTATTCTCCGGTGAGATTTTGGGCGGATGTATTGACACGATATTCGATATGTTTGACAACGGGCGCTATGCCGATTCCGCCGAAATATGCGGAAAATACGGCCTGTTTCCGAGCGTCGCCGATTGGCGCGGTAAGATCATGCTGCTTGAGTCAAGCGAGGAGAAACCGACGCCCGAAAAATACAGAAAAATGATCAGAACGATAAAGGCAACAGGCGTATTCGATGCGGTAAACGGCGTTCTGATAGGAAAGCCCGACGACGAAACGTATTTCGATGAGTATGAAAAGATCATCACGGAGGAGCTGACAAACAGGAATCTGCCCGTCGTCACGAATATAAATATAGGTCATGCCGTGCCCAGATGCATCATCCCTTTCGGTGTAACGGCTACGGTCGATGTCAATGCCCAAAGGATAAGCTTCGGTCGTCGATGATACGTTCGGTGCGGCTTGGCTGAACGGATCTGTCGCATTTTTACAAAAAATTAACATAATCATTGTTTATCGGTTGCCGTATCTGTGATATTATCGACATGACATTTTGACGATACATATAGCAGATATGCGGTGCGACGGTGATAACGCCCGTGTTGCGGGCGCGTAAACCGACAGCTTTATCGCGACAACGATAAGCATCATAAGGAGGCAAAAACAATGCTCATTATCGAACATCTGACAAAGAAATACGGTGAAAAGAAGGCGGTGGACGATCTTTCGCTTCATATTCAGCGCGGTGAGATCTACGGCTTCATCGGTCACAACGGTGCAGGAAAGACCACGACGCTGAAAAGCATTGCGGGCATTTTGCAGTTTGACGAGGGTACTATCACCGTTGACGGCGATTCTATTGTCGATAGGCCGTTGGATTGCAAGAAAAAGATTGCGTATATCCCCGACAATCCGGATATGTATGACTTTATGACCGGCAATAAGTATCTCAATTTCATTGCCGATGTTTTCGGCATTTCCGCCGCGGAACGCAAAGAAAAAATCGAAAAATATGCGAATATTTTCGGCATTGCAGGCGATCTGTCACAGCCGATATCATCATTTTCACACGGTATGAAGCAAAAGTTGGCGATCATATCCGCATGGCTGCACAGCCCGAAGCTCATCTTAATGGATGAGCCGTTTGTCGGTCTGGATCCAAAGGCGTCGCACAGTCTGAAGGAAATGATGAGGGAGCATTGCGACAACGGCGGTGCCATATTCTTTTCGACGCACGTTCTGGAGGTCGCCGAAAAGCTGTGTGATAAGATCGCCATCATCAAAAACGGCAGGCTGATAAAGACCGGAACGATGGATGAGGTCAAGGGTGATGACAGCCTTGAGGACGTATTCCTCGAATTGGAGGCCGATAAATAATGTTTGGAGTATTGCTGAAAAAACAGATATTTGAGGTTTTTCGCAGCTGGTTCGTCAATACCAAAACGAATAAGGCCCGTTCGTCCGTGAGCATCGTCGTCACGATCGTGTTGTTCGGGGTACTTATGCTCGGCGTCATCGGCGGAATGTTTGCGTTTTTTGCGATTTCAATTTGTCCCGCAATGATATCGGCCGATGTTGAATGGCTGTATTTTGACATATTCGGTCTGATCGCCCTGGTGCTCGGACTGTTCGGAAGCGTTTTCAACACCTTTGCCGGACTGTATCTCGCTAAGGATAACGACCTGTTGCTTTCAATGCCGATACCCGTTCCCATGATCATCGCGTCGCGAATATTGAACGTATATCTGTTGGGGTTGATGTATTCCTCGATAGTTTTTGTTCCGTCGGTGGTGGTTTATCAGATCGTCAACGGATTCGACGCGGCGGCGCTTATCGGCGGCATCATCATGACGCTTGAAATCTCGCTGATCGTGCTTGTGCTTTCGTGCATACTCGGTTGGGTGGTCGCAAGGATCAGCTTGAAGTTAAAAAGGCGCAGTTACGCGACGGTAATAGCCGCGATTGCTTTTATTGGGCTATACTATTTCGTGTATTTCAAGGCGCAGGATATGATATCCGATCTCGTCCAAAATGCGGCCGAGTACGGTGAAAAGATAAAAGGCTCGGCATATTTCGTATATGCGTGGGGTAAGAACGCGACGGGCAAGCCCGCGGAGATCGCCGTTTGCCTCACGATATGTGCCGTTTTGGCGGCGATCACGTGGATCATACTTTCGAAAAGTTTTATCAAGATCGCCACGGCGACCCCGAATGAGACCCATGTCGCGGTGTCGAAATCAAATCAAAAGGTCAGATGTCTCAGCTCATCGCTGTTGTCTAAGGAATTTGCCCGTTTTTCGTCCAGCGCCAACTATATGCTCAACTGCGGATTGGGCATCTTGTTTATTCCCGCGGCAGGTGTGTTGCTGTTGCTGAAGGGCGGATATCTGATTGATGCGCTCTCATCGATCGGAGATCTGACTGCGATCGTCTCTGTCGGCGTCGCGTTTGTTGCCTGCCTTTTGGCATCCATGAACGATATGGCGGCTCCGTCAGTGTCGCTTGAGGGCGGCAGTCTGTGGATCATACAGTCTTTGCCGATAGATCCGTGGCACGTGATCAGGGCAAAATTACTCGTTCAAATCATTTTAACAGCCGTACCCATGGCGTTTTTGGCTGTTTGCGCAGCGATTGCATTGTCTTTATCGGTCGCCGAGATAATCGCGGTCGTCATCTTTATGGCGGTCGTCGTTGCATTGTTCTCGCTTTTCGCAATGTTCATAGGACTGAAAATGCCGAATCTCCATTGGACTAATGAGATCGTGCCTATCAAGCAAAGCGGAGGCGTCGCGATCGTTATGTTCGGCGGTTGGGGATACGCTGTGCTGGTGGGCGGCGGCTATGCACTGATGTACATTTTATCTGTCGGCATCAGTCCGGTACTGTATCTGATCTGTTTTTCCGCCGTTTCCGCTGTCGCTTCCTTTGTGCTTTACCGCTGGCTGAAAACAAAAGGCGCCGACGTGTTGCGGCACCTGTGAGGCTTACATTTCAAAGCAAAAAAAGTCAAGACATCCGTTTGACCTTTTGATATACTTGTTTTACACTGCGGGAGGATAACGAATGGATTGGATTTCGGGCATACAAAGGGCAGTCGATTACGCAGAGGATCATCTGCTGGAGGAAACGGATTATGATGCGATAGCGAAACAGGCCTATTCGTCATCGTTTCATTTTCAACGGCTGTTTCATATGCTGTGCGGCTACACGCTCGGCGACTATATCAGGATGCGTCGCCTGTCACGTGCGGCTGAGGATCTGGCGCAAAGTGACGAGAGGATCATTGATGTCGCCATGCGCTACGGATATGAAACTCCGGAGAGCTTTTCACGCGCATTTGTCCGCTTTCATGGTATTTCTCCGACCGACGCCCGACGTGGCGGCAATGTCAAATCGTTTTCCAGACTGTCGGTGAAACTTATATTGTCAGGGGGCAAAAAAATGGATTACAGAATAGAAAAGTTGGATGCTTTCAAGGCGGTATGTAAGCTGAAAGAGGTCAAAAAACCCGAAAGTGTCACCGCGACTAAGGATATTTCGGCATTTTGGGATGAGTGCAACGCAAACGGCTCCACCGATCGCATTATCGGTTATTTCCCGAAGGAGACAAGACTCGGCGGTTTGTTGGGCATCTGTTTCTCGTGCGAAATGGACGCAGACCATTTTCCGTACGGCATCGGCGTGGAATACGACGGCAGAGAAGTGCCCGATGACGACCTGACGGTCGTCACGATACCGGCGCACACGTACGCTGTTTTCACCTGTCGCGGACGGCTTCCCGATGTGTTCCAACAGACTTACCAAAGGATAGTGACGGAGTTTTTTCCGCAAAGCACCAAATATGAGTACGGTTGCGGAATAGAGCTTGAGGTCTATCCCTCCGATGATCTTGACGATCCCGACTACTATTGCGAGATATGGATCGCCGTAAATGAAAAATGAAAAAATCGGATGCCGTCACGGCATCCGATTTTAGTTTGTATTACTGTTACTTATCCTCTTGTGGGTCGACAACCGTTCCGGCGTCCTTGCCGATCGCGGTCATTCTCCACATCGTTATCAGCTCACAGGCCAGCACTATCATCATGACCATGTCGCAGGCCTCAGTGACATTTATGCTCATCTTGCCGATGACGATGAATATAAGCTCCGGCAGGTACGCGGCGACCCCGACTATCGTGGCAAAGCAACCGAATCCGAGATGCAGTGCGTACGAACCGCGTCCGATGCGTGTCCGCATATCGAAAAGACCGCACAACACGATGCAGACGATCGCCACGTTTATCAGTATCCTGTTGCTGTTGCGCAGGGTGAAGTACGGATTCATCTGATTGCAGATGGCGGCTGATATCGCCGTAAGTATCGGGAATATGCACGATGAAGCCTCGGCAGCTTTTTTCGTTACCGTTCTGATGACCGCCGTAACGGCTGAGGCCTCGGCAAATATGACCGTCAATATGACCGAGAGTGAAAAAACGAAAGAGATCGTCGGCAATTTAGCGATCGCGGTGTTCAGCTTGATCGCGTCTTTGATATTTATAAGTATGGCTATCACTGCCGCCTGTATCAAGGCCGCAACGACGGTCGAAACGATCCTTTCCACCTGAGTGTAACGGCTGACGCTGAGATAATCCTTGCCATACAACTCGTTGTCCTTGATCTTTTTATTGAAGAAAAATGTGACTATCAACACCACGGCCGCAAGCACGAACAGGATAAATCTCATGTCCGCCAGCCCGGAATCGGCCTCTACGGTAAAACCTGTTGTTTCAAAATTATAGTAGGATTTCAGGATAAACGCACGCCATATTGCCAAGGCGATGCCTATCACATACGAAATGATGAAAGCAATACGGGGAAATTTGGTGTTTTTCATAAAGTCCCTCCCATTATTCGCTGTTATTTTATCACATAGATCGGACTTTTGCAAGTAAAATTTGACAAACCGACAAAAACTATTGACAAATACCGTTCACGGTGCTATAATGCGCACATACCGATGAACAAAAATAGTAACATCAGTCGGTTTATCACAGAGAGTCGCAGGCGGTGTGATTGCGGCATGAACGGCGATGCGAATGGATTTGCGAGGTGTCGGGTGAAAGTTTCAGTAGCCTTGACCGTATGCCTGCGTTAAAGGTATGGATATTATATGTATCCGTGAGGCAGAGATATCTGCGAATTCGGGTGGCACCGCGAGTAATTCGTCCCGTACGCTTTTTTGCGTACGGGATTATTTTTTATATTTGGAGGGCAATATGGAAAAGAAGACTTACAGGGATTTTGACACTTATCTCAAGGAGTTTCCGGACGAAAACGGATATTTCGGACGGTACGGAGGCAGATTTTTGCCGGACGAGCTCATTCCGGCATTTGAGGAGATAACGAACGCCTACGAAACGATATGCCAAAGTGCCCAATTCATCAATGAGCTTCGCCGCATCCGCCGCGAATTTCAGGGCAGGCCCACACCGGTTTATCATTGCGAACGCCTTTCCAATATCGTCGGTTCACATTGTCAGATATATGTGAAGCGCGAGGACCTCAATCATACCGGCGCGCATAAGCTGAATCACTGTATGGGTGAGGGCCTTCTGGCAAAGTATATGGGCAAAAAGAAGCTCATAGCCGAAACGGGCGCGGGTCAGCACGGTGTCGCCATTGCGACGGCGGCCGCGTATTTCGGTATGGAATGTGACGTTTATATGGGCGTCGTCGATATAGCGAAGCAGGCGCCGAACGTAACGAGAATGAAGCTTCTCGGTGCGCGTGTCGTGCCGGTATCCGATGGCGCCGGAACGCTGAAGGAGGCAGTGGACGCCGCTTTCAATGCGTACCTGAACGAATACCACGATGCGATTTACTGCATCGGCAGTGTGCTCGGTCCGCATCCGTTCCCGAAAATGGTGCGTGATTTTCAGGCTGTTATCGGAATTGAGGCAAAGGAGCAGTTTACCGAAATGACGGGTCATCTGCCCGACGCCATCTGCGCCAGCGTAGGTGGAGGCTCAAACTCCGCAGGTCTGTTCATACCGTTTTTGTCGTCGCCCGTTGATATTTACGGCGTAGAGCCGTTGGGCAGAGGAGAGAAGATAGGCGACAATGCCGCGTCGATAACGTACGGTAAGGTCGGACGTTTGCACGGATTTGAAAGTTATCTTTTGCAGGATGAGGACGGCAATGCCGCGCCCGCGTATTCGATAGCCAGCGGACTCGATTATCCCGGCGTAGGACCGGAACACGCATATCTGCACGATGTCGGCAGGGTACAGTACGTCACCGTCAGCGACGATGAGGCTATGGAGGCATTCTATATGCTTTGCCGCTATGAGGGTATCATTCCCGCCATCGAAAGCTCGCACGCCGTCGCATACGCCATCCGCTATGCGAAAGAGCATAAAACGGGCTCAATCCTCGCCAGTCTTTCAGGCAGAGGCGATAAAGATATCGATTACGTTGTTGACAATCTTGGTTTGGGAGAAAAATATAACCTCAAATAAAAAAATCCCGACAAACGTCGGGATTTGACAGTTATCTGCCTGATATTTCGGTTGCGCGTCTGATCTTGTTTACCAGCCTGTCTGTGCGGTAACCGGTGTGTAGCTTCCATCTCCAATTGTCGGCTGACACGGACGGCGTGTTCATCCTCGCTTCATCGCCGAGCCCAAGCCAATCCTGCATCGGAATTATGACTGTGTCGGCGACCGTGTTCAGCGCGGCTCCGATGATGGCGTCGCGATACGTTTCGCCTTTCTTACGGCTGATATTTGCGTCTATGCGGGCTTTGGTAGCGGGCGACAGGTTTTTCAACCATGCCCGCAGTGTCATATTGTCGTGCGTGCCTGTGTATACGATATAATTGCCCGTCGTATTTTTGGGCAGATATATACTGTTGTCGCTGTCAAATGCGAATTGCAGGACCTTCATGCCCGGAAATCCCGTCTGACGCAGCATTTCATACACACCTTCGCTGAGATCTCCGAGATCCTCGGCGATGATCGGCGTCTGACCGAAATGCTTCTTGAGATTATTGAAGAATTCTATGCCCGGTCCGGCTTTCCATTTGCCGATCGTTGCGTCGTGCGCCCCGTACGGGATCGAGTAATAATCGTAAAAACCACGGAAATGGTCTATTCTGACCCTGTCAAACATGGAAAACGCCTTTTTCAGACGAAGCTTCCACCACGCGTAATCCGTTTTCTTTGCGTAGTCCCAATCGTACAGCGGATTTCCCCACAGCTGGCCGCTTTTTGAAAAATAGTCCGGCGGCACGCCCGCGACCTCTGTCGGGCGACCATGCTCGTTAAGGCAGAAAACCGCGCGGTTTGCCCAAACGTCCGCACTGTCCGTCGATACGTATATCGGCATATCACCGATGATCGACACGCCGGCAGATGATGCGTATGAGTGCATTACGGTGAACTGCTCATCGAATTTGTATTGAACGAATTTCCAAAAATCGGCACGGTCTGCGTATTCGGCGCGGATCGCATCCATATCGGTGCGTAGCTTCAATTCTTCCGGCCACTCAAGCCAGCTTGCGTAGCCGTTTGCCTCTTTGATGGCCATGAACAGCGCGTAATCATCCAGCCAATAGCTTTCTCTGTCTGTAAATTGCGTATAATCGTCAGGCAGATCGCACATAAAACGAGCAAAAGCCGATTTCAAAAGTGCGTACCGTTCAGAAAACAGCGCACCGTAGTCTATGTAATCTTGCGGTTTCTTTGCAGATTTCAGCTCATCTTTTGTCAATAGCCCCTCGGCGCACAGTGTTTCAAGGTCGATAAAATACGGATTTCCCGCAAATGCCGACGGCGACTGATACGGCGAATCACCGTAACCCGTCTGCGTTGTAGGCAATATCTGCCAATACTTCTGACCGCATTTGGTAAGAAGGTCGATAAAATCGTATGCATGACGGCCAATTGACCCTATGCCGTACTCTGACGGCAGGGAGAATACGGGCAATAATATTCCGGCTTTTCTCATTCTGATCCCCTCACTTTACTTTGCGTATATAATATCACCATTTGAGGCGTTTGTCACCACTTTTTGACAATTTCCGATAAAAATCAAAAAAACTATACAACCATCGGAGGTATTTATGGACAAAATCATCTTAACCGGAGATCGCCCCACGGGCAAGCTTCACGTAGGTCATTACGTCGGCTCATTGCGCCGCCGTGTTGAATTACAGGATTCCGGCAAATTTGCCAAGACTTTTATTATGATCGCAGATGCTCAGGCTCTCACCGACAACATCGACAACCCGGAGAAGGTCAGACAGAACATCATTGAGGTCGCGCTTGACTACCTGTCGTGCGGTATCGACCCTGCAAAATCGACGATCCTCGTACAGTCGCAGATTGCAGAGCTGTGTGAGCTCACATTCTATTATATGGATCTGGTCACGGTATCGCGCCTGCAGAGAAACCCGACCGTCAAGGCCGAGATACAGATGCGCAACTTTGAAACCAGCATCCCCGTCGGCTTTTTCACGTACCCGATAAGTCAGGCGGCCGACATTACGGCGTTTAAGGCAACCACTGTTCCCGTAGGTGAGGATCAACTGCCGATGATAGAGCAAACACGTGAGATCGTCCGTAAATTCAATCAGTCATATGCTGAGGTGCTTGTAGAGCCTGACGCGCTTTTACCGGAAACGGCGGCTTGTATGCGTTTGCCCGGAACGGATGGCCACGCAAAAATGTCAAAGTCGCTCGGAAACTGCATCTACCTTTCCGATAATCCCGACGAAATAAAGCAGAAGATCATGGGAATGTATACCGATCCGACTCATCTGATGGTCAGCGATCCCGGACACGTTGAGGGCAACGCGGTATTCACATACCTCGACGCGTTCTCAAAGCCGGAGCATTTCGAACGCTATCTGCCGGACTATGCAAACCTTGATGAACTCAAAGCACATTACACACGCGGTGGCCTCGGCGATGTAAAGGTCAAAAAATTCCTAAATAACATAATGCAGGAAACGCTTGAACCTATCCGTGCGCGCCGTCACGAGTTCGAAAAGGATATACCTGAGGTCTATAACATCCTGAAAAAGGGAAGCGAAAAGGCACGCGAGGTTGCGGCACAGACGCTTTCCGAGGTCAAATCGGCTATGAAGATCGATTATTTTGCCGACACCGATCTCATCAATTCTCAGGCTGAAAAGTACAGCAAATAATCAGATAACACGTAATATCCGAAAAACATATGCAGGGAGGGCGCCGATATGAAACTGAAGATAGCGATTTGCGACGACGAGCAAAGTCAGCTGGATTATCTCGGTGCTCGACCGCGCCGCGGAAAAGCTCGGAAAAGCCGAGGGGCGGCTCACCGTGTCATTCGACAGACAAACCGAGTATATTCCTTTTTCGGATATTTTCTATCTTGAGGCGCAGATAAATTATACCGTCGTTCACACGAATGATCGGGAATAAATCTGTACTTGCAAGAGCTGTTTCTAAAGAAAGACTGACCAAGCGAGGCTTAGTCAGTCTTTTCGATTACTACCTAAAGGTGAAACATAGTTGATTTTGAATTGAACCGCCGTATGCCGAACGGCACGTACGGTGGTGTGAGAGGTGAATTAAATTTCACCTACTCGATTTGATGTATAAAATCATTTATTCTACATCGAACTCCGCATATCTTTGGGTGCCATCATCCAAAAAGAGGATAATTCTGTAATGACCAGCGCCCAAAGTTTCGTAGAGATATTCAGTATTAAGTTGTTTGTTTATTGTCTTCCCATTATCTAAGATAAGAGCAACATCATAATATTTGTAAGATTCTACCAACAAGTTGAAATGCACATCCGTATTACCTTTAAATGGCAGGGGTACCCACTCTCCATTGATTAGTTTTTCTAATCCTAAATCCTCATAGATGCCAATTTCCTCAACATCGTCCCTGTATCCTTCCGAGGGAAATACGATTTCAGCTGAAATATATTTATCTCCACTTGAATAAACAGCTTTTGTGGTCTTGATAGAAATATTTCCATACACATTGTAATTATGTAAATCGTTGTCAATAACCATTCCTAAATGTACTGTGGGCCAAAGATAAAAATACTCAGGATAGTCTTCTTTAATTGAATAGTAAAGAGGATGAGTAGGTATTTTGTTTTCATCGACTTCGCTAATGTAGGAATCATCTACTTCGTGAATGCTGGTCGTTTCTTCTGCTTGACCATTTGATTCGCAACCAACAAAAAGCATTAGAGTTATGCTAATAGCAAAGATTAATATAATGAATCTTTTGCACATTCTATCCCACCTCATTAATTCTATTGACTAATAAGTTATATAGCGTTGGGGTTATTCGAACGCCATAGTTCGTAAGCTGAAAATTTAGATTTTCATACGGCAACACCTCCCAAAATATATTAAACAAAACAGCGCATAAAAACATTAGGACAACATCTCCCCCAACATTTTATGCGCTAAAAACTAATATGATAATCCTAATAACTCTCGCATAGAATCCTCACTTCTGTACGAGAACAACTCGGCAATCATAATTTTATCCGTACATAACTGTTGTCGAGCATGATGTTTGTTCTTTGGCTATTCTCTTTGTAACCTTATTATATCATATCTTGGAATATTTATCAAGTATGTTTGAAATATAAAATGAAAATTCTT
>JAKSPY010000025.1 GCA_024404445.1 Clostridia bacterium
GTACAGTCCCTGCACCTCTTCGTTCATCTTCGTCTGCGTCGGACGGTCGTTTCTGCCGGCGTATTTCTTCTTTATCGCGGCCTCCTTCGGGCGAAGACGCGCGAGCTTAACGGAATTTTTCTGCTGCTTTATTCCGAACGGTACAAGCAGTATCTTGATGATCAGGGCGAGTATCAGAATACCGAAAAGGTAACTGCCGCCCGTCAATTTTGAAAAGAATTCAAGGATCGTGCCAAAAAAAGAATATATGGCTGTCATAAATTGTTTTCTCCTTTATCTTTTGACTTATCGGCCTTTCTGTGCCATGGGCATTCCGGCACGGGATCGTATCCCCCGCGGCAAAACGGATTGCACCTGAGTATACGCCACACCGAAAGTCCCAGCCCGCATATAAAGCCCCATTCGGCAAACGCCTCGATCGCGTATTGCGAGCACGTCGGCGTGAAGCGACAGCATGGCGGCTTCAACGGGGAGATGAACCTACGGTATAACTTAACTAAAAATATTGCGATGTGACGCATTACGCCGCAAACATACCGAGCTTATCGAAAGCGCGGTACAAATCGCATAAAATGTCAGTACTCTTCACTCCGGCCGCCGATTCCTTTGCAACGATAACGATCAGCTTTCCGGTTTTCAGCGGTTTTTCCGCCTGCACTGCATACAACGCCGCCCTGATGATCCTGCGGACCCTGGAGCGTACGACCGCCTTACCGATCTTTTTGGAAACCGTAAGGCCGATACGGTTTACTCTCGTTTTCAGCGGATTCTCGCGCATGAGGCGCGATGCGTGGTAATCGGTCAAAACATATACCACAATATGTCTGCAATTGACTTTATCGCCCTTTGCATAAACCTTTTTATAAAGGTGATTCTCGGAAATTGCTATACTTTTCACAAATTCCTCCGATGGCCCGTGATAAAAAATTAAAGCCTATGTTTTGCCACAGGCTTTCGTTTTCTCTTAGGCTTAATCAGTATGAGAGTCTTGCTCTGCCCTTAGCGCGTCTTCTTTTAAGCACCTTACGACCGTTGGCAGTGCTCATTCTCTTTCTGAATCCGTGCTCCTTCTGCCTCTGAATTTTCTTAGGCTGGTATGTTCTTTTCATTGCTACACCTCCTTCATTGCCGTCGCGTTGCATATAACGGCATCTTGATACAATCGCAGAAGGTATTATACACGAAAAGCATATGCCTTGTCAAGACGATTTTTCATATTTTGCATTATTATTTTCATATTTTGCGTTATTTTCCCGTTTTTTATACAAATAGGGGCTGTAAATAAATAGCCCAAAAAATCCGAAGCAACCGGTAAAGTTCGCTTCGGATTTCTTTTTTCGCTTTTTTCGGGGCTGTTTATTTACAGTCCCTGTCGTGCGAATTATTCTTTGTCTTTAGGCGGTTCCTGTTTCTTTACGGCGTCGCGGATAAGTTTACCTCCGAACGCGAACGCGGCACAAGCCACGACCAATATCCACCAATCAATGCCGTCAAGCACAGGCAGATAGTTTTTGGCAAACAGCAGACCGAATATGACGATACCGAGGATATTGGCAAGATTCGGGCCGTCGTTTATCAGCATGACCAAAAACATAACGGCAAGTGCCAGTGCCCACCAGCCCTTAGGGAACAGATCAACATCCCAAAGACCGATCGCGTTACCTAAAACGACAAGTCCGATCAGAATGATCAGCACGCCGATCACTATTCTCACTATGCGTTTGCGTGTTTCCATTATTTCACAGCCTCCGATTCTCTCATAAATTTATCAAAATAGTATTGACGTCTGCGCTTTATGATTATTCTGCGCAACAGAAGCGCAAGCAACACGGCGATTATTGCGACGCAGATGATGTAAATATCCGTGCCGATAGCGCTTTCGATCTTCAATTCCTCCCACAGAGAATTCATCAGATTTCTCGTTTCGTCCGGAAGCGCGTGATAGAATTCCATACTATCCATGTCGAAATCATAGAGGATGGTTATTGCATCGGGGTGTATCTCCTCCATGCACTCGATATATTCCTCATTTTCAACGACGAGCATATTCGGTGACGCATAGCAGATATATTCCGCATTCGCGACCGCTATCTCCTCGCTGAGCATGAAATTGATGTACTCGGTCGCGAGCTCATAATTGCGGCAACACGTCGGTATACACATCGCGTCGACGAAGACGTTCGTGCCCTCATCGGGATGATAGAACGCGAGACGGTCATTATCGGAGTACATCGTGAAGAAGTCGCCCGCGTAGTATGCCGCGACAGCCGCGGAACCGCCCTTCATCTTATTGAATATTTCGTCCATTACATAACCCTGCACGACGTTCTTCTGCTCCTTGAGCAGTTCAAGCGCCTCCTGCCATTCGGCGGGATCGTCGGAGTTCACGCTGTAGCCGAGGTAATACTGCGCCGTGCCGAAGCCGTCGCGTGAGTTATTGAATTGCAAGATGTTGCCGGAATAATCCTCGTCCCACATCAGCGACCATGAGCCGATATGCTCGTCGTCCTCCGGCAC
Organism: Clostridia bacterium; assembly: GCA_024404445.1. Classification (GTDB taxonomy): domain Bacteria; phylum Bacillota; class Clostridia; order Oscillospirales; family CAG-272; genus RGIG6816. Next base: position 2,518 of record JAKSPY010000025.1, read on the forward strand.
TATCTCGGTATTATATATAATTCCGACCGTGCCGTATGTGTAAGGTACGGAATATTTTTCATCCGGATCGTAATAAAGACCCTTGAAACGATCGTCGATATACTCATAGTTCGGCACGTCGTTTTCAAAGTCGATCTCCATGAGCATATTCTGATCTGCCATCAGGCCGATCATGTAGTCCGACGGGATGATGACGTCATAGCTGACAGCACCGCTGGACAGCTTTGCGTACATATCCTCATTTGACGCGTATGTGGAATAGTTGACCTTCACGTTTTTGCCGAGTACCTCGCGGCAATAGTCCTCAAACGCCGCGTTGACGTCAAGTGAATCCTCACTTCCGTCGGAAATATATTCGCCCCAATTATAGACGTACAGCGTTTCGGTGCCGCCGCTACCCTCGGCTTCATCGCCGCATGACGTAAATCCGAGGCAGGCGCACAGCATAAGCGCCGCAATGAGCAGAAGAGAAACTGTCTTTTTCATACGATATCCCTCATTCTGACTTTCTTCTCTTTGCCGCGTGAGCCGAGGAAGTTGACGGCAAGCAACAGACCGAGAATGACGAATACCATCAAAGCGCACAGCGCGTACATACTGAATTTGACCTGGTGCGCCGTTTGATTGTAAACGTAAAGCGGAAGCGTCTGAAAATCGGGCGAGCTGACGAAATGGCTGATGACGAAATCGTCAAGCGACAGCGTGAAGCCTATCATAAATCCCGATGCTATACCCGACGAGATAAAGGGAAGCTCGATCTTGAAAAACATCTGTAACGGCGTGCAACCGAGGTCAAGCGCCGCCTCCGTCAGATGCTTATCCATCTGCTTGAATTTGGGCAGAACGGACAGAATGACGTACGGCAGGTTGAAGGTCGTATGCGCCAGAAGCATCGTGACAAAGCCGAATTGCACCCTCGTAACCGACATGGCGGCGACGAAAAGAAGCATCATCGAAACGCCTGTGACGATATCCGGGTTCATCATCGGGATGTTGGTGACTGAGTTAATAATGCCCTTGATGTATTTTGATCTCATTCTGTCGAGGCCGAGGGCCGCGAATGTGCCGATGACCGTGGCAAGCGCTGATGAGCTGACCGCGAGTATCAGAGAATTTTTCAGTGCCGACAGTGCGGAAGAGTCGCGGAAAAGCTCCGCATACCAGTATAGCGAGAACGTGGAAAAATGGTTGAGCGAGCCTGCGCGGTTGAATGAGAAAACGATAAGGACGATGATCGGCGAATACAGAAGAGCGAATATCACCCACATATATATCCTTGACAGCTTTTTCATATCACAATACCCCCTCATCGTCGTCGGTGAACTTATTCATTATCGCGACGGAAATAAGTATAAGTATCATCATGACAAGCGAGATCGCCGCACCGATATTGTACGTGCCGACGTTCTGGAATTGGCGTTCGATCGTATCGCCGATAAGGTCGAATGAGCCGCCGCCGAGCTTCTGCGAAATATAGAACGTACTGATCGAAGGCACAAATACCATCGTGATACCCGAAATAATACCGGGCGTCGTCAGCGGAAGTACAACGCGGAAAACCGTCTGTATACCGTTGCAACCAAGATCGCGCGCCGCCTCTATGCAGCGGAAATCCAGCTTTGACATTCCGGAGTATATCGGCAGTACCATATACGGCAGGAAATCATATACCATGCCGAGAATGACCGCGCCGGATGTGCCGATCAATTTCATTTTCGGCAGGCCGATGATCTCAAGAAGCGAATTGATCAGTCCGCCGTTATCCATAAGTGCCATCAGCGAATAGGTGCGGATAAGCAGGCTGATCCACATCGGAAGCATCACGATGACCACGAGCAACTTTTGCGTTTTGCGCGGCATAAGCAGAATACAGTATGCCAGAGGATATGCGATCACCAGACAGATCACGGTCGCAATCAACGCGAAGCAAACTGACAGCAGGAATATTTGCGCATAGCTCTGCAGCATCGTGATATTGTCAAATGTGAAATTGCCGTATGTATCGGTAAAAGCAAAATAAATGACAAAAATCAAAGGCGCCGCGATGAACAGAAGCATCCACACAAGGTGCGGAACGGCGGCAAACGCCTCGATAAAAGAACGTTTTTTCATTCCTTATCATTCTCCTGTTCTTCTTCCGACGCGGGGTTCGCGACGGACAGCTCATCGAATTCGTCTGAGAATGTGGAATAATCGCCGAACATATCGGAGTATTCCGATTTTTTCATTACATGGATCGCGTCGGGCTCAATATACAGTCCGATAACGGAATCGGGTGCGCAATAGTCCGTCGTCTGCACCATCCATTTGAAGCCCTGTATGTCTACTATGATCTCCCAATGGACGCCCTTGAATGTCACAGACGTCACGATACCGGATAACATACCATTTTCCACCGGCACAATATCCACGTCCTCCGGACGGACAACAATATCGACCGCCTCATTCGGCTGAAAACCGGAGTCAACGCAGGCAAATGTATGGCCGGCGAATTTTGCCGTCTTGTCGGCGATCATAATTCCGTCGAGGATATTGGACTCGCCGATAAAATCTGCCACGAAGGCGTTTACGGGCTCATTATAAATTTCAGTAGGAGTGCCGATCTGCTGTATCTTTCCGTCTGCCATAACGACGACGGTATCCGACATCGACAGTGCCTCCTCCTGATCGTGCGTGACGTATATGAACGTAAGGCCGACACGCTCGTGCAGTGCCTTCAGCTCATTCTGCATATCCTTGCGGAGCTTCAGATCCAATGCTCCGAGAGGCTCATCGAGCAAAAGCACTTTCGGCTCATTGATCAGAGCGCGCGCGATGGCGACACGCTGCTGTTGTCCGCCGGAAAGCGAATTGACGTTTCTTTTTTCAAACCCGCGCAGATTGACAAGCTCAAGCATTTCGTGCACACGTCTGACGATCTCAGGCTCACTGACTTTTTTCAGACGAAGACCGAACGCGATATTCTCAAATACGTTCAGATGGGGAAAGAGGGCGTAACGCTGGAAAACAGTATTGACCTGGCGTTTATACGGAGGCAGGTCGTTGATTTTCTTTCCTTCGAAAAAGACCTCGCCGCTGTCCGGCGTTTCAAATCCGCCGATGATACGCAATGTCGTCGTTTTACCGCAACCGGAGGGACCAAGCAGGGTGATGAATTCCTTATCGCGTATATACAATGATATATCGTTAAGGACGGGCTGATCAGAGCTAAAGCTCTTTGAGATGTTTTTCAGTTCGATGATTTTGCCGCTCATTTTCATTTCTCACTTTTTAATAATATTTTTTGCGCGTCCCTTTGCTTTCGCTCGCCCCACGCGCCCGTACAACCGCAAGAGTTGTCAAGCTTCAAAAAAGGCACGAAAAAGCTTGCTTTTCCGTGCATTAAAAAGTGCCGTGAATATTTCTGAATATTGTAAAAATATAGGGAAACTGCGGTAAAGGCATATGCCCCGACCGATTCACGAGCGCATTATAACAGATAAATTTACAAAATGCAATAGTTTTTCTAAAAAAATCCGCGATTTTTCGCAAAAATTCCAAGTAAAACCCATGTAAAACCGCGTAAAGCGGCGGTAACAACCGACATAACTCCGTTTTACTCCGTTTTGCTCATTAAAACTCGTTTTATCTCGCTTTTTGCAGTCAGGCTTTTTCGGTTGACATACGGCGTCCGGTGTGATACTATAATAAAAAAACGGCGGAGGTAGACCATGAAAACGAAGCCAACCGAAAAACAGCTGAAATTCCTCGATTGGGAGGTGGGAATGTTCTTCCATTTCGGCATCAGAACATTCAATACCGGCCATCGCGATTGGGACGGAATAGAGATGAGCGCGGAAACATTCATGCCCACGATGCTCGACTGCCGTCAATGGATAAGAACGGCAAAGGACTTCGGCGCGAAATACGCGATAATGACGACCAAGCACCACGACGGCTTCGCCCTGTGGCCGACCGCATATTCGGAATACAGCGTAAAAGCGTCGCCGTGGAAGGGCGGTCACGGTGACGTAGTCCGCGAATTCACAGACGCCTGCCGTGCCGAGGGCGTCGCGACAGGACTGTATTACTCGCCCGCACAATGGGGATCGACGGCAGTTAAGTTCGACAAGGAAAGCGAATACGACGATTATTTCATCAATCAGATAGGCGAGCTGTTGACGAATTACGGTAAGATCGACTATCTTTGGTTTGACGGGTGCGGCTCGGCCGGGCACAAGTATGATCAGAAGCGCATCATCACCGCGATCAGAACGATGCAACCGGATATATTGGTTTTCGGTATGTGGGATCCCGATACGCTGTGGTGCGGTAACGAGGACGGATACGCCCGTCAGCCCAACTTCTACACCCGCACGATAGACGTCATGGGGCAAGAGGTCACGAGATTTGCCCCCGACGAATGCGACTGCCGTTTGCGCGGTCATTGGTTCTACGATAAGGACGAACATTCCATAAAATCAGTCGAAGAGCTGATAGGTATGTATGAAATGTCCGTTGGCAGAGGCGCAAACCTGCTTCTGAACGTCGGACCGGACGATACGGGTCTGATCAGCGCGCGCGACCGCGACAGACTGACTGAGCTCCGCGCCGAAATAGACAGACGATACGCTTCTCCGCTGTCGTCATTCGGAGATATCAAAAAGACCGGCGACAATACCTACTCAATAGAGTATACCGACGTGGAAAGAATGCTCATCCGCGATACCGACTTCATCCCTCCCGTCCGCAGTATAATAATTAAAGAAGACGTGACCGGTGGTCAGAGCATCATGAGATATAAGTTGTACGCGCATATACCGTCGCGCAACCCGATTTCAGATAACAAATACTGCGTATGGCAGGGCGAAACGATCGGTCACAAGGCCATCTGCCGCTTCCCTGCCGTCAGAACGCTGAGATTCACGCTGGAGATACTTGACAGCGACGGCGAACACGTCATCACCGATATGAAGGCATACAGCTGAGTCATCAGCCTGTGGAGTGTTGCCGGTACAGATACCGACACGTCGGGGCAAACCCGCAATAACGAAAAGTGCCGCGGCAAAACCGCGGCGCTTTTCGTCAGGAAGACTTTATCGGAGTTAGCTCTGTGGATTTCAGTCTGATCTTCGGCTTCGCGTCCTCTCCTACGCGCTCGACACGGATCAGCTGTACTGTTATATCGTCGCGTCGGTGATTCTGCACCGTAGCGGCGTGTGAGATACGTTCCGCCATTATTTCGAGGTCGTCGGTCCATTCGTCCTCAAGGAACGTGACAAACCACGTGGGGTCCAGCGACGCCGAAACGTCAAAGTCCTGTGCGACGCCGTCCGAACACATTATTATGACGTCGCCGTCATCGATATCGAATTCCGTCGTTTCGCCGGAAATATCCTTGACTATGCCGACGGGGAACGTGCTCGCCGTGATCTTAAAAAGATCATGCCCGCGCAAAACGTACGACGGGGCAGCACCGTTTTTCTGAAACGTGGCGCGTCCGAGCATAAGATCGATCTCCAGAAGGTCGATCGAGGCAAAGCATTCTATACCCTTGTTGCGTATGAATGTATTCAGCATTTTCAGCGCCGTGGTCTTTGAGTTTGAGCATTCCAGCATTTTTTCCAGGAACACCTTACATATCCTCGCGGTGAAAGCCGCCTCCTCCCCGCTGCCCATTCCGTCGCATATCACGGAATAGAAATACCCGTCACGATTTTCGAGTGTGGCGGTGCTGTCACCGCTTACCGCTTCGCCGTCCTTCGCGTTTTGCCTGCCGGAGTACGTCACCTTGAATCTCGGCAAAGCGTCAACGGTCATGGATGCGCACGCGCCGTCGATCGAGAATACCGGCGCGCCGAAATCAGTTCCCGTGATCTTTTTGCACAGGCGGCTGATATCGTCTGCCCCGAGACCGGAATTGAGAAGTTCCGTGCCCGTGGCAATAACGAATTTCTTTCTTGTGCCGCACACGATCAGGTTTTCCGTTGCCAGACCCTCACGCAAGAACGCACGGCGCAGTCTTTCGGTCAGATACGTATCGACAGTGTACGCGGTATTGCTCTGCGCGACGGCATCGGCGATGATCGACGCCGTCGCCTCATAGTCAGAGGCAAATATCTCGGTTTTGTCCGCGCGGATCGCGTCCGTGACCAGCTTTTCCGCGCCGTCGTTCAATTCATCCGTTATCTTATCGGTCTTCGGGCATTTTGCGCCCGTCAGCTCATTCAGCCGAGTCCTGTCGGCCTTCCCGCCGGCCAGCAGTCTGGAGGCGATATTGTCGATCACGTCATCACCGGGAATGGAATTCATATCGTGACATCCGCATTCGTTCGGACAATCAGAGCAATTGCGGCGCCATACGTCACGGCACATCGTTTCAAATGACGTTATCGACGGGCGGCGCAATTTATCCGTCAGCCCCGTTATCATGGCTGAAAGTGCTGTCATCGTTTTTGATATCATTTCCATTCTCCTTTCGCCGTCCTGCTCACGCAGACGGTATAAAATATCTCCGCTGCTGTCACGCAGAACGGGCACCAATCTTTTCACGGGCTTAATAATTCCGGTCAACGACAGAATGAGCACACACGGCCCCGCCAATACGGCAGGCGGCAGATAGACGAGGTATTCCTCTATACCGTATATGTACACACCGGCGGCAAAATACAGCGCAACGGATGTCAGCATACCCGCCGGCATTCCGACTGAATAAAACGCGCCGCACGCAAAGCCGAAAAGCGCAGTCATAGGCAAATATCCTATCCCGCAACCGATGCCCGCGATCAATCCGGCGACCGCGCCGACCGACGCTCCGCGGGAATAGCCCGCCGCCGCGGCGAAAATGAGCGCAAACAAAAGCGATGCCGGCGTATGGTATATCTCATATTCGGACAGTGCGATCGACACGGCGATACCGAAAACGATAAGGCCTGCGTCCTTGTATGTAGTGTGCCTGTACCTCGCGTCAAAATAGAACGTGAGCGCGATAGTCGACGCGACGCAGACCGATGTCACGAATACAGCCGCGGTCGGTGCCGAGTTATACAGCGTGCCGCTGACCACCTGCGACGCAGACATCACGACGGGCGACAGCACCGCCGCCAGAATACGGGTTTTTATGCCGTCGGTAAACCTTGCGCCGGAGCGCACGAATCCGATAACGCCGGCCGATGCCACGGCACCTATCAGGCGAATGAATATCGCCACCGCCACCGCGATCACCATGGGGTATGTTTCTATGCCGAAATAAACCGAATATGCGATAACGCCGACGGCGGCGGCCAGCGGGCTGTCCGTCACGGCACAGCACAGCGCCAACCCAAAGGGTCTTGTCCCGAATAATGTTTCCGCGGATGTAAGCACGACGCCCGCAAATACCAGCGCCGGATACACCGTCACCATACGCAGTGCCGTCCTGCCGACGGTCCTTGCGTGTGTACGCGCCAATCTTGAATCAACTGCCATTTTTAACCTCCTGTCATTTTACACAACCGTATTATATAGCGTGAAAAATGCGAAAGCTGTCCGTCTGCGCCGTAAAAAAATTGTTTTTATTGGATCATTCCGGCGCGTCGTTGACGATATTGTCATACGCGTGCGTCATGTGAAATAATATGTCATGATTTGGTGAAAAGATCCGCGTATGACTGACGGATACGGTCATCTTGACTTATCGGAATAATTACTGTATAATACGTAAGAAATAAATAAGACGGAGAAAAAACTATGACGAATCGTGAATACGGGATGGCCGCCCTGAATATGCAGATGACGGATCACGTCGCACGTATGGAGTATTCGGTACTGATGCACGATGATCTCATTCGCCGTGTCACGGGCTGTAATGAGGTGGACGACGACGCCAAGCGTCTGTTTATGAAGAAATGGGACATCTGTATGGCGTGGAACACTATGGCCAACAGGACACACCTCGGCACATGCCGTTCGTCGATGGGTCATGCGGTGTACAATAAGGACGGATCGGACAGGGATACGAACGTATTCACGTTTTTTGACGATCCGGAGGACGTATTCGCGTTTGACCCGTTGGAGCAATTGCCGTACTACACTCAGGACGAGCTGACAAGTATGTTTGACCGACACTACGACGCAAAGGAGGCATTTGCCCCTGACGTGGTGAATATGACCGGCACATATATTACCGGAATGTCCGGCATGATCGAAATGCTCGGCTGGGATATGCTTCTGACGTGCGCCGGAGAGGATCCGGATGAATTCGGCGCTTTCTTCACACGTTATTCGATGTGGATGGAGAGGTTTTTCACGGCACTCGCCGGATGCAAGGCTCCCGTCGTGATGATACACGACGACATAGTGTGGACAGAGGGACCCTTTATGCAACCGGCGTGGTATCGCCGTTATCTGTTTCCTGCGTATGAACGGCTATTTGCACATCTGCACGGAACGGGCAAAAAGATCATGTTTACCTCAGACGGCAATTACACCGCGTTCATTGACGATATTGCCGCCTGCGGCATAGATTCATTCGTGCTTGAACCGACTACCGATATGGCGTACATCGCCGCAAAATACGGCAAAACCCACGGATTTGTCGGAAACGCCGACACCCGCATACTGCTGACGGGAGACAAGTATGCCATACGGCGCGAGGTCGCACGCTGTATGGATATCGGACGTGAATGTCCCGGCTTCATAATGGCTGTCGGAAACCACATCCCGCCGAACACACCGGTGGATTCATGTCTGTGGTACGACGAATACTGCCGTGAGCTGGGCAAAAGATAGATCATGCGACTCATTTCGTCACCCGTTTTTTCACCGTTGTGACCGGAAATGCGCTATTTGCCTTGAATTTCGGGAGACGTTGTGATATTATACTGTGCATAGATTTGTAAGTTTTACCGATCAGGAGGATTTGATGAACATTATTATTATCGGCGCGGGCAAGCTCGGCGATGCGCTTGTCAGCTGTCTGACGAAAGAGGGTCACGACATAACGCTGATCGAAACAGATAAGGAGCTGATCGAAACGATCGTCGGCAAGTACGACGTTCTCGGCATCAGCGGAAACGGTGCCAATATCGACACACTGCGGCAGGCCGGCGTGCAAAAGGCCGACATCGTCATAGCCACCACGGCCAACGATGAGCTGAACGTACTGTGCTGTCTGCTGTCCTCAAAGCTGGGGGCGCGCCACACGGTGGCGCGCGTGCGTGAGACAAGGTATTCAAAACAGCTCGCGTTCATGCGTCAGGAGTTGGGCATAAGCATGGTAGTAAACCCGGAGCTTGACGCGGCCAATGAAATATCGCGTATCCTGCGTTCGTCGCGCACGATAAAGATCGACAGCTTTGCAAAGGGACGTGCCGACCTCGTCGAGCTGAGAGTCGAGGATCACTCCCCCCTTGAGGGCGTAAAAATGAGTGAGCTGTCGTCAAGGCTGAAATGCAAGGTGCTGATATGTGCCGTACAGCGCGGTGAAAAAACGATCATTCCCGACGGTCGATTCGTACTGCAGACCGGCGACAGAGTGCATATAACCGCGTCACATATTGAGCTGGAAAAGCTGTTCAAAACGCTCGGCCTCTCCAAGCAACGCGTACATTCGGCGATGATCGTCGGAGGCTCTACGACAGCGTACTACCTTGTCGGTCAGCTGATCGACAGCGGATTCAGAATAAAAATAGTCGAGCAGGACCGCGATAAATGCGAGCGCTTCAGTGAAACATTCCCCAAGGCCACGGTAATATGCGGAAACGGCACTAACGACTCACTCATGGACGAGGAGGGACTGGGGCAGTACGATGCGTGCGTCGCATTGACCGGCATCGACGAGGAAAACATAATAATTTCGCTTCTGGCGCGTTCAAAGCAAGTCCCGTCGATCATCACGAAGGTCAACAATTCATCGCTTCTTCGCGTCATAAATGAGCTTTCGGTCGATAATGCGATCTCACCGAAGGATCTGACCGCAAACCATATCGTCAAATACGTGCGCTCACAGGAAAGCAACGACAGCTCATCCGTGCAGACCCTGTATAAGCTGTTCGACAACAGCATCGAGGCTGTGGAATTCGTTGTCACGGAGGACTGCGCGTGCACGCATATCCCGCTGAAGGAGCTGAAAAAGAAAAACAATCTGCTTATCGCGTGCATAGTGCGCGCGGGGCAGACGCTTATTCCCGGCGGTAATGACACCATGGCGGTCGGCGACAGCGTCGCCGTCGTATCCAGCGACCTCTACCTCAGAAATCTTGACGAGATCTTGGCGTAAGGGGGACGCGTATGAGTTTTGCTATGGTGGCATATCTGTTGGGTCAGATATGTAAGATCGAGGCGACACTGATGATACTGCCGCTGGGCGTATCGTTCATCTACGGCGAACGCCTGCAGCTGGCATTCCTGATACCGATCGCCGTTTTATTGGCAATCGGTATACCGCTGACGATAAAAAAACCGCAGAACACGCACTTTTATGCAAAGGACGCGTTTGCGGTAGTGGCTTTATCGTGGTTTGTCATGTCATTTTTCGGTGCGGCCCCGTTTGTTATCAGCGGCGCGATACCGAATTGCATCGACGCATTTTTTGAGACGGCGTCCGGATTCACGACCACGGGTGCGACGATACTGACCGTGATCGAGGGGCTGCCGATGGGTATCCTGTTCTGGCGCAGTCTGACGCATTGGATAGGCGGTATGGGAGTGCTGGTCTTCATGCTGGCGATAATGCCGGAGCGTGAAACACAGTCGATATTCCTGATGAAGGCCGAGTCCACAGGCCCGCAGGTCGGTAAGATAGTGTCAAAGCTCAGAGTCACCGCGCGTATATTATACGGTATTTACATCGGACTGACGCTGATAGAATTCATCTTTCTGCTTTGCGGCGGTATGCCGGTATTCGACAGCATAGTCAACTCGTTCTCGACTGCGGGCACGGGCGGCTTTTCGATCAAAAACGCGAGCATCGCGGGCTACAACAGTGCGTATGCGGAGTACGTGATCGCCGTGTTCATGATACTGTTCGGAATCAATTTCAATATCTTTTATCTCATTCTCGTCGGACAAGTCCGTGAGGCACTCGGCAGTGAAGAGCTCCGCGTTTACCTCGGCGTGATAGCCGTATCGACGGCGATACTGACCGTCAATCTGTATAAGATATACGGCACGTTCGAAAAGACTTTCCGCATTTCGTTTTTTCAGGTTTCATCGATCATCACGACGACCGGATTCGCGACTGCCGATATCGGTACCTTCCCGACTTTATCGAAATTCGTTCTGCTCGTGCTGATCCTGTTCGGCGCATGCGCCGGGTCTACCGGCGGCGGTATAAAAATAGCGCGTGTGATCATACTCATCAAGGGCGCGCGGGCGGAAATACGCCGGCTGATCTCGCCCAATGCCGTTGTTTCGTCAAAATTCGAGGGCAAGCCGCTTGACAGCGCGCTCGTGCGATCCACCGGGGCATATCTGCCGGCATACGTCGGTCTGTTCGCGATCTCGGCACTTGCAGTCAGCATATTTGACGATTTCGGCTTCGAGGCTAACTTCACGGGCGTTATGACCTGCCTCGGTAATGTGGGTCCCGGCCTCGGAAAGCTGTCCGGCGGAGTATTCGCCGATTACAGCGGAGTATCAAAGCTGATCCTCTCCTTTGACATGATCGCCGGCCGTCTGGAGCTGTTCCCTGTTCTCATGCTGTTCTCGCCTAAGGAATACAGACGCTGATGGATACGGAAAGACCGATACTGTTTGACGGGGATATCCGTATACTCCTGTTTGACTACCTGGATGAAAACTACGGCAAAATACGCACGTTTGAGGAAAAAACAGTGGGTAATTCGCGTTCCGACGTTTTGGCCGTCATACCCGAAAAGATAATCGGAATAGAGATCAAAAGCGATGCGGACACGTATACACGGCTGAAAACACAGGTATCGGATTACGACAAATACTGCGATCTGTGCTATATACTTGTCGGCTCATCCCATCTGCGTCACGCGGCACAGCACGTGCCGCTGTATTGGGGAATACTGTACGCGGATCAGACGGAAGCCGAGCCGATAATCAGATCGGCGCGTGAGGCTTTACCGAATCCGAAGGTCAGCCTGAAAAACCAATTGAAGCTGTTGTGGAGGCGTGAGTTACGTCAGCTGACCGTCAACAACAGGCTGCCGAAATACGACAGGAAAACGCGTGCCTTTGTCACCAAAATGCTGGTCGACAGGGTCAGCCCGGACAAGTTGAAGGCGCAGATATGCGATGCCCTGTTTGAAAGAGATTATACGTTAATATGAAAATACACCCTGCGGACCGTAAATCGCCGCAGGGTGTATCTGTTTTTTGTCTTTATTTTGTCAATTCGTCTATGAAGTACGGCCGTGTATATGCCACCCTGCCGGCACCGTCATAGACAGACAGTCTGATGAATTTGTTTCCGCCGTATTTTTCGCAGTCCGCCATGTACTCACGCAGATCAAACGTCGCGCCCTGTACGGTAGTTCCGAACGGCCCCGTGCGGAAGCGCGCATATCTGCGCTCAGTGTTGAGATCAATGTGCGCACACGGTGATGTGAGCACGTGCAGATATCCGTCCTCGTACACCATTTCCTTGATTTCCGGGCCCGTCGAGGCATAAAAATCGCCGTTTCTGAGCGACTGCATAACGTCGGCGTATTCGAGGCGCGGCGCATTGACCATAAGGAAGCCGCCGAAGCAATCGGCAAGCTGATGCGCGTCGTCAGTGGCCAACGGGAAGACCCTCTGCCCCGCCTTTGCCATATCGTCAACGGGCACGAAGGTATCGGGGTACCCCACACGGTAACATCCGGTGTTATACACCTCAATGCCCCACAGACCGCGCAGTCCGATATAATCCGTATAATTCTGCACGGACCAGAACGGGTGGTTATACGAAACGAGGAAGCCCTCGGCATTCGCGGCGGCAATCAGCTTGTTGACGCAATCGGTGCTGTATTCCCTTTCTATCGGCTGGATGGAATAGGCCTCCCTCGGCATCGCCTCGCGGATATGCGGAGTGAATATACACGAGTCGTTAAAGCAGGCGCTGGTGCGGGTATTCATAACGGGGGCGAACAGATTGAGGTGGTACGTTCTTCTCTCCTGCCCCGTTCTGCCGCGCTCATTGACGGATATTTCGTATGAGGTCAACGGCAGAAATTCGCCGTCGGCAAGCTCCGGGTGAGGTATGAGAGCCTCATGATCGGAAAATGCCACGATGGAATAGCCTTTTTCCTTATACTCCGCTTTCGTTTCCTCCGGCGTCATTTTTCCGTCCGACAGCGTAGTGTGCATATGCATATTGGCCCTATAGAATCGTCCGTTTCTCGGTAAAAGATATTTTTTCATGATTATCTCCAATCAAAAGGGAAAGCGACGGCGCTTTCCCTTTAATCAATAATATTATTCCTGTGTTTCGAGGTACTTCGTGTAATTCTTCAGCTTTGCCTTTGTAAAGCTCTTTGAGCCGAAGTAATCTGTCGTCAGACCGGAAAGAACGCCGGAAACGACGTACGTTTCGCCGTTGAATACGACGGGGACGATCGGAGCATCGGAAATAAGCAACTTTTCCGCGTCGTGCAGAAGCTGTGCTCTTTCTTTCTTGTTCTCGGTAGCCCATGCCGTTTCGATCAGCTCATCGTACTCGGCACTGTTGTATCCCGTAATATGCGGAAGCGCGGTGTAATACTCATTGCCCTCGTCATCAGTCGTGACAGACGTGATATCAACATTGCCGCTGAATGGCATTGCAAAAGGTGCAAGCGCGTATAAAGCATATGCCGACAGCATCTGATAGTCAAGTCCGATAATGTCGAATGAGCCGTCCTTCATACACTGCTCGTATTCGATCGAGGAACAGCCCTTAAGAACGACCTTGAAGCCCAGCTCCTCCCACGCCTGTTTAGCATAGGTAGCAAGAGCCTTTTCCTTACTGTAAAATCCGAGGCTCGCCGATGCGTAGCTGTCGTTGACCTCATCCGTGAGGTAATAGAGATAAAGCTCACTGAACGACGACGGCTTAACGCCTGCCGCGTCGAGTATATCCATAGCCGCGTCGTAACCGGTCGTGCCGATCACGTCGCCGCCCTTCTTTCTGAATGAACCGCTGTCCGTTTCAAAAACCATCTTCGGGATAAGTCCCGTTGCGGCATCGGCACCGGCTACGAGAGAAGCGGCATACTTTCTGTCAAGTGCCGCAGAAAGTGCTTGACGGACCGCTGTATTAGCAAGGGCCGCGTTTTTGAGGTTGAAATAATACGAATACGTCGATGCGAGCTTCTGCGTCTTTGCGCTCTTACCGTACGCGGAGGCCGTTTCGGGTGTCAGCGTGGATACATAATAGATCTTTTCGTTCTGGAACTTCGTGAATATGTCATCGTCAAGGCTGGATGAGCTGACAACATTATAGTCCAGCGCTTCCTCAAAGTGGATGACAACACGGTAAGGTGTGACGTACTTATCGGGTGCCTCTGTGTGGACGTCCTGCTTCAGATAATAATACTTTGATCTTTCGAGGACTATCTGTGTCTTACTGTCCGCGGCACCGGTCGACGTCGTACCCGTGAACTTTTTCAGACGGAACGGACCGTTTGTTGAAAGGTCACGGCTGGAATACGACCAAGTCGTTTTATAGGGATCGACCTTGTTCTCACGAAGGGGAACAAGCGCGATGCTGGCTGTGTTGAATAAGAATTCATCTACGTCGGCACCCGGCTCAAAGACTATCTGGAATTTCGTCGAGCCGAGAGCGCAAAGACCTATATCGTCGATACCGATCTTACCGAGCTTCGCATCCTTTGCGCCGTAGATGGCATAAAGCAACGAAGCCGCCGTGGATTGGAATTCGGGATCGAGAATGCGCTTCCAGGCGTAAACGATATCGTTTGCCTGCACCTTTGTGCCGTCACTCCAATATGTATCCTTGAGAGTGACCGTCAGTGTGGTATACCCATCGGCATTGACGGACTTTACCCATTTTTTGGCGAGCGCCTTTTCCAGCTTACCTTTCGAGTTGATTTTCGTCAACCCCTGGAAAATGAGCGACAGGATCTTTACCGCATTTTCATCGGTATACGCGACCGCAGGATCGAGATTCGACGGCTTTGTGCCCAAATAAATATCGATCACGGCACCCGGATACTTGATGTCGCCGTCGTCATCATATACAACAGTGGTACACGAGCAAAGTGCAACGGCAAGCATAGCCGTGGCAAGAAGCATTGCAAAAACTCTTTTCATTGAATTCCTCCGAGAAATTGATAACACTGCCCGAAGCCGGGCACGCAAAGAAACACCTCTGCAAACTTATTAAGTATTATATCACCAACAGTGGGTATAAATCAAATCCAAAATGGAATAAATGCGATATTTGTATAAATCCACAAATATTAAAATAATATATTATGGATAATACACAATCGTCTCGGTCATTTTGTCGCTTTTTCGGTGTACTCTTTCAGCAGTCTGACGTATATCAGATAGTTTTCCAGCGATACACCGGGCGGCGTCTGGTGGTCGACCGAGGGGATGAAGCCGCCTTTCCGCATTGCCGGCAGCAGGCGTTCAAACTCGGCACGCATATCCGCCTCGCCGCGCGTCATCACCATTTTATCGTATCCGCCGATGAAAAGGAAATCCGGGTATTTATCTCTCAGGGCGCAAATATCGACACCCGCCTGACGTTCCAACGGCAGGACCCCGTCGATACCGGCGCGCATCAGCCACGGTATCATCATGGTCACGTCGCCGTCGGTGTCTATTACCACCTTGCATCCGCGGCGATGCAATTCCGGTATCAGTCTTTCGTAATACGGCAGTAAAAACTCATCGAAAAGCGCCTCCGAGATCATCGGACCGTTGTTATAGCTCATATCCTCCGCAAAACTCATAAAATCGAAGTGAAATTTTGAA